>CAYWSH010000228.1:0-5127 GCA_964460655.1 uncultured Terriglobales bacterium | reverse complement strand
GCACAGGCCAGGGTGCGGTGAATCAGCCTTACCCGTGTCGATTGTGGGAAACTCCGGGGGAACGGGTTCGGCCTCCGCCTTTTTCGAATCCGGCTACGGAATTCCATATCTGGACACCGCAAAGCCTTCCGTTTGTTTGATTGACACTGGCTGTTTCGTACGGTAAAACGCTGCAAATCAAGCAAATCGGGCCCTAGCAGCAGGCAACGGACAGGCAACGGAATTGTGGCTGGAAAATTGCCGCCAACCCGCGGCAGGAGAGCTCTCCCATGACAAAAAGAGCAGTCGCAGTAGCGATCTCGGCGCTCATGCTGTGTGCGACACTCAGCTTGGCGCAGACCAGTTCGTCGACGATCACCGGCGTGGTCACCGACTCGAGCGGCGCCGTCGTGGCCGGCGCGAAGGTGGTTGCCACCAACGAAGCGACCGGCGTCAGCTATGACAGCGTGACGAGCAGCGCCGGCGTCTACAGCTTCCCGTCGGTGCCCGCAGGCGCGTACACCGTGGCGGTGACGCAAAAAGGCTTCCAGCAGTACTCCAGCGTGCACAACAACTTGACCGTCGGTCAGCCGCTGGTGGTGGATGCGCAACTGAAGGTCGGCGCAGAGACGCAGACCGTGCAGGTCGAATCGACCTATCAGCGCATCGAGACGACGAACGCGACCATCAGCGACATCATGACCGAGAAGCAGGTGAAGAACCTGCCGCTGAACGGCCGCAATCCGCTGAGCCTGCTCACGCTGGAGCCCGGCGTGGTGCAGCGCACGGCCGGCGGCGCGGGTTCGGGCACGCACGTGTTCGGGTCGCGCGACCGCTCGCACAACGTGACCATCGACGGCATCGACGCGAATGAATCGACGGTGCCGAATCCGCAGTCGAACCTGCAGCGCCTGAATCCCGATAACGTGCAGGAATTCCGCACGGTCACGCTGGGCGCAACGGCCGAGAACGGCCGCAACTCCGGCGCCAATGTCATGATCGGCACCAAAGGCGGCTCGAACGCCTTCCACGGCGATGGCTACTTCTTCAACCGCAACGAGGACTACAACTCGAACGAGTGGTTCAGTAATTACGAGCACAAGCCGCGCGCGCTGCTGCGCCTGAACCAGGGCGGCTTCGACGTCGGCGGTCCAATCATCAAGAACAGGACGTTCTTCTTCGGCAGCTTCCAGGGCAACAGCATCTACCAGACGGCGTCGCTGGCGAGTGTCGACGCCATCGGCTGCGGCGCGGCTTGTGTCTATACGTCCACCTTGCGCAGCGGCGTCTTCCGCTACGTCAAGGGAACAGTGAACGGCCTGACGCAAAACCGCCCGGCCCTGGTGGATGCGAACGGCAACCTCGTGGCGGGCGCGACCGCTTGCGCTACGGCCGCGTCGACGAACTGCATCGCCAGCTACAGCATCAATGCGGCGAACGATCCGCGCGCCATCGGACCGGACGCTACGATGCAGGCGGCGGCGAACAGCCTGCCCATGCCCAACAACTTCACCCAGGGCGATGGGCTGAATTTCGCGGGCTTTGGGTGGAGCCCGCCCACGAAGTTCACCGGGCCGCACTACATGGTGCGCGTGGACCACACGTTCGGCGCCAACGACAACCTCTTCGTGCGCTGGCTGCAAAACCGCTTCGACACGAAGCAGGGCGACTTCCTCAACGGACGGCCGTCGGTGTATCCGGGCTTCCCGCCGCTCGGCGAGGTATCGCGCATCGGCAAGAACCTGGCCATCAGTTACCGGCACACGTTCTCGTCGAACCTGGTGAATGAGTTCACCATGGGCTTCAACCGGTTCGCGTTCGCGTTCACCTTCGGCGAATCGAACCCGAACTTCGGCGATCCGAAGAAGGATCCGGGATATTTCGAATCGTGCCTGTTCGGTTCGACGAGCCTCATGAGCGCGCCGTACTGCAATACGCCGCACACGCAGCGTGGCGTGACGGCGCCGCAGTTCGTCGACAACCTGAGCTGGATCCATGGGTCGCACAATCTGCACGTGGGCATCAACTTCCGGTTCTACATCCACAATGACAGCCGCGGCTTCTTCGGGTCGAACGTGCTGGCGCCGACCATCGCGTTCGCACAGAGCACGCGGCAGGGCGGTTTCCTCAACCTGCCCTCCGGCTCGGCTAACATCAACTCGACGGACCTGAACAACCTGAACCAGGCGATCGTGGAGCTGGCCGGCATTCCGGACGTGATCCGGCAGGCCTACGACGCCGACTTCGGCGGCAACACCTACTTCAGCTCGAACTACGCCACCGTCTACACGCGCGCGCACCAGTACGACACGTACATCCAGGACGAGTGGAAGCTGCGGCCGAACGTCACGCTGAACGCCGGCCTGCGCTGGGAGTACAACCCGGCGCCGTTCGATGCCAAGCAGACGCTGGTGGCGAACAAGGCCATGGATGGATCGCAGGGCACGGTGAGCTTCCAGAAGTCCGACCGCTGGTTCCAGAACAACAACATCACGGCGCTGGCACCGCGCATGGGAATCGCCTGGTCGCCGGACGGCAAAACGAGCGTGCGCTTGGGCTACGCCTGGCTGTTCGATGTGCTCTCGACGTTCCAGGTGACGGCCATGGCGGGCAAGATGCCGGGCTTCATGCTGGGCTGCGTCAACACCATCGACACCACCGGTGCCGTGGGTTCGACGCCCGGTTGCGTTGCGCCTGCGGGCATGACGAACCGTATCAGCAGCAACTTCCCGCTGACGGTGCCGTTGCCGACCATCACGCCTTCGGCCGCGCTGACACCGGCGCTGGCGCCCATGGGATTGGCGCCCGCCGTTGGCGGCTTTGACCAGAACTTGAAGAGCCCCTCGGTGCACGAGTGGAACCTCACCGTGCAGCGCGAGCTGCCGCTCCGCTTCGTGGGCGAGATCGGGTACATCGGGAAGCGCGGCACGCACCTGTATCGCGCGTATGACCTGAACCAGATCTCGACGGGCCAGGCCGGTTTCCTGGCATCATTCAACATCGCGCACGCGAATGTGGTGGCGGGTTGCACGCCGATCGGGACGGGCTGTCCGGCAGGCGTTACGGGGCAGAACCCGACGCTGCTGCGCCAACTGGTGTCGGACTCGTTCCTGACGGCGAGTGCGCGCGTCACGAACTTCACGCAGAACAACATTGGCGGCCTGGCGCGTTCGATGGATGCACTGGCGGCGACGAGCACGTCGCGCAACGGCGCGCTCGGCGGCAGCCTGCCGCTGAACTACTTCCGGCCGAACGCCCAGTTCTCGGACGTGTTCTTCCAGGATTCGGGCGGCGACTCGTACTACCACGGTATGTTCATCGCGGCGCGGCGGCGCTTCGAGCAGGGCCTGACGTTCGGCTTCTCGTACACGTTCTCGAAGTCGATCGACGACATGTCGGTCGACCCGACGGGCGCGTCGACGGGCGGCGGCTTGAGCACGACGAGCTTCCAGCGCACGCCGACCGACATCCACAACTTCCGGCTGGACCGCGCGGTGTCGGACTTCGACAACCGCCACGTCCTGCTGGCGAACTCGCTGTACGAGCTCCCGCTGGGCAAGGGGAAGCGGTTCGGCGCCAACATGCCCGGCTGGCTGAACATGATCGCGGGCGGCTGGTCGACGACGGGCATCTTCAACTACCAGAGCGGAGAGCCGTTCACGCTGAGCGCCAATTCGTTCACTACGAACGGCGCGCACGTGAGCTCGGCGTTGATCCTGGGCGAGATCCCCGACGCCACTCACCTGATCTACAACGCCGGCGCGAACATCGAGGGCCCGGTGGTGTTCCAGACCGGCGGCTTCGTTAGCACACTCTCGAGCGGCGACCTGAATTGCCAGGTCTTCACGAACGGCAAGACGAGGGTCTGTATCCCGGCGGCAGGGACGGTGGGTAGCGGACGCAATCGCGTGCGCGGCCCGAACTACTGGAACCTGGATGGCGGGTTGCTGAAGGACTTCGCGCTGACGGAGCGCTTCAAGCTCCAGTTCCGCGCCGAGATGTTCAACGTGCTCAACCACCCGAACTTCGAGAACCCGCGCAACGCCACCAGCGGCTCGGCGAGCGTGACGAGCAGCGCCTTCGGCCAGACCTGCTGCGCCACGGCGGCCGTGGCCAGCGCACAACAGGTGAACCCGGTGGGCGAACCGATGCGCGTGATCCAGCTGGGATTGAAGCTCAGTTTCTAGCTTGCTAGCTCCTACACAGGCCCTGCTCGCAAGAGCAGGGCCTTTTTTCATTCACCCATGACCTTCACGATGACGCGCTTGGAGCGCCGGCCGTCGAATTCGGCGTAGAAGATGCGCTGCCAGGTGCCGAGGTCGAGCTTGCCGGCGGTGATCGGGACCATGACCTGATGGTGAACGAGGATGGCCTTCAGGTGCGAATCGCCGTTGTCTTCGCCGGTGTTGTGGTGCTCATAGCCTTGCTTGAAGGGAGCAAGTTGTTCGAGCCAGTGGTCAATGTCGTGGATGAGGCCTTCTTCGTTGTCATTCACATAAACGCCGGCGGTGATGTGCATGGCGGAGACGAGCACCATGCCTTCCTTTACACCCGACTTCTTCACCGCAGCCTCGACCTGCGGCGTGATGTGGACGTACTCGCGATGCTGGCGCGTGTTGAACGTGAGGTATTCGGTGAGGGTCTTCATGGCGACGAAAACCTAGCACAGAGGACGCGGAGGACGCAGAGGAGGCAAATAGGAAAGGCAAAAGGCAAAAGGCAAAAGGCAAAAGGCAAAAGGCAAAAGGCAAAAGGCAGCGTCCCTCGTTGAAGAGGTTACAGCGGCATGCCTGGCTCCAATCGGCCGTGGGGTCCTTCGACTCGTCCGTCCCGAAGCTTCGGGACGCACTCGCTCAGGATGAGCGGTTGGTATTGATTACTCGCGCACGAGGAGTAAGCTACTGCGTCAAATGGCGGACGAGTTACGCAAGGACATCGAGGCCCTGCGCGAAGTCGTCGCGGGGCTGACGCGGCGCATGTATGTGTTGGAGCAGAGGCTCGGTGTCACTACTCCAGCTGCGCCCACACCGGCAGCGACACCAGCTCCTCCTCCTATTCCTGCCAGGCAATCTGGATCCGCGGCAGTGCCGCCTGCGGCTGCGGTGACGCCGCCTGCTTTCGCACAGATCTCGGGTGCGGCAGAAGAAG
>CAYWSH010000227.1:3086-5158 GCA_964460655.1 uncultured Terriglobales bacterium | reverse complement strand
TTGTAGAGCAGCGGCTGCGTGACGGTCGGATCGTCAACCTCGCTGTGGCCGTGGCGACGATAGCCGATGAGATCAACGACGACGTCACTGCCGAATTCGTAACGATACTCGACGGCCCACGCGCCGACGCGCGCGACGGCGTCGGGATCTTCGCCGTTCACATGAAAGATCGGGATGGGCAGCCGCTTCGCCACGTCGGACGCGAAGCGCGACGTGTGCAGCTCGCGCGGACTGGTGGTGAAGCCCAGCAGGTTGTTCACGATGACGTGCACCGAGCCGCTGATGTTGTAACCGGCGATGCCGCTGAAGTTCAGCGTCTCGGCCCAGATGCCCTGGCCGGCGAACGCGGCGTCGCCGTGGAGCACGACAGCCATCACCTGCTTGTGACCGTCTTTGCCGCGGCGGCGTTGCTTGGCGCGCGTGCGGCCGAGCGCTACGGGGTCGACGGCTTCCAAATGGCTCGGGTTCGAGACCAGGTGGATGTCCACCGTGCCGCCGGCCGCGGTGTGATATTGCCCGGTCGCCCCGAGGTGATACTTCACGTCGCCGGAGCCGAGCACGCTGCGCGGATCGACGTCTTCGAACTTGGCAAAGATGTCGGCTGATCTTCGGCCGACGATGTTCGCCATGATGTTCAGCCGTCCGCGGTGGCTCATCGCCATCACCAACTGCGCCAAGCCGCGCTCGGCGGCGGAGTTCAGCACCGCGTCGAGCAGCGGGATGAGCGAGCAGTTGCCTTCCAGCGAAAAACGCTTCGTGCCGAGATAGCGCGACTGCAGGATCTGCTCGAAGAGCTCGGCTTCGACGAGTCGCGTCAGGATCCTTTGTTGATCGACCTTGGGCGGCGGTGCTTCCATACGGTCCTGCACCCAGCGACGGCGTACCGGATCGATGATGTGCATGAACTCGGCGGCGATGGGGCCGCAGTAGATGCGGCGCGCTTCGTCGGCGCCGTCGCCGTCGCGTGGCAGATCGGGATGCGGATCGGGCTGGAGCCGGCCCAGCGGATCGAGCGAGGCGCTCAGGTAGCCCCAGCGGCGATAAGCGTCGAATACCTGGTCGCGCGCAAGGCCCGGGGGCGCGGGTTTGAGCGAGGTGGCCACGGCAACGTAATAGAGTAGCAGTCCCAGGTGGGTTGCAGCGCGCACACGCGGGCGAGTCGCCCGCGTCCACACAAACATGAGAAAAGCCCGGTCCCGAAGCCTTCGGGACCGGGCTCTGGCTGCAGTGTGGTCCCCCTAGAAGATCAACTTCATAGCGAACTGGATCTGGCGCGCTGAGCCGGCGTCGCCGCCGGGGCCGCGCGTGGCGCGGATGACGCCGAAGGTGGTGCTGTTCAGCTGCGCCGCCAGTCCAGGATTCGCGAAGTTCGGGTGGTTGAACAGGTCGAAGGTCTCGACGCGGAATTCATGGCTGATCCGCTCGGTGATCTTCGTGGTCTTGGTGAGCGAGAGGTCGAGGTTCTTGAAGTCGGGGCCGAGGAAGGCGTTCCGACCGAGATTCCCGTAGTGATAGACGTTCAACCCGCCTTGCACCACGATGGGTAGCGCCAGCACCGCCGGACTGGTACAGCTTGCTGGACTGGACGGATCACACAAGGCGTTCAGCGTCGAGTTGGAGGCTCCCCAGAGGACGTTGCCCGCCTGCGAGCCGGTCGTGATGATCGATGCCGACAGGTGCGGTATCGGCGCGAGCAGATCGGGCCGGAGACCGCCGCTGGTGAAGCCGCCGGGGGTAAGACCCGTGGCGGGATTGCCGGCGGTGACGTTCAGCGGGTTGCCGCTCTGCAGCGTGGTGATACTGCCAAACCGCCAGCCCTCGACGAACCGGTTCCCCTTGAACGGCAGCGTGTACAAGGTGCTGAGCGTGAAGTGGTGGCGCGCGTCGAAGTCCGATGGGCCGTAATCGAGGAACGGACGTGTGCTGTCAGCCACTCCGAGTCCGTTGCGCGAATTCTCATCGAGCGACTTCGACCAGGTGTAGTTCGCGGCGAACTGCAAGCCGTGGGACAGGCGCTTGGTGGCCGTCATCCACAGGGCGTTGTAGTTCGACGTGCCGACACCGAAGCGCGT
>CAYWSH010000227.1:0-2986 GCA_964460655.1 uncultured Terriglobales bacterium | reverse complement strand
GCGAACGGGAAGTTGCCGGCGAAGATGAACGCGCCCGGTAGCGGCTGGTCGTACAGGATGGCATAGCCGCTGCGCAGTACGGTCTTGCCGTTGTTAAAGACGTCCCAAGCGAAGCCGACACGCGGCTGGAACAACTTGTTGTTCTGATGATACGAGTCGCCACGGCCGTTGGTGCCGAGCTGTATCAGCGAGTCCGATGCCGGAACGAAATACGTGGAGCGGTTGGCCGCCTCGGTGGGCGACTGGTTCCACTCCCAACGCAAGCCGAGTTCCACGGTGAAGTTTGGCCGCCATTTGAAGCTGTCCATGGCGAACAGGCCGAGGGCGGTATCGAAGACGCGCGCCGGACGGTTCCCCGTCGTGATGGTGAAAGCATTGGGTTGCGCGTTGATGAACGTGGTCACACTGGCGAAGCCCAGCGTGCCCGGGCTGGAGGTGAAGCTGTTGCCGTTGAAGCGGCGTACTTCCCCGCCGAACTTATAGGAGCTGCGCCCGTGCTGCCAGCTCAACGTGTTGGAGATCACCGCGGTGTAATCGCCGCGTCCTTGCGGGAAGTTGTTGACGCCGCCGATCTGCAATCCAAGGCCGCCGACGGTGATCTGGGGCGCACCGACGGGACCGCTGGCGCCGTTGTTGAGGCCGAGCGTGGTCGGATCCATGGTGTTCTCGGCCTGGAAGACGATCTTGATGCGGTTCACGCCGAAGCGAACGTCGTTGACGAGGCTGGGAGTGAACACGTGCGTCTCATTGAAGGTGAATATCTGGCGGCGGGCGGTGCGATGGTCGCCGGCGCCGGGAACGGTACCGCCTTGCAGCGTGGGCTCGCCGCGCGCATCGCGCTGGATGGCGTAGTAGCCGTGCAAGCGGTCGCTGGCGCTGATCTCGTGGCTGAGGTCGGCCGTGCCCTGATCGATGTCAACCGGCGCGACGAGCGAACCCAGGAACTTGGCGCCCGTCGAGTCATTAGCCACGGGGATGAGCGGCAGCAGCTTGAGCATCGTGGCGTTGTTGTTGGTGGTGATCTGCTGGCGTTGCGCGGCGGTGAGCACGTTGCTCGAAACGGTAATGCCCTGGCGCTGGCGCAGCGCTTCGTAGCTCAGGAAGAAGAAGGTCCGGTTCTTCCAGACCGGCCCGCCGAGGTTGGCGCCGAAGTTGTTGCGCTTGAAGGTGGACTGCGGCGTGCCCGTCTTGTTGAAGAAGTTGCGCGCATCGAGGTCTTCGTTGCGCAGAAACTCAAACAGCTCGCCGTGGAAGCTGTTCGTGCCGGAGCGCGTGGCCACCATCATCTGCGAGCCGGAGTTGCGGCCGAACTCGGCGCTGTTGGTGGAGTTGTCCATCTTGAACTCAGCGACGGTGTTGATGGACGGCTGGAACGTCACCTGGCCGTTGGCCATGTCGTTCAGGTTGACGCCGTTCACCATGAAGTTGGTGGTGTCTTCGCGGCCACCAGCGGTGTTCACGCCGAATGAGCCTTGGCCGCGCAGCGGCGCGGTGAGGAATCCGTTCACCGGCGGAACGACCGTGCCCGGGACGAGCCCGGTGAGCTCGACGATGTGGCGGCCGTTGAGCGAGATCTCTTGCACCGTCCTCGCGTCGACGACCTGGCCGACCGTGATGGTGGCGCTCTCGACGACTGGTGCTTCTTCCGTGATGGTCACCGTCTGCGCGACCGCGGCGGGCTTGAGTGAGAAGTTCTGCGCCACCGTGCGGCCGACTTCGAGCTGCAATCCGTTGACGACCTGTTTGCCCATGCCGTTCGCCGTCACCTCGAGCTGATAAGCGCCGATCGGCAGATTGGGCAGCGAGTAGTAGCCACTGACATCGGTCTGCGCGGTGCGGACCGCGTTCGTCCCGGTGTGGGTGGCCTTGATGGTCGCGTTCGCGACGACGGCGCCCGTGGCGTCACTTACCGTGCCTTGCAGGTTCGCGGCGGTCTGTCCGAAGGCGAACATCGCTGCCCATAGCAAGAACACGAAGAGGGAGAGTGTACGGAGCTTCATCTTTCCTCCAACAGGAATGAGAACGTTCGAGGTTGACCCCAAGGAAGGAAGCACTTGCCGCTGCTAGGTGCAGTTTCCGAGCCAAAGACAATACGAAGAAAAACCGATAAGAGTCAATCGGTTAGCGCGATGGGTCTGGATTCCTGTAGAGATTGGTTGTGGTTTATTGAAGAAGCGATTCCAAGAATGGTAGCAAGTCGCCTACCGGTCGGCGAACAGAGCGACGCAAAAGAAGCGGGTGATCACGGCGGCGAAACCCATTCCGGCAGTGAACACGATCCATCGCAAACGCAGCCACTGCTCACGCAGGCCGGACGACTGGAAAAACAAGTCGGGCAAATAAGCGGTGCAGTAGGCAATGTTCGCCATCACGGCCAGGAGGAACATGAATAGGACGGTGTCTGCAGGAACGGTCGCTTTGTAGGCGAAGTAATGGATCGCAACCACGATCGCCAGAACGGCGTTGTAGAGCAGTCGACGAAGTTCCCAATACCGCATGGCATTCGTTAGGTATTGTTTGAACGGACTCTCGACGCTGTTCTCACTCATGACTTCACGATCACGCGCGCCAGATTCGCGAACATGTCGTTGATGTTCTTCTGCGCGGCGGCTTCGAAGAGGCGTCCGGCGATGGCGGCGAGCGCGCCGCCGGCTTTCAAGTCGCCGCTGAAGTTGATCGTCGTGTTCGCGCCGTCGGCGACGAGTTCGACGCGCCCTTTGCCGTCGACGAATCCCATGGGCGCCTGGGCGTGCGAAGTGAGTGTGTAGGCTCGGCCAGGATCGATGTCACTGATGGCGACATCGTTATTGAACGTTCCCTTGATGTGGCCGACGCCGGCTTTCACTACCGCGGAGTAGCGGTTCTCGCCCTTAGCAGTGAGCTTTTCGCAGCCCGGAATGACCTGCTGCAGCACTGCAGGATCGAGCAGCGCCTTCCACACGCGGTCCGGGGGAGCAGCGATGCTGTAGGAGCCTTCGAGCTTCAT
>CAYWSH010000226.1:0-5160 GCA_964460655.1 uncultured Terriglobales bacterium | reverse complement strand
AGCGACCAGGAAAGAAGACTTCGCTTTTCTTTCACTTCGCTGGCTGCTATGATTCTGCCCGCAAATCCACCACCTCATCCCCCAGGAGGATGTATGCGTAAGTTCGCAGTTTTGGGCCTCTGTCTTGCGGTCACGTTCAGCACGTTCGCGTTCGCGCAGGAAGCCGGCAAGAAAGGTGCACCGGCAGCAGCCAAGAAGGCTGCTCCGGCGGCTGAAAAGAAAGCGGCGGCGCCCGCGATGCCGCAACCCGCGCCGGAATTGAAGCGCGTCGCGTATTTCACCGGCGATTGGACCAGTGAAGGGAACATCCAGCCCGGGCCGATGGGTCCCGGCGGCAAGTTCAGCGGCAAGGATCACTCAACCTGGATGCCGGGACACTTCTTTGTCATGACTCACGGCACCATGAATGGCCCGATGGGTAAGGGCGAAGAAACAGCATTCATGGGTTATGACACCAAGAAGAAGGTCTACACCTACCACGCCTTCGGCAACATGGGCGGCGATGCCGAGATGTATACCGGCACCGTGAGTGGCTCGGACTGGACTTGGAACGGTGACTTCGATGCCGGCGGGAAGATGATGAAGGGCAAATATACCGCCCACGAAGATTCGCCGACTGCCTACAGCTTTAAATTCGAGGCGTCCGATGACGGCGGCAAGACGTGGAAGCCGATGATGGACGGCAAGGCGACGAAGGCCGCGGCGCCGGCGAAGTAGGACGATTCAACAAATCAATAGAGCCCGGCCGCCCTCGGCCGGGTTTTTTGTGTGGCACAGCCGCCCTCGGCTGTGCGACGGGCGAGGCTATTTTCGCTTTCCAGCCGCCTTTTGCCGTGCGCTCTTTCGCCGCTCGCCGGCGGGCTTCAGTTCGGTGGATCCTCCGTTGGCCGACCCCACCACGTGCAGCCGCATGAAGTTGGTCGAGCCCGAGCCGGTCTGCGTCCCGGCAACCACGCCGACCACATCCCCTGACTTCAGCTTGCGCTCGCCGAGCAGATGACTCTCAGCGTGGACCACCATCTCCTCGAGCGAGATGGAGCGCTGGGTGAGCACCGGCTTGACGCCCCAGAAAAGATTCCCGCGGTTCACTACGGCCGGGTTCGTGCTGAACGCGTAGATCGGCGGCTGCGGCCGGTACTTGGAGATCAGGCGCGCCGTGCGTCCGCTCTCGGTGTAGACCGCGATGGCGCGCATGTCGAGGTCGAGCGCGGCGTGCGCCACGGCTTCACAGATCGTCTCCGCAATGGAGAGCGTGCGTCGTTCGCGCCGCCGGCTTTCGCCCGTAGCGGGCATGTGCTGTTCGCTCTCCACAATGATGCGCGCCATCATCGCTACCGCCTCGCGCGGATACCTGCCGCTCGCGGTCTCCGCTGAGAGCATGACAGCGTCGGTACCGTCGAAGATCGCGTTGGCGACGTCGCTCGCCTCCGCCCGCGTGGGGCGCGGGTTCTCGATCATCGATTCCAGCATCTGCGTCGCGGTGATCACCGGTTTCCGCCATTGCATGGCGCGTTGGATGATGCGCTTCTGGATGACAGGCACTTTCTCCGGCGCCAGTTCCACGCCGAGATCGCCGCGCGCCACCATGACGCCGTCAGCGACCTCGAATATCTCTTCCAGGTGCTCGATGGCTTGCGGCTTCTCCAGCTTCGCGATCACCGGCACGTCGCCGCCGCGGTCGGCGACCCGCCGCTTGGCGGCGCGCACATCGTCGGCCGTGCGCACGAATGACATCGCGATCATGTCGACGCCGTGCTGTACGCCGAAGTCGAGATCGGCCTCGTCCTTCTCGGTGAGCGACGGCACGCTGACCACCGTCCCCGGCAGATTGATGCCCTGGTGCTCGCGCAGCATGCCACCGTTGATGACCTTGCACTCCACGTCGTCACCCTTCACCGCGCTGACGCGCAGCTCGATAAGGCCGTCGGAGAGCAGGATGCGCGACCCGGCTTGCACATCACGCGCCAGCGTCGTGAACGTCGTGGATATGGTCCTCGCTGTGCCCAACACATCGCGCGGCGTGATGGTGACGCGCGAGCCTGCTTTCAGCGCGACCGGCTGGCCCGCTTTCAGCGGCCCTGTGCGGATCTTCGGGCCTTGCAGGTCTTGCAGCACACAGATGCTGCGGCCCTCGCGCGCTGCGACTTTGCGGATACGCTCGAGTGTGCGCGCGTGCTCCTCGTGCGTGCCGTGCGAGAAGTTGAGGCGCGCCACGTCCATGCCGGCGCGCATCAGGTCGCGCAGCAGCGCATCGGTGTTGCTCGCCGGCCCGATCGTGCACACGATCTTCGCGCGGCGTGGCGCCGCCTGCTGTGGTGCAGCCGCTTCGCGTGCGCTCATGCTTCCGCCTGCATCTTTTCCGCTTCCTGCGCCGCTTCCGGCGCAGCGCGCGGGAAGAGCAGCGCGTTGAACTCAGCGCCGAACAGAACGATCAACGAGATGATAAACGTCCACACCAGCAGCGCAATGGCCACCGTGAGCGAACCGTATACCAGGTTGTATTGCGCCACGTCCGTCAGGTACCAGCCGAAGCCGAGCGTTGCCGGGAACCAGAAGGCGGTCGCCAGCGTCGCTCCCGGCAACACCGTGTGCCAGCGCTGCGTGCGCGGCACGGCGAAGTGGTAGATGATGGCGATCACCGCGATGCTGGTGAGCGATCCCAGCACCCAGCGCAGTGTCGCCCACAGCAGCCACACGTAGAGGCTCCACGAGCCTTCGACGTTGAAGATCATCCAGTTCTCGATCTGCGTCCCCAAGGCCACCAATCCCGAGGCCAGGGTGAGCGGTACCAGGGCCAGGATGACGAGTGTCAGCGCGATAAGGCGCTCTTTGACGATCCCCCAGACCTTCGGCAGCTGATACGCGTAGCGGAAGCCTTCCATCCACGACATCATCACGCCGGAGGCGGTCCACCAGGTGACGAGCGTCATCGGCAGCAGCACCGTGAGCGGGCGCTCCTGGCCTTTTTCGAAATACGAGATGGCGGTGGACGCTGTGCCACGCGGCAGGATGTGGCCCACCGCGTACGACAGCGCTTCCAGGAACTCCTGTGTCTTGTGCGCCGCGGCGACCACGGAGGCGAGCACCAGCAGTGCCGGGAAGATCGTCAGGATGGCCGAATAGGCCGCCGCCTTGGCGATGCCGAAGATGTCGTCTTCGAAGCCGCGCACGGCGGCGCGCTGCAACAGCCGCAAGAATCTGACCATCAGGCGCTCGTCGCCGCGCGCCGGGACAGCCCGCGCGGGGCGCGAACAGCTTACTTGCGAACCTCGCGCCCGCACAATCGCTAAGGCGGGGACGTGGCCGCCGCTACCGCAGGTGCTTTTTCATGAAGGCCAGCGCAGCCGCGATGATCTCGCGCGAGCGGTCATCGTCGTTCTGATTGTCGAAGCCGTGCACACCAGTCGGATGGATCATGAGCGTCAGCGGGGCGTTGTGCGCGATGGCTTCGCGCAGGAAGACGTCCATCCAGCCAAGCAGCCCGGGGATTTGGTCGTGCCCGGCGCGCGCCAGGAATATCGGAGGCATCTCAGCGGCGTGATCGCGGGCCTGCACCGCATTCGAGAAGCGCTGCAGCGCGTCCGCCGTCATGCTCGGCTTGTGAGATTGTGATTCACGAATATCGAGGATGGGATAGAACGCGACTAGGCAGCGCACTTTCGCATTTTCCGGCGCGTGCATGTAATCGGCGAGGAGAGGACCACCGGCGGAATAAGCCGCGAGACACACTCGACTTGGATCTGCTTTGAACTCCGCTGCGTGGGCACCCACATACGCGAGCGCAGCGGCAACATCCGCAGCAGCTTCCTCCATGTGCGGATCGGGGAAGCCGAGCCGATGATTGAACGTCACGCCTACGAAGCCGCTCGCCGCTGCCAGCCGTCCCCAGTCCTGATAGAAGCGCCAGTCCTTCGGTGTGACATTGGGTGGCACGCCGCCGTGGATAAATAAGACCACCGGAAAGCCGCGTCCGGCGGGCTTTTCCACCGGTGTGTAAACGTCCATCAGGAGCTTCGTATCGCCATCCTGGCGATAGACGACGTCTGTCTTCGGCTTGACCTTCTCCATCCCCGGCAGCCGGTAGACGACCGGCTTCATTACGGCATCGCGCTGCGCACGGCGCTGTTCCTCCGGCGTGGGTTGGGTGGCTTGGGCCGCGCACAGGGTCGAGAGCACAACCAAAAAGAAGGGCGTCTTCATATCCGCTCCAATACAAAGCCCGGCCATGACGGCCGGGCTTGGTTTTCGATGGACCGCGAACTTTCGGAGATGAGCAGCGCTACTCTGCCGTCAACTCCTCGGTCTCGCCCTCTTGACGCATCAGCTCCAGCGCCCGTTCGGCCTCTTCGTACTCGCGCGTCACTTCGTCCTGCACGCGCGCGGCAGCCTCTTCCAGCTCCGGCGCCAGGCGGATGTTCCGGTAGAACTCCATGCCGGTGCCGGCCGGGATCAGGCGGCCGACGATGACGTTCTCCTTCAAGCCGCGCAAGTGGTCGATCGCGCCGTTGATGCTGGCTTCCGTAAGGACGCGCGTCGTCTCCTGGAAGCTCGCGGCCGAGATGAACGACTCGGTCGAGAGCGACGCCTTCGTGATGCCGAGCAGTAGCGGGCGTCCCGTCGCCGGGCGGCCGCCTTGCTGGATGACGCGCTCGTTCTCTTCCTGGAAGCGGAAGCGGTCGATCTGCTGCTCCAGCAGGAAGCTGGTGTCGCCGACGTCTTCGACCTTGCGCCACCGCATCATCTGCCGCACGATGACCTCGATGTGCTTGTCGCTGATGTTGACGCCCTGCAGGCGGTAGACCTCCTGGATCTCGTCCACCAGGTACCGCTGCAGTTCTTTCTCGCCGAGCACCGCGAGGATGTCGTGCGGATTGAGCGGGCCATCCATCAGCGGCTCGCCGGCGCGCACGCGCTCGCCTTCCTGCACGTTGATGTGCACGCCGCGCGGCACCGAGTATTCCTTCTCCGTGCCGTTGTCGGCGGTCACATAGATCTTGCGCATGCCCTTGGCGATCTCGCCGAACTTCACGGTGCCATCGATCTCGCTGATGACGGCCGTCTCGCGCGGCTTGCGCGCCTCGAACAGTTCCACCACGCGCGGCAGGCCGCCCGTGATGTCCTTCGTCTTCGTGGTCTCGCGCGGGATCTTCGCCAGGACGT
>CAYWSH010000225.1:0-5269 GCA_964460655.1 uncultured Terriglobales bacterium | reverse complement strand
ATGGCCATCAGCACCGATAAGGCCGTGAACCCCGTCAATCTCTACGGCGCGACGAAGCTCTGTGCCGAAAAACTCTTTGTCCAGGGCAATGCCTACGCCGGCGGACAGAAGACGCGCTTTGCCTGCGCGCGCTATGGCAACGTCGTCGGCAGCCGCGGCAGCGTGATCCCCGTCTTCAAAGAGCAGCGCACGTCCGGCACGCTAACGCTCACTGACCCGCGCATGACGCGCTTCTGGCTGACGCTCGCGCAGGGCGTAAGCTTTGTGCAGCGCTGCATCGCCGAGATGCGGGGTGGTGAGATCTTCGTCCCCAAGATCCCGAGCATGAAGGTCGCCGACATGGCGCGGCTCATCGCACCCGAGTGCAATGTCCGCACCAGCGGCATCCGCCCCGGCGAGAAGCTGCACGAGGTGCTCGTCTCGGAGGATGAAGCGCGCCACACCGTCGAACTCGACGACATGTACGTCATCCGCCCTGCCATGTCATGGTGGGACGAGGACAACTGGAAGCACGGCCGCTCATTGCCCGACGGCTTCAGCTACACCAGCGATACGAACCAACACTGGCTCAGCGACCAGGAATTCCAGGGATTGCTTGATGGCCACCAAACCCAAGTCGCAGCCGCTGTCCGCTGACCGCCCGAAGCGGGCTACGTTCCTGCCCTACGGCCGCCAGGCGATCACGGAAGAAGACATCGCCGCGGTCGTCGAGGTGCTGCGCTCCGACTGGCTCACCACCGGGCCGAAAGTCGTGGAGTTCGAAGAGAAGTTCGCGGCTGAGGTCGGCGCGCACCACGCTGTCAGTTTCAGCTCAGGCACCGCTGCTCTGCACGGTACGGCATTCGCGGCGCAGCTCGGCGCGGGCGATGAGGCCATCGTGCCTGCGCTCACGTTCTGCGCAACGGCGAACTGCGTCGTCTACCAGGGCGCCACGCCGAAGATCGCCGACGTTGCCGCCGACACGCTCAACCTCGACGCCGCTCGCGCTGAGCCGCTCGTCACCAAGCGCACGCGCGCTATCTACGCGGTTGATTACGCCGGTCATCCTGCGGCGCTCGATGAGCTGAGGACTCTCGCGCACGAACGGAACGCGCTTCTAATAGAAGACGCGTGTCATGCCTTGGGAGCTGAGTACAAACGTAAACGCGTCGGCGCCCTCGCCGACATGACCGTCTTCAGCTTCCATCCCGTGAAGCACATCACGACGGGTGAGGGCGGCATGGTCACGACCAACGACGCGCACCTCGCCGGCCGCTTACGCACGTTCCGCAATCACGGCATCACCACCGATGCGCGCGAACGCCAGGCTGCCGGCCAGTGGCACTACGAAATGACCGAGCTCGGCTACAACTATCGTTTGACCGACATCGCCTGCGCACTCGGCTTGTCGCAGCTGCGTCGCCTCTCGCCCAATGTGGCACGCCGTCGCGCTCTCGCTGCCCGCTACACAGCGGCGTTCTCACGCCTGCCCGAGATCCTGCCACCGCAAGTCCGCACTGATGCGAATCCGGCGTGGCATCTTTATCCCATTCGTTTGCGCGATGAGCGCCTGCGCGCTGCCAAACGCGACATCTTCTCTGCTTTGCGCGCGGCGAACATCGGCGTGAACGTCCACTACCCGCCGCTGCACCTTCATCCTTATTACCAGGAACGCTTCGGCTACCGCGGCGGCGAATGCCCGGCCGCCGAGAATGCCTACGCCGAGCTGCTCTCGCTCCCCATGTTCCACGCCATGACCGACCAGGACGTAGACGACGTCATCACCGCGATCCGCGAAGTCGTAGCGTCCTATCCATCGTGAAGCCGGTGCCCAAAACGATCGCCATCATCCAGGCCCGCATGGGCAGCACGCGCCTGCCCGGCAAAGTGTTGATGGACCTCGCCGGCGAACCGATGCTGGTGCGCGTGGTCGAGCGCACGCGGCGGTCGCCTGGACTTGACGGAGTCGTCGTCGCAACGACCACGTCTGCAGCGGACGACGCTATCGTTGCGCTCTGCCGCGAGCGCGGCTGGCCCTGCTTCCGCGGCAGTGAGGATGACGTCCTGGCGCGCTACATCTTCGCAGCGGTCGAACACACCGCCGAAGCCGTCATCCGGGTCACTTCCGATTGCCCGCTCACCGATCCCGACGTTGTCGGTGCGCACATCCAGCGCCTGCACGAACGCTGGACCGAGGTCGACTTCGTCACCAATATGATCCGCCAGACGTTCCCGCTCGGCGTCGCCTGCGAGGCTATGCCGTTCGACGCGCTCGCGCGCATGCATCGCCTCACGCAACGTCCCGACTGGCGTGAACACGTCGCGACGCTGCCCTACATGCGGCCTGAGTTGTTCGTCATCGACCACATCGTGCACGACGAGGACCTCTCCCACCTGCGCTGGACCGTGGATACTCCCGAGGACATGGAACTTGTCCGCCGCCTCTTCGTCCATTTCGGCAATGACCGGTTTTCCTGGCTCGACGCAGTGCAGCACGTCCGCGCTCATCCGGAGCTGACCGAGATCAACCGCCACGTACGGCAGAAGACGGTGTAAGGATGCTGCCGCTCATCCTTCGCGCCGACGCCAGCACCGCCATTGGCGCCGGGCACGTCACGCGCTGCCTCGCGCTGGCCCAGGCGTGGAAGCGCGCCGGTGGCCGTGCCATCTTCGCCGGATCCGTCGGCGCCGGCTTGCGCGCCTGGATCGCTGAGAACTGCGAGTTTGAAGCCGTGGACAACGAAGCTGCCTTCATTTCGCTGCTCGCGCGTTTTTCCCGCTCCCCGGTGGTGATGGACGGCTACCGATTCAATGGAGAACACTACGGGAGCATCCGCGCCGCCGGTCACTGGCTGCTGGTCATCGACGACAGTGTCCGCCTGCCGCATTACGACGCCGACGTCATCCTGAATCAGAACATCGGCGCCGAGGAACTGCACTATGCGGCATTGCCCGACACGAAGCTCTTGCTTGGTCTGCGCTACGCGCTCTTGCGCGAGGAATTCGTCGCCTTCCGCGATTGGGAGCGCGAAACGCCGCCGCACGCCCGCCGCGTCCTCGTCACGATGGGCGGCGCCGATCCCGACAACGTTACCCTCGCTGCCGTCACCGCATTGCGTGAACTGGCGCGTTCCGACCTGGAAGCCCGCATCATCGTGGGGCCTGAAAACCCGCACCAGGACCAGCTTGCCGCAGCAGTTGACGGCGCACCCGGTTTGCAGTTGGTGCGCTTCACCCGTAACATGCCGGAGCTTATGGCTTGGGCCGAGGTCGCTATCTCCGCGGCCGGCAGCACCATGTGGGAACTTTGTTGCATGATGGTGCCGATGCTCATCGTCACTCTCGCCGATAATCAGGCTCCTGCTGCCGCCCGCCTCGTAGCACGCGGTATCGCCACGCCGCTGGGATGGGGCAACGAGTTGCGCGCCGAAGACGCCGCCGCTGCCCTCACCGACCTGCTGGATGATGATGCGCGTCGCGCGGCGATGGCCCGGGCCGGACGCACACTGGTCGATGGCCGCGGCGCCGATCGCGTTGCCGAGGCACTGCGCTCATGAGCTTCCCTGTCGGCAAGCGCCGTATCGGACGCGGCGAGCCCTGCTTTCTCGTCGCCGAGGTCGGCATCAACCACAACGGTGATGTCGCCCTCGCCAAGAAGATGATCGCTGCGGCCGCAGCCGCCGGTGCCGATGCGGTGAAGTTCCAGAATTATCGCGTCGAGGACTTCCTGACCGACCGCTCGCTCACCTACGAGTACGTCTCCCAGGGCAAGAAGGTCGTCGAATCGCAGTACGACATGTTTAAGCGCTGCGAGCTACCGCCAGCGGCCTTGCCTGAGCTGCGCGCGGCATGCGATCAGCACGGAGTCATCTTCTTCAGCACACCGACGAGCAAAGAGGGCATTGCGGATCTTGTCCGCGCGGGCGCGCCGCTACTGAAGAACGGTTCCGATTGCCTGCTGCATCTGTCGCTCATCGGGGCGATGGCGCACACGGGTCTCCCGACGGTGCTCTCCACCGGTATGGCTACGCGCGCCGAGATTGCGAGCGCCGTTTCCGCCTTCCGCGGCGCCGGTGGGCGCGACCTCGTGCTGTTGCACTGCACGTCGTCCTATCCCACCGCGCCCGCCGACACGCACTTGCGCAAGCTCCCCGTGCTCGCGGCAGCATTCGATTGCGAGGTCGGTTTCAGCGACCACACGGAAGGCATCGTGGCGGCCCTTGGCGCCGTCATGCTGGGCGCCTGCTTCATTGAGAAACATTTCACGCTCGATTGCGGGCTACCGGGCCCTGATCATCACTTCTCGTCGGACCCTGTGGAATTCGCCGAGCTCGTCAGCGCCGTGCGCCGCCTCGAGGACTCGCTCGGCAGCGGTGAGCTCGGACCTGCGGCTTCCGAAGCATCCGCCCGCACGGAATTCCGTCTCTCGTGCGCTGCCGCCGCGGACCTGCCGGATGGCCACGTCCTAACGGCGATCGACATCACATTCAGCCGCCCAGGTAGCGGACTTCCACCGGCCCGTGTCGGCGAACTGGTCGGCAACCGGCTTCGCCGCAGTGTCCGCAGGGGAGAACTGCTCGCGGTCAGCGACGTCGAGGGCCTTGCCGCTGGGAGGCGAGGTGCATGACCGCGCATCCCCAACCTGATCGTGGCTGGCACGACGACGATGAGCGCAATGTGCGCTATTACAGCGATCTGGTGGCTCGCCACGGCCTCGATGTGAAGTCGCTCGACTGGGGCTCGCGCGCCTCGCAGCAGTTGCGCTTTCGCGTGCTCGCGAAGGTCGCACCGCTCGGCGGCATGCGCATCCTCGATGTCGGCTGCGGGCTCGCCGATCTGCATGCCTGGTTCCGCGAGCACGGGATGGCGGTTGACTACACCGGTCTCGACATCACGCCGGCGATGATCGCCGCGGCGCGCGAGCGCTTTCCCAACGACCGCTTTGTGGATGGCGACTTGTTGCAGATGGATGCCGCACAACTCGGCGAGTTCGATTTCGTCTTGTCGAGCGGGATCTTCACGCACCGTCAAGCGCGCCCGCAGGAGTTCCTCGAAGCGATGGTCGCGCGGATGTTCGCGGTCGCCAAGAAAGGAGTGGCGTTCAATTCGCTGAGTGCCTGGGCGGCTGACTCCGCCGCCGGCGAGTTCTACGCCGACCCGCTTGCCACGCTACGCTTCTGCCGCACGCTCACACCCTGGACGACGCTGCGCCATGATTACCACGCGCGCGACTTCACCGTGTATCTCTACCGGGACCGCAACGCATGATCGTCTCCATCAACCAGCCGGC
>CAYWSH010000224.1:0-5339 GCA_964460655.1 uncultured Terriglobales bacterium | reverse complement strand
TCCTCGCGCCGCGCATCCCGCAAGCCGACGTAGCTCAGTTGGTAGAGCAGTCGATTCGTAATCGACAGGTCATCGGTTCAAGTCCGATCGTCGGCTCCATTCCTTCTTCTAAAGACCGCTTGGTTGCAGTGCTCGCCCGAACACTCGTGATGCTCCTGAATCGCGCGGCTCGGCGCCACACGGGCCTCGCCGCGTGTTTTTCTTGGTGTGAAACAACGCGACGAGCCCGGCTTGCGCGGCGAGTCGCGCGCTGCGAGCGCCTTTAAGGTCAGCGGGCGAGCACAACTGTTTAGCGGTTTTCAGATGAAAGCCGCCGACTTGCGCGCCGAGCGGCGCGATGCAAGGCGTCACGGACGTTTAGGCGAGCAGCGCTCTCTAGCGGTTCTGAAAAGAAAGCCGCGAGGCCGACTTGCGCGCCGAGCGGCGCGATGCAAGGCCTCACGGATCTTCGGGCGGGCAGCACCCTCTAGCGGTTTTCAAAAATGAAGACACGAAAACGCCGCCCGGCAGTGGGCGGCGTTTTCTTTTAGGGAGAATAGTTCCAGCGGAGGTAAAGCCGTCAGAACTCGATGGCGGAATCTTATGAGCCGTGCTGCGCGAGTGTCAAGATTTTTTTCCGCGCTTACTCATTGTGTTTTCAATAACTTACAAGAATAGGTGAAAAGTCCTGTTTCTTGCGTGCAAGCCCTTATTCCGTCCTGAAAGACGCTCCAAGCGATTCTCGCGCAAGGGCTTAACGCTACTCTGTAAGCTTGAGCCGGATGATTTCCACATCGGCCGAACGGTCGAAAACGCGGCCTGGCATGAGCCGTTTCGCCAGCAAACGGACGCCGCCGAACGCCACGCCGGCGCCGAGCGCCGCCAGCAGGATGATGCCGCTCAACGCCATCGCCGCCACGATGAGGTTCCCGACGTTGTTGCGCTTTTCTAGTCCTGTGGGTTCGCTCCACGTCACGTTGGCGTCGTAGTTCACGCCGGCGAGCAGCGAGCGCGCGTCCGCCTCGCTGATCGCTCCGGTGGCAATGGCAAGCAGCGGTCCGCTGCGACGGACTGCGCGGACCTCGGCGGCGCCGGAAGCGTTCGGATCGTGCATGGCCGCTTCGATAGCGCGCGCGCGCTCGCCTGCGATCTGCGGCGTGGGATACGCGACGATGACGAGTTGCGCCGTTCCCCGGTCCGTCGTGTATTCGCCCAGCGCAGCTTCCGCTCCGGTGTCGAGTCGCAGCAGCGGCAGCGGCACGGAAAGCCCGCTCTGCGCTGCTGCCAGCGGTCCCGCCACATACTTCGCCGAATTCCTCACGTAGGCCTGTTTGGGAAGGTAGGTCGGCACCAGCGGCAGATTTGCCGCGGTACCCGATGGCGCAGGCAGCGCTGCGGCCAATTCGCGCAGCTCAGCCGCTGACATCACAGTGAGCCGGTCGAGCGTCGCGCGCACCAGGATGTTGCCGCGGTAGAAGAGCACCAGCTCACTCGCCGAGACGCCCTGGTCGCCGATCTTCTGCGGCAGCATCCCGGGCGACTTGTAGAAGGTGAATGCGCCGTAGGCTCCGCCGGCATCGGCAAACCGCGCCGCCTTAACGGTGATGGTCCGGCCTTCGCGCCCGTATTGCGCCTGCTCCTCGTCGGTGAAGCCGTATTCCTTCAGGATGGCAGCGTTCGCTGCGTCCGCCTGCGCGGCGTCGCGGCTCGCCGTGGTCTTGCCCTTTTGCCATCCGCTGAAAGCCGGCGGCAGCAGGGACGTGCTGGCTTTCGGCGGCGCCTTCGGATCGATGAGCTGCACGGACGACTGCGCCAGCAGCGCCGCGTTCAGGCAGGCCAAAACCACGAATTGACGGGAAAAACCACGCATGACGGGCTGTCTGATTAGACTACGCGAGGCCAAGAAAAGGTTCCACTCAGGAAGCTTTACAGCTCTCAGCTATCAGCTTTCAGCCCAAAAATCTAGCGGGTGCCCCACCCTTGCGGGTGCCCCACCCTTGTGCGCGTGCTCTTCGCGCACAGGGTGGGATTTATCAAACAATAACCCGCTCATCCTGAGCGAGCACGCGTGAGTCCCGAACCTTCGGGACGAACGCGTGCGCAGTCGAAGGACCCCGCAAGTGCCGGCACGCCGACGCCGCAATCATTCTCTTCAACGATGAACTGAGAACTGAGAACTGAGAACTGAGAACTGCTACTGCCCCGCCGCCTTCGGCGCCGACGCTACCTTCACGCCGCTCAGCCCGCTGACGTAGCGCGCCATGCCGCGATACAGCGACTCGGCGATCTTCTGCCGGTAGTCGGCGGTCTTGAGCTTGCGCTCGTCGCCGGGGTTGGAGACGAAGGAGATCTCGGCCAGCACGCTCGGCATGTTCGCGCCGATCAGCACCACGAACGGCGCCTTCTTCACGCCGCGGTCGCGCATCGCGCTGGTGCGCGTGGAAAGCCCCGACTGTAGCGACTTTTGCACGTCGCTGGCGAACTCGCGCGATTCTTCGATCTTCTCTTTGAGCGCGATCTTCTTCACCAGGTCCTGCAATTCGTGGATCGACGTATCGGAGACCGCGTTCTCGCGTGCCGCGACTTCAAGAGCGCCGGCATCCGACGTGAAGTTCAGGTAGTAGGTCTCGACGCCGCGCGCCGAAGCGTCGCGGCTCGAGTTCGCGTGGATGGAAAGGAACAGGTCGGCGTTCTCGCGGTTCGCGATCGCGGTGCGCGTCTCCAGCGGGATGAACGTATCGTCATCGCGGGTGTAGACCACATCGGCGCTCAGGCGCTGCTCCAGCAACTTGCCTAGCCGCAGGGCAACGTCGAGCACCAATTCTTTCTCGGTGAAGCCCGTCGGGCCGATCGTACCGGTATCGTGCCCGCCGTGGCCGGCGTCGATGACGATGCGCCCGATCTTCAGCCCGAGCGCGCGGATGAGCGAACGGTCGCCATCCGAAGTAGGACGCGCCTCGCGGACCGAAGGATCACGTGGCGTGTTCTTCTTCGCCGTCGTGGTCACGGTCGGCGGCGGAACTACTGGCTTCGCCGGCACCGGCTTCAGCGGAATCGACGGGTCGATAGTCGCCGTCGTTTCCGTCGCGATCTCAGCGCGTGCGCGCGCCGGAGCTTCCACCGCGCTCGGCCCGTGGGGCACAGCCGCATCGGTCGTGCTCGGCCCGTGCGTCACCGCCGTACCGGCTGTGCTTCTGCTGGGCTCGTGTTGCACAGCCGCCCCGGCTGTGCTCTTGCTCGACTCGTGTGGCACAGCCGCCCCGGCTGTGCTCTTCGCTTCCTTCTTTGCCCTGATATCCACGATCAGTCGATACGGATTCGGCAGGAAGAACGTCTCGTAGTCAGCTTGGTCGCCGACTTCCAGCACGACGCGCGTCTCGCCCGGCAGGAACTGCGCCACCCGGACCTTCTTGAGCAGGCCGGACTCGACCTCGAATTCCTTGCCCATCAGGCCCGAGGCGAGGCGCGTGCCGTGCAGGTCGAAGAAGATGCGCTCCGGGCTGGGCACGTGGCCTACGTCGAACTTCACCTCGGAGTCCAGATCGATCGCCACGCGCGTGTATTCCGGCGTAGACCAATGCCGCACGCCGGTCACGTGAATCCGCTGTTTCGAATCGGTGGCTGCATTACCACCGGTCGTCGCGGTTTCTCTTGCCTGCACCGCGACGGAAGCGGGTGCCCCATCCTGAGCGCCCGATTTTGGCGCGAAGGGTGGGATAACGTCCTGCGCTTTTGCTCGAGCGGGCCCTTCTCCGGTCTTGGGCTCTTCCGTCTTGGCCGACGACCGACGACCGACGACCGAAGACGGTTTCTTCATCTCCGCCAGCGCGTTCTTCGCCTCGCCGGCATCGGCGTGGTTCGGATAGCGCCGCAGGAACTCCTCGAACGTGGCTTTGGCTTTGGTTTTGTCGCCGAGGTCATCCTGATAGACCTGTCCGATCGCCAACAGCGCGCCGAAGCGGTGCTTGCTGCCCGGATACTCGCGCCGCAGGAATTCGTATTGCCCGATGGCGTCGCGCGACAGCTTGGCGTCGTCGAATTGCGCGCCGGCTTCGGCCATCAGTTCGGCTACCGCGAGGACAGCCGCGTCGGCTTTTACCGACGACGGCGCCGTGTAATAGACCTTGCGGTACTGCTCGATCACGCGTTGATAATCACGCCGCGTCCGCTGTGCTTCGGGACGTCCGTTCAGCGCCTCGCGCTGCCGCTCCGCTTGCTCAAATGCCGTGTAGGCGATCTTCTTCTTGGCAGCGACGGTTTTGGCGGCAAACGAAGGGAAGGAAGTGGTGAGGATCAACAGGGCGCAAAATGCCTGACGCAGCCTTGCACTGCGTTGTGTGCAACCTGGTACTCGAGTACTCGGTACTCGCATCAGTCCGTGTTACTGATGATCAAGACTCCGTTCGGTCCGCGCACCATGCGAATGGGAGCGCTCGCCGGTCCCAGCAACGGCTGCGCCTTGTCGCTGCCGTAGAGCTGCGTGATGCGCTTCACGTAATCGCGCGTCTCGCGATACGGCGGAATGCCCTTATTGCGCGCCACCGCGCTTGCGCCCGCGTTGTAAGCGGCCAGCGTCAGCGGGACATCGCCGTTGTAGCTCTCCAGCAGGCCTTTCAGGTGCCGCACGCCGGCGTCGACGTTCTGCTGCGGATCGTAGGGATTGCGAACATTCAAGTCGCGCGCCGTGCCCGGCATGAGCTGCATGAGTCCCATGGCGCCCTTGTTCGAGACCGCGCGCGGATTGAAGTTCGATTCCACCTTCACGATCGCTCGCACCAGGTTCGGATCGACGTTGTGGCGCGTGGCCGCATCGGCGATGGCCGCGTTCACGTCCTGCTCGCTGAAAGCCTTGCGGGGAGCGGCTTTTGCCGTGTCCGTCGCGGGTGCCCCATCCTGAGCGCTGGTTTTGGCGCGAAGGGTGGGATTAAACGACTCCCCGACCTTCGGCACTGCCACGCCGCTCATGCCCAGGAACTGCTGGACCTCGCGGGCTGCCGTCCGCGCCGCCTTCATGCCTTGCGATCCGGGCACCGGCTTCCACCGGCTCTCGGTCTGGCTCCAGTAAACGAGGCGATACGTCTGCGTCCGCGCCTTTGCCGCTGTCTGGACCGGCGCCGCCGCCAGGTCATTCACATAGACCTTGCGACCGTCTTCTTCGACCGCGGCAATCGCCTGCCCGAATAGCGGTGCAGCCAGCAACAACAGGCCGGCTAGCGAACTCGCGAATTGGGAGCGTCTTGACATCGGTAATGCATGCCCTGCGCCCGCCGTGTTTGCACACGGCTCCGCGCCCGGGCGGAGAAACTGACCAGAGTGGCTGGATTCTATCCCGGTTACCACTCGGGAAACAATCAGGGAAT
>CAYWSH010000223.1:2096-5339 GCA_964460655.1 uncultured Terriglobales bacterium | reverse complement strand
GGGATTCACCTGGAATCAGCGAACGCTAATGGCGCTGCGCCTGTTCAACACGCTCACCGGCACGGTGGATGAGTTCCGCCCCGCGACCGACAACACAGTGCGCATGTATGCCTGCGGGCCCACCGTCTACGACTTCGGCCACGTCGGGAATTTCCGGACGTTCGTCGCGATCGACGTGCTGCGCCGCTTCCTGCGCCGGTCGGGGTTCAAGCTGTTGCACGTCATGAACATCACCGACGTGGATGACAAGATCATCCGCAACGCCGCCGCGGCGGGGCAGAGCATTCGCGACTACACGCAGAAGTTCGAAGCGGCGTTCCTCGAGGACCTCGCGACCCTCCGCATCGAGCAGCCCGAGAAGATGGTGCGCGCCACCGAGCACATGCCACAGATGGCAACGCTCATCCAGCAGCTGGAAGCGAAAGGCAACGCCTATCGCTCGCCCGATGGCTCGTACTACTTCCGCATCGCGAGTTTTCCGGAGTACGGCAAGTTATCCAAGAAAGACTTTGAGGGCATCGAGGACGGCGCGCGCGTCGACGTGGACGAATACGACAAGGACAACGCACGCGACTTCGCGCTGTGGAAAGCTCCCAAGCCGGGCGAAGCCTTCTGGGACACGGCGATCGGCCGTGGCCGGCCCGGCTGGCACATCGAGTGCTCGGCGATGGCGATGCAATACCTCGGCGAGAGCTTCGATCTGCACGCCGGCGGCGAAGACCTCGTCTTCCCGCATCACGAGAACGAGATCGCGCAATCGGAGGCCGCAACCGGCAAGACGTTTGCGCGCACCTGGTTCCACGTCCGCCATCTTTTTGTCGAAGGGCAGAAGATGGCGAAGTCGCTGGGGAACTTCTACACCGTGCGTGACATCGTGCAGAAGCTTGGTGGACGCGCCATGCCGCTGCGCTATCTGCTCGCCTCGGCGCATTACCGCTCGCCGCTGAACTTCACCTTCGCCGGACTCGAAGCCGCCGCCAGCGAACTCGATCGCATCGCGCGACTGGAAGAGAAGCTGCGCGAACCGCTGCCCGGCGGCCAGCACGACGCGACAGCCAAGCTAGCGAGTGAGGCGGTTGCCGGCATGAATGAAGCGTTGAATGATGATTTGAACACGCCGCGCGCCGTCGCTGCCATGATGGACTTCATCCGCGCGGCGAATACAGAGCTTTCGGCAGGACATGTCGGCGCAGGCGATGTCGATGCGGTCGAACGCGTGATCGCGCACTTTGACGCGATCTTCGACGTGCGTCCGCAGGCCGTTGACGCAACTTTCATAGCCGCGAGTGAAGCGGTGCCGGCGTTCGATGAAGCCGCGTTGCAGGCACTGCTGTCCGGTCTGGATTCACAGAAGCCCGACGACGCAAGCGTCCGCAAGCTCGTGCTGTTGCGCCAGGCAGCTCGTCGCGCGCGCAGATTTTCCTCCGCTGACGAGGTCCGCAACGCGCTCTCCCGCGCCGGGATCGAACTGGAAGACACCAAAGAAGGCGTGCGCTGGCGGCGGAAGTAAAGTTTTTCGCATCGCGGGCACATCGCCGCGCGTCTGATACTTTTCCCTATGCCCTCCTCAGCCACACCGCCGAGCCGTGCACGCGTTGCTTTCGCGTTCGCGCTGGTCTACGTGTTCTGGGGCTCGACGTATCTCGGCATCCGGCTGGCGGTGAATCACCTCTCGCCGTTCATGATGGGCGCGACGCGCTTTCTCGCCGCTGGTCCGCTGCTGCTGGCGTGGTGCGCGGCGACCGGGCGGCGGGTAGCGATCACACGCGATGAAGCCTGGCGGCTGGCCATCATCGGCGTCCTCTTTCTTACGACCGCCAACGTTTTCGTCGCCTGGGGCGAGCTCTACGTTCCCACCGGCCTGACTGCGCTCATCGTTGCTTCCGTGCCTCTGTGGGTGATGCTGATCGAGACGTTCGGCTTGGGACACGCGCGGCCGCCGGCGCGCGGCATTGCCGGCATCTTCATCGGGATCGCTGGCATCGTGGTGTTGTTGTGGCCGCAACTGATCGGTGGAGCGGTGCTGCGCGGCAAGACGCTGTTCGGTACCGCGCTGCTCACCGAGGCAGCGGTGAGCTGGGCGCTCGGCTCCGTGCTGGCGCGGCGCTGGCGGATGCCGCTCGATGCCATGACGGCAGCGGGTTGGCAGATGACATTCGCAGGCGCTGTGAACCTCGTGGTCGCGGCGGCGCTAGGCGACATCCCGCGCGCGCATTGGACGGCGGGCGCATTCGGTGCAATCGCTTACCTCGTCGTATTCGGCTCCTGGGTCGGGATGAGCGCCTACGTGTGGCTGCTCAAGCACGTACCGACGGCGAAAGTAGCGACCTATGCTTACGTGAATCCAGTCGTCGCAGTCTTGTTGGGCTGGCTGGTCCTCCACGAGACCGTGGATCTGTTCGTGCTTGCCGGAACGGTCATCATCGTTGCTTCCGTCGCACTGGTGACGACGGCGCGCAGCACCGAAGCCCCACGGAAGCCGATCATCGAGCTGCCAGCCTGCGAGCAGGGCGCGGACTGACGCACTTTCCGTCGTATAATCAGGCTGTCCCATGCATCCGCACGCACCAACCCGCACGCCCAGTCCGCGTTCGCTCGATAGCGCGCGGCCGCGGCTTTGGCTGCACCTGCTGCCCGCGCAGTCGCGCCCCAATCTCTTCGGCAGCGACTGACCTCACTCCTGAAGCGCTCTTCTTTTTTTCTTTGTCATTCCGAGGAGCGTAGCGACGAGGAATCTTCCTTTCCTCGCTCCTCCGTGGCCGATCAGGAGAACAACATGGCATCGCAAAGCAAGAGCATAGCGCCGCTCGCCGCGCCGCAGCTGCGTACTAAGCTGCCGGGCAGCAAGGCACAGCGCATCGTGAAGGACGATGCGCAGATCATCTCGCCGTCGTACACCCGCTCCTACCCACTGGTAGCGAAGCGTGGTCGCGGCGTCATCATCGAAGACGTCGACGGCAACGAATTCCTTGATTTCTCGGCGGGCATCGCCGTCGTCAGCACCGGCCACTGCCATCCGCAGGTGGTGAGCGCCATCCAGAAGCAGGCGGCGGAGCTTATCCACATGTCGGGCACCGATTTTTATTACGAGAACATGGTGACGCTCGGCGAACGGCTCTCCAAGATCGCGCCCATGCCCGGCCCGCATCGCGTGTACTACGGCAATTCGGGCACGGAGGCGATCGAAGCGGCGCTGAAGCTGGCGCGCTACCACACGCGGCGGCAGCACATCATCGCGTTCTA
>CAYWSH010000223.1:0-1996 GCA_964460655.1 uncultured Terriglobales bacterium | reverse complement strand
GACGAAGTGCAGTCCGGCTGCGGCCGCACAGGCAAGTGGTGGGCCATCGAGCACTCCGGCGTGAAGCCCGACATTGTCACCATCGCGAAGGGCATCGCCAGCGGCATGCCGTTGGGCGCGGTGATCGCCCGCGCCGACATCATGGACTGGGTACCGGGGTCGCACGCGTCCACGTTTGGCGGCAATCCCGTGTGCATCGCGGCCGCGCTGGCGACGCTCGACGTCATCGAGCGCGAGGGTATGGCAAATGCGCGCGCCGTGGGCGCGCACATCATGAAGCGGCTGGCCGACTGGCCGCGCCGCCATCCCATGGTCGGCGATGTCCGCGGCCAGGGATTGATGATCGGAGTTGAGATCGTGACCGACCAGAAGTCCAGGGGCCGCGCCCACGATGAACGCGAGAAGATCGTCGATCTCGCCTTCGAGCGCGGTGTGCTGCTCCTGGGCGCCGGGCCGAACACGATCCGCATCGCACCCCCGCTGGTGGTGACGCGCGCGCAGGCCGATTCCATGCTCGACGTGCTCGAAGAGTGCATCACGATCGTGGAAGAGACAGTGTCGAAGAAACCGACGGGGAAGAAGAAGTAGGCACACGTGCCGGGCAAACTGCTCCAATTCGCCACGCGCTCTCTCGACCGGCTCGCGCCGCAGGCCGCGGTCGCCGAGCACCTCGCGACCGGGCGCCGAGGCGAAGAGGACGCCTACTTTCATCTGCGGCGCCTCGGATACACCCTGGTGGCGCGCAACTGGCGCTCCCCGCGGCGACGCGGCGAGATCGACCTGATCGGGTGGGAGGGCAAGACGCTCTGCTTCATCGAGGTGAAGACGCGCAGCTCGAGCGACGTCGCCTCCGCGGAAGCCGCCTTGGATGCCGAGAAGCGCGATGAACTCTGCGCCATGGCACGCGACTTCCTGCGTCGCCATCCGCACGACGGCACCTCGCGCTTCGACGTGGTCACCATCTACCGCGCCGAAAGTAATGCCGAGCCGGAGATCGCCGTGTTCCGCGACGCCTTTCCGCTGCGGTAAGATAGCGGTCGCACAAAAGGCCGAGGAACCGCGTATTGCCTGAACTCCGCAAAGATCCCATCGTAGGCCGCTGGGTCATCATCTCTACCGACCGCGCCAAGCGTCCCACCGACTTCACCCGTGAGCAGGTTCGCATCAAGGGGACGGCATTCTGCCCCTTTTGCTACGGGAATGAGAGCAAGACGCCGCCGGAGGTGCTCGCCTATCGCGCCTCGAACAATGGTGGGCCGCCGACGGAGCGCGATGCGCCCAATTGGCGCGTGCGCGTGGTTCCCAACAAGTTCCCGGCGCTGGGCATCGAGGGCAATCTGGGGCGCCAGGCCGATGGCATGTTCGACAAGATGAACGGCATCGGCGCGCATGAGGTCATCATCGAGACGCCGGAGCACGCGCTCACGCTCGCCACCATGCCGGCCAAGCGCATCGAAGACGCGCTGTGGGCCTTCCGCGACCGCGTCCTCGACCTCAAGCAGGACAAGCGCTTCAAGTACATCCTGATCTTCAAGAACCACGGCGAGGCGGCGGGTGCGTCGCTGGAGCATACGCATTCGCAGCTCATCGCGCTGCCCATCGTGCCGAAGCAGGTAGTCGAGGAACTGGACGGCGCCAAGGAGTACTACCGCCAGAAGGAGCGCTGCATCTACTGCGACGTGCTGCGCCAGGAGCAGGAAACCGGCGTGCGCATCGTGACCGAGAACCAGGAGTTCATCGCGGTGGCCCCCTACGCGCCGCGTTTCCCGTTCGAGACCTGGATCCTGCCCAAGCGCCACGAATCGGCGTTCGAGAACGCCACGTCACAGATCTACGAGAACCTCGCGGCCGCGCTGAAGCTGGTGCTCATCAAGATGGACCGCGTGCTCGACAATCCCGCGTATAACCTGGTGATCCACAGCTCGCCCGTCTCCGAGACGACGAACGACTACTACCACTGGCACATCGAGATCATGCCCAAGCTCACGCGGATGGC
>CAYWSH010000222.1:0-5368 GCA_964460655.1 uncultured Terriglobales bacterium | reverse complement strand
TCGCACTACTACCACAACCCTGCCATGTCGGCGGAGGAGAACGCGCGCATCTTCGGCAAGACGAACAATCCCAACGGTCACGGGCATAACTACACGCTCGAGGTCACGGTGAAGGGCGACGTGGACCCGCGTACCGGGTTCGTCGTCGACCTGAAGGTGCTGAAGGAGATCCTGAACCGCGAAGTGCTCGACGCCCTCGATCATCGCTTCCTGAACAAAGAAGTGGCCGAGTTCAAGACGCTGATCCCGACGACAGAGAACGTAGCGATCGCCATCTGGCAGCGACTCACGCCGAAACTCAAGGTCGCGCAGCTGCATCGTGTGCGGGTCTACGAAACGCCGGACCTGTTCGTGGATTACTACGGAGAATGAAAGCCTACTTAACACGGCGCTACCGCTTCGCCGCCTCGCACCGGCTACACAGTGCAGAGCTGTCGGCCGCGGAGAACGTCGCGACGTACGGCAAGTGCAACAACCCGCACGGTCATGGACACAACTACGCGCTGGAGGTCACGGTGGCGGGCGAGGTCGACCAGCGGACAGGCATGGTCTGCGATTTGGTGGACCTCGATGGATTCGTCGAGCGTGAGGTCGTGCAGCGCTTCGATCTGGAGAATCTGAACCACACTCCCGATTTCGCGCATTCCGTGCCGACGACCGAGAACTTGTGCGTCGCTATCTATGATCGACTGCGGGCGTTCCCGCACGCGCGAGTGGAGAAGGTCCGGATGGAGGAGACGATGCTGAACTCGTTCGAGTACGCGGGAGGCAGCGAGCCGCGTCGCTGAGTGGAGTTCCCGCGGAACCGAAAAGGCAAACCGCAATGGACGCCAAGTACGCAAAGGAAAGTGCTCCATCCTTGGCGTCCTTCGCGTCCTTTGCGGTTTGAATCCGCTTTTCCAGATAAACTGTAACCACGCACTCCGTACGCGCATCTGTAGGCACGAACATGAAGCCAACCACCGACATCCCGACCCTTACGTCCGCGACGAACGCCGACTTGCTGCGCGAGCTGCTAGTCCGTCTGGGCGAGGACCCGGCGCGCGAAGGCCTCGCGCAGACGCCCGAGCGCGCCACCAAGGCGCTCGAATACCTGACCAAGGGCTACAAGGAATGCCCGCTCACGCTGCTCAACAACGCGCTCTTCACCGTGCAGTACGACGAAATGGTGGTGGTGAAGGACATCGAGATGTTCAGCCTGTGCGAGCACCACATGCTGCCGTTCTTCGGCAAGGTGCACGTCGCCTACATCCCGAACGGGAAAGTGGTCGGCTTGAGCAAGATCCCGCGCATGGTAGACGTGTTCGCGCGCCGCCTGCAGGTGCAGGAGCGGCTGACGACGCAGATCGCCGAGACCATTCAGCGAGTCATCCAGCCGCAGGGCGTCGGCGTGGTGGTGGAAGCGCGCCATCTGTGCATGATGATGCGCGGTGTCGAGAAGCAACATTCGGCGGCGGTAACGTCGAGCATGCTGGGCGTCTTCCGCACGGAACACGAGACGCGCGAAGAGTTCCTGTCGCTGATCCGGAATAGGCCCAACGGCGTTTAGCGACCAACGGAAATCCAAACCGCAAAGGACGCAAGGGACGCGAAGGAATGCAAGTGCCTTTGCGTCCTCAGCGTCCTTGGCGGTTTGCCTTGCTAGTGCTTGCGGAACGTCCCGCCGCTCTTCGGCAGGTGCTTCTCGAACATCTTCTGCGGGTCGATGGCGATGAAGGTGCCTTGGCTGCGCGCGAGCACCTCGCCGGCTTCGTTGCAGATCTCGGCGGCGTTGGTGTGCTTGCGGCCGTCCACGCCGACCTCGTGCCCTTCCACGATCAGCAGCTTGCCCAGCGGTACCGGCTTCAGAAATTCGACCTCCATGTGGCGCGTGAGGGCGATGACATGGCGCAGTTCGTTCACCTTGCCCATGGCTTCGTCGAGGATGGTGGCGATGATGCCGCCGTGGACGTGTCCCGGCGGGCCCTGGTAGCGCTTGGGGATGCGGAAGCGGCCGACGAAGCGTTGCCGCTCCTCGTCGAGCGCGAACTTCAGCTTCATGCCGTCGGGATTGTCAGGCCCGCAGCCGAAGCAGGTGTTGCGCGGCATCCTGTGATGCTTGGTGTCGTGCCCGGAGCCAGATCGGTGTCGCGGCATTGTTTAGCTCTACGCTTTACGCTGTTCGCTTTACGCCAATGCCCAGAAGCCTGTTCGGCAGGAACTCCAGTGCAATGGCCGGAACGTTTTAGCGTAGAGCGTAGAGCGAGAAGCGTAAAGCTACTTTTCTTTCCATGCGACGAGTTCCGCCACGCCTTTATCGCGCACCGTCTCGCGATAGGACAGGATGCGCAACCCCGGGAACGCGCTCAGTAGTTCGCCGGGTCTCAGCAGATGCAGCGACTGCGTCGGGCCGCCGCTGAAGCGGCGCTGCTCCTCGGTGTAGGTCTTGTAGATGACCAGGCCGCCGGGCTTGACGGCGTCAGCCAAGGCAGGGAAGAGGTCGCGCTGGAGATAGAAGAAGCACAGCACGAGGTGGAAGCTTTCGTGCCACTCGGCCCTGGCGGCGTTCTGCTGTTCCAGGTCGCTCTGCTGGAAGTCGACATCGAGATTGCGGCCGCGCGCACGGCGACGGGCGATCGCCAGGCCTTCCTCGGCGACATCCACCATCGTGACGCGCCAGCCGCGCTCTGCCAGCCAGAGGCCGTGGCGGCCGGCGCCCGCAGCGACGTCGAGCACCTGCATCTGGTCGCCGCCGGAGCCGAGCAGCGGCTGCACGTATTCCTGGTACGTGTCGACGAAAAAGCCGTCGGGTAGCTCGCCGGCGTGGGAGCCGTCGGCGAAGCGGGGATTCCAGCGGTCGCGGTCATCCTGCGTCATAGCGGCGGTGCGCATGGCCGGTTAGATGCACGGTTGGTCTGCGGGGCATGCCGGCGTTGAGCGGTATACTGGACGCGATGTCCACGGCTCCGCAAAAGACGTTCTACCTCGAGACCTTCGGCTGCCAGATGAACGTGCATGACTCGGAAAAAGTCATCGGCACGCTCGTGCAGCAGGGCTACCGGCAGGTCCCGACGGTCGAAGAAGCCGAGCTGGTGCTGTACAACACCTGCTCCATCCGCGACAAGGCCGAACAGAAGGTCTTCCACCGGCTGGCAGATTACAAGGCGCTGCAAAAGCAGGGCAAGAAGTTCGGCGTGCTCGGCTGCGTGGCGCAGCAGGAAGGCGAAAGGATCTTCGAGCGCGCGCCGCATGTCTCGCTGGTGTGCGGCTCGGCGAGTTATCGCAACCTGCCGGAGATGCTGGTGCAGATCGGCGCGGGTGAGCGCGCTACCGGCCTCGACGACCGCCAGACCGACGAAACCTTTGATACGCCGTACACGGTGCGGTCGAATCCGTATCGCGGGTACATCACCATCATCGAGGGATGCGACAAGTTCTGCGCCTACTGCGTGGTTCCGTATACGCGCGGGAAGGAGCGCAGCCGCACGTCGGAGTCCGTACTGGCGGAAGCGCGCCAGATGGCCGAGGCCGGTTTCACTGAGATCCAACTGCTCGGACAGAACGTGAATTCGTACTTGGATCCGGCGGGGAAGAAGTCGTTCGCCGAATTGCTCGCCGCCGTGGGTGAGATCCGCGGCCTGAAGCGCGTTTGGTTCACCACGTCGCATCCGCGCGACTTCACCAAGGACATCGTGGACGCCATCGACGCCGTGCCGACGCTGTGCGACCACGTCCACCTGCCGGTGCAGAGTGGGTCGAACCGCGTCCTCGAAGCGATGTTCCGGCTGTACACGCGGGGCGAGTACCTGGAACGTATCGGCTGGATGAAGGCGGCGCGGCGGCGCATCGCCATCACGACGGACGTCATCGTCGGCTTCCCCGGTGAGACCGAGGCAGACCTGGCCGAGACGCTGTCGCTGCTCGATACGGTGCAATACGACGGCGTCTTCTCGTTCAAGTATTCACCGCGGCCGAATACACCGGCACTGCGCTACGACGACGCCATCCCCGAAGAGGAGAAGACGCGCCGCCTGGCGGTGCTGAACGAGCGGCAGCGCGAGATACAACGGCCGATACAGGCTGCCTACGTCGGCACGATCCTTGAAGTAATGGTTGAAGGGAAGAACGAGCGCCATGACCAGTGGATCGGGCGGACGTCGCAGCACAAGGTGCTGAACTTCGCCGCCCCGCCGGAGGCGCAGTTGGAGTCAGGCCAGTACTACAACGTACGGGTGACGGGGTCGTATCCGAACAGCCTGGTAGGCGAGCTAGTGTCGTAATCTCGAAGCGCCGGCCTCTGGCCGGCTCGCCGGCGGGACGCCGGCGTTCCACGGAGGGCGGGTGAGCTGCCGTGAACGCGAGTGAAACGGCAGCGAGGGCGCCGCAGTGAGCGAAGCGAACGTTGCGGAGCCCTTAGGAGAGAAGATGGAAGTCGAGATGAAGATCCGCGGACTCATGATGGACCCCGTCACCAACATGCCCATCGTCGTGCTGAAGGACGCGGCCGGCGACGCCGTGCTGCCGATATGGGTCGGCATCTTCGAGGCGAACGCCATCGCGCTGGAGATCGAGAAGGTCGCCACACCGCGCCCGCTCACCCACGACCTGCTGCGCAACGTCCTGCACGGGCTCGATACGCGCGTCCACAAGATCGTGGTCAGCGAGCTGCGCGAGGACACGTTCTACGCCGTCATATGGCTGGAACGGCAAGGGCACATCATCAGCATCGATTCGCGCCCTTCGGACGCGCTCGCGCTCGCGTTGCGCATGGATTGCCCCATCTTCGTCGAGGAACAGGTGCTCAAGACGTCCAAGCTCTCGGCCACGACCAACGACCGCAGCACCGCCGAAGAGCTGCGCAAGTGGCTCGAGAACCTGGGCGACGAGGACCTGGGGCGCTACAAGATGTAGCGAGTTGCGAGTACCGAGTTGCGAGTCAGGGCCAAGTCCCTTTTTCTTGGTTGTCATCCTGAGCGAAGCGAAGGATCTGCTTTTGGCTTCTCGCCGGTGAGCTTTGTGGACTCCGCCCAACAACTCCAACGGCTGTACGCCGCCGGATTCGAACTCGAGACATTCGAGCGTTTTCCGAACGCCGTCGGAGTCCTCCGCGATGGCTGCATCGCGCTGTTGCAACCGACGCCGAACGGCCTGCAGATGATCGGCGCGTCGGGCTGGCGTATGGGCGAGGCTCTGGGCGTACTGGTAGAGAAGGACGGGTGCCAGGTCTTCCAGGCCAAGCAGGAACTCGTGGAGGCCACGCCGGAGCGCCTGGCGGCGCTGCGTCGCTTCAGGGAAGACCTCGAAGGGCTGCTGGCGCCGCAGCCGGCGTAGCGAAGCCCTCGATTGGCGCGAGATTTCGCGTAGTTAACGTAATATCCGTTATCGGACG
>CAYWSH010000221.1:0-5418 GCA_964460655.1 uncultured Terriglobales bacterium | reverse complement strand
CACTGGGACAACGTGCGTGGCCTGCCGTTCTTCCAACTGGATACGCGCGTTGCCAAGACGATCAAGTTCGGCGAGCGGTCGAACGTGAAGCTGATCTTCCAAGGCTTCGACCTGACCAATCGCGCGAACTACGGCAGCAACTATTTCACCAACACGCGTAACGCGAACTTCGGGACGCCCGCCGGCTACATCACGGCGAGCGGCACGGTGATCCCGAAGTCGTTCCGCGCGGAGTTCGGGGCGCAGTTCACCTTCTAACTTTCGCGCAGCAAAAATATCGGGGCAAGGCGAAAGCCTTGCCCCGTTTTTTCCGCTCGCATTACCCAATCATCTAGGCCGTCATCCTGAGACCGCGTTCTTTGCGGACGAAGGATCCTTCCGCTCTCGGCGCCATCCGGGCTGCCGCAAGGCGTTTCAACCACAGACCTTGCTTGAAAGACTGCTGCCGGCAGGAATGGCGCAAGCACTCGTGAGATCCTTCGGCAAAGAGCAGGCCTCAGGATGACGCGGTTGATAGTGGGCTGTGCGTGGAACGTGCTCACGGGAAAAGAGCCGGGGCTAAAGCGGCTCTCTCGTTGCTCGGCGCGCAAGCCGGCCTCGCCGCCGCCATAACCAAGCCGGGGATTGTGGCTCCGCCCACGCAACACGATTGGCGCATTTTGGCGTTTTCTGTGAATTCTGGAACGCGGACTCGGCGTTCCCTATGGAATCGCATATTACCAACTGGGAACGCGGCGGAACTGTAACTTAAAAAAGCACTTGCGCTACGCGATTATGGGCTTGAGAATGCTGAACAATTACCCATCGGAATAGTGTCTTCGGGCCCAAGTTTTCCCCGTCCGGCTTCGCCGGACCGAGCGGCGACCATGCCGCTCGCAAAATCAAAGTTTTTGCCGAACTCTATAAGGAGGGTGCATTGAGCAACATCCTTAGCAAAACAGCAACACGTTGGCTCGTTTTCGGAACGCTGGCCTGTTGCCTGCTGGTCACCGGCGCGTACGCGCAGGAGACGACGGCGGGTATCGAAGGCCACGTGAAAGACCAAAGCGGAGCTGTGGTCGCGAATGCGACTGTTTCCGTCGCGAGCCCTGCGCTCCTCGGTAGCGGACAGAAAGCCACGACCGACAGCGCCGGCGCCTATCGTTTTTCGCAGTTACCTATCGGCACCTACACGCTGACGGTGACGGCCCAGGGATTCCGTTCTTACAAGCAGAGCGGAATCGATCTTTCGACCGGTCGTCTGCCCACGATCGATGTGACCATGCAAGTGGGCGCGGTGGAGCAGACGGTGGAAGTGACGAGCGAAGCACCGATCGTCGACGTCACACAGTCGAAAGTCGCAGTCGAAGTGCAGAGAGAGATCATTGACAACATCCCGAAGGGGCGGAGTGCGTTCTCGCTGATCCCCATGGCCCCGGGCGCGCGGCAGGAACCCCTGCAGAGCGTCGGGCGTGGCGCCGGCGGCTTCCAGATCGATGGCGCCAGCGACTCGGAGAACGTGTACATGGCCGACGGCATGAACATCACCAACATTCAGGATGGTGGTGTCGGCAAGGCCTTCCAGACGGACTTCGTGCAGGAAGTGCAGATCAAGTCGTCCAGTTTCGAAGCCGAATACGGCGGCGCCGTAGGCGGCGTGGTCAACGTGATCGCGCAGCGTGGCAAGAACACCTGGCACGGCAGCCTGCTGACCTACGCACAGCTCAGCGCGCTGAACGCGAATGATCCGTGCAACGTATTCACGGGCGCAACGACGGGCTGCGGCCTGCGCCTGCGGCCAGGCACCTCGCTCAGCACCGCGAACCGTACCGACGGTACTCCGGAATACTACGTGCCGAAGAAAGACTATCGGCGCATCCTGGAGCCCGGCTATACGGTAGGTGGTCCGATCTTCAAGAACAAACTGTTCCTCTTCAGCAGCTACATTCCGACCAGCGATACGTTGCGGCGTACGGTGCAATTCACGGGAGCGAGCAACCCCGGGAAGCGCAACTTCACCCGCACGTTCACGCAGCACAACGCGTATAACCGCCTGGACTACGGCCCATTCAATTCCCTGAAGCTGTATGCCTCGTGGAATTACGCGTACTCGCGCACGACCGGTTCGTCGCTGCCCACTCCGGACAGCGCGTATGGCTTCAGCGCCCCGGGCGTGCCCTGTACGACTTCCACGGCGACCTGCCAGTTGAACACCGGCGCCGGCATCGATCCGGCGACGATCCGCGCGGACTTCGGTTCCGTCAACCCGAACGCTGTGTACGCGTTCGGCGCCGATTGGACACCGTCGTCCAAGCTGGTCGTTTCGGGCCGCTTCGGCTACTGGTTCACGGACAACCAGGACCGCGGCAGGCCGGAAGGCATCCGCTACGCATTCAACACCAACGTCACGGCGCAGAGCCGCGACTTAGCGGGCGGCGCCATCGCGAGCCAAGTGGCAGCGAGCCTGGTCAACGTGGCGTTCACCAACATGAGCAGCAACTTCCAGACGCTGTTCGATGCGTACAAGCGCCACGATACCCACATCAACGCCAGCTATTTCGTCGGCAACTTCTGGGGTAGCCATACCTTCAAGGGCGGCTACGACATGATGCGGCAGGCGAATGACGTGGTGTCGGGCTACAAGACCGCGCTGGTCACGGTCAACTGGGATGATTCGTACTCCGTGCAGACGAGCGCTACGGCGTGCGATTCGATCATCACGGCGAACGTGACGACGTATGGCGCTAGCGCGGCCGGCAAGTGCCGCGGCAAGTACGGCTACTTCACGGTCCAAGATGGTGTGGACGTCAACGGCAAGGTGTCGGCCTTCAACCACGGCCTTTACTTCCAGGACGCCTGGACCGTGGGCCACACGGGCCTGACGCTGAACCTCGGCGTGCGTATGGATAAGGAGTTTCTGCCTCCCTATCGCGCCGGCGCCGACCACATCAGCTTCGACTTCAGCCAGAAGGTGGCCCCGCGCATCGGCGGCGCCTACGATCTGCTCCACAACGGCAAGGTCAAACTGTTTGCCAGCTATGGCAAGTTCTTTGACATCATGAAGTACGGCTTGCCGCGTGGTTCGTTCGGTGGCGACTACTGGCGCAATTGCGTGTACGCGATGGACTTCACCGACTTCACCACCATTCAGCCGCAGAACGTCTCCGGCCACGCTTGTGGCCCGACGGTCGGCCCGGCCAATGGTGTCACGGTAGGCCGGTTCATCGAGCACCTCGACCTGCGCAAGAACGTCATCAACACCACCGATCCTGGCGTTGACCCGAAGATCAAGCCGATGGAACAGCACGAGTTCGTGGTCGGCACGGATTGGGCGGTCAGCCCGATGTGGAGCTTCGAGACCCGCTATGCGCGCAAGCGCCTGGATTGGGCCATCGAGGACATCGGCATCACCGACAACCTCGGCTTCTACATCGGCAACCCCGGCACGACGTTCGGCGACCTGCTGCACCGCGCCGCTTCCGGTTCGGGCATCACGCAGGCGCTGTGCCCATCGTGCCCGGCGCAGCCGAAGGCCATCCGCAACTACGACGGCTTGGAGTTCCGCTTGTCGCGTCGTCCTGGCGCCGGCAAGTGGTGGGGCGCGATCAACTACACGTATAGCCGGCTGTACGGCAACTACGCGGGCTTGACCAATACCGACCCCACCGATGGTTCGGGTGGACGCCATTCACCCAACAACCACCGCGACTTCGACTGGCCGACCATGCAGTTCGTACCCAGTGGCGCGATCCAGTTCGGGCCGCTGGCGACCGACCGCCCGAACACGGTGGACATGCAGGGCTTCTATCGCCTGCCTTGGTTCCACCAGGAGACGGTCCTGGGCTTCACGCAGGCCCTCTATGCGGGCACGCCGGTCAACACCTGTATCCCGGTGTTCGGCACGGCTTCATCCTGCCAGTATGCCGAAAACCGCGGCAATTGGGTGAATTTCAGCCGCGCGGCGAACGGGGATTGGACGGTCGACAGCGTGGACCGCGGGCGTCGCACCCCGGCCTACACCAACACCAACTTCAACCTGTCGCATGAAGTAAAGGTCAGCTCCACGCACGAAAACATGCGGCTGCGGTTCGAAGCCACGGTGTTCAACCTCTTCAACATTCGAAACGCGATGGCGTACAACGAGACGCCGACCGGATCAACGGCCCAGAAGATCAACTTCTTCCGGACCGCGCAGTTCGCCGGCGATCCGGGCTTCGATTGGGCGAAGGTGCTGGGTGGCTGGGACTATCGCACTGCACCGAACCAGCAGGCCTTGACGCTTGCAGCTCGCTACGGCTTTGCCAGCGTCTACCAGCCTGCCAGGTCCATGATCCTCGGGGCGAAGTTCACCTTCTAAAACCTGAACCTGTTTCTCGAGGGCCGGCTTTCTGCCGGCCCTTTTTTCGTTTTCTGGCATTAGCAACGCGTTGCTGCGACGGAGTATCGTAAATCGTATGCGGTGCCGTAACGCCCTGATCCTCTTGCTGCTCGCCGCTTCCGCCTGGGGGCAACAGACGGTCAACATGCAGGTCCTGCTGCTGGATGAGAGCGGGCCCATGCACCTCGACACGGCGGGGGCGACCGACATCCATATCCAGGTAGTGGACGCCAACGGAAGCGTGCTCCGCGAGGTCTCACCCGATACGAACGGCCGGGCGCGCATCCCGATCCTGAGCACTGTGGGGGCGCGCGGCGGCGACCGGCCGCTGACCTACCGCATCCGTGTTTTTGGTGGCACGATCGAAGAGACCGTGGTGGACGACATCACGCCGGCGCGCGGCGACCAGACCGTTACGATCACGGTACGCCACAAACACAGCGAAGTGGTCGCACCGAGTGCATCCACGGTCCCGCTCCGCCGCATGATGGCGCCCGGCAATGCGAAGAAGGCGCTCGACCAGGGCAACGATGCGCTCAAAGATGGCAACCTCGTCAAAGCCGCCGAAGCTTTTCGCAGGGCGATCGAGCTCTATCCTGAATACGACCAGGCCTACAACAACCTGGGCGTCGTGCTGATGCAGCAGGGCGACCTCGAAGGCGGGCGGAAAAACTTCGAAAAGGCCGTCGAACTGAACAGCCACTTCGCGCGCGCCTACACCAATCTGGGCAAGATCGCGCTGCAGCAGCAGAAGTATGCCGACGCGGATGCGCTCCTGAAAAAGTCACTGGAGAGCGATCCGCTGAACCAGGAGGCGCTGCTGTATGCGGCGGAAGCGTCGTTCTTGAGCGGGCACTTCGCTGACGTGGTGACGCGCGTCCAGACGCTGCACGCGGAAGAACACCAGAAATACGCGCTCGGACACTACGTGGCAGCGAAGGCCTTGCAGCAGATGAGCCACCTCGACGAAGCGGCGGCGGAATACAAGCAGTTCCTGAAAGAGGCGCCCAGCGCGCCGCAGGCGGCGGCAGCACGCAGGGAGCTGGCGCAGTTGGGGAAGC
>CAYWSH010000220.1:0-5483 GCA_964460655.1 uncultured Terriglobales bacterium | reverse complement strand
GTCGATCGCGCGACAAACTCATCTCCTGCACCTCAAATTATTCGCGACGTAACAATAGGACGAGGATGGACGCAGAAGGCGTAGCTTCAGCAGTTGCCTGTCGGTGCTGTCCGTTCCCTGCAGGAACTTAGGCAGGACGGGATAGCGCCCGTACTCGTCCAGGCACGCGTAGGGGCTGCCGTCAAACGTCGTCACCACGCCGACGACCGGACCGGTCAGGAATCTCCAGTGCCTCTCGTAGCTGAACTTCGGACGGTAGGTCAGATGCGCGGGCATCGCCTTGAAGCGGTTGTGCGCCGGTACCGTGCGGCTGCCCTTCATTTTCATCGAGGTGATCACGAACCCGTACTCGGCACCGCTCATCTTCGTGTTGGTGAGCTTCATCACCACACCCGGCATGAGTCCCGTCACGTTGCTGGTGCCGGACAGCGTCGCCTGACGTGCGATCTGCTCCTCGCACCGCGTCTGCGCCAGTGCGTCGCCTCCCTCCTGAGTCAGATGAAATTCCGTACTGCGGTTGATCTGGCCGAACACCGAGCGGTCGCCAGCCTCACCTGAGACGCTCGCCGTCGCCCGCAACGGATCCTCCGGCGTGCGATAGTTGCGCTCCCACAGCTCGACCGTGGCCGGCACCAGTGTGCGCTCTCCGTTGACCGAGAGCGCCGCCTCGTGCCAGTTGCCGGTAAGGCCCGAATCCGGCATCAGCGGCACGTCGATTGAACGCACATACGCGCGCAGATTGTCCGCGAACACGATGGTATCGAGTTGCCCCTGCCTGCCGCGCCGCTGTTTGTAGAACCAGAAAATGCCCTTGCGCCGGCAATGACGCGCGACAAAGTTCCACACGGACTCCTCGTACATCACCACCTGTTCGAACTTCTCCTGCGCCCCTTCCAGGTTGAATTCGATATCGAATGCGTCGAAGTTCTTCCGGTCGATCATCAACTCCGTGATGATCTCCTGCAGGGTCCAGTCTTTAAAGGTCCGCGACCCATGCATGCGCTTGCACAGCGCGGCAAACCGTGGCTCGATGCGCAGCCGATAGGCGGCCTCGTCGCGGCTCGTGCGAATGCGTTTCCAGCACGTGACAACGCCATTGAAGGTAGCTGCTTCATGGTCGACGGGATCGACGTAGCTCACCGAGGGTACCGCTACACGCTCGTCAATCTGCAGGCCCGCACGCCGCCCGACGCAGAGCTTGCCGTCGATCTCCAGCCGCGGCGAGGTGACCGTGACATCGACCGTGTAATCCCTGCAGAACCCCGCACGCACCTTGAAGTCGAGCACGTCGAGTTCAAGGTCAAGCGTGCCGATCCATATTGCGAGGTGCTGGGTGAGACGTGCGCCCGGATGACGCAATGCATCCGCGAGGGGGTGCGTCACAGCATTCATACGCCATCCTATTCAATTGAAAGGAACGATGCAGGATCGTTGCGTTCGCAGCTTTTCGTCCCAACATTTAGGGGTTGCAACAGAAAAGCGTCAATCGGATTGGTGGACGGCGTCTGAAATATTCAACGTTTATGTAAAAAATTAAAAAAGCGGACTTTCCATATTTTTCGGGATGATATTGAGTGATAGACGATGGAGGAGTTGATTGACTACGTTAGGACTTCGTCGAGACGCGCTCGCGGCTCTCCAACTACGCACTCACGCGAACTCCGGCAACGTCGCATCAATCGCATCCGCGAGCGTATTGAAAGCCGGCGCAATCTCCTCATCCGGCACGCACGCGTAGCCGATCAGCAAGCCCGGCGGCGCCAGCGGCGGTTGCGCGTAATACCCCGACAAAGGCCGCACGACAATATTGCGCTCCAGCGCCGCGGCCGCCACCAGACGATCGTCGCTGCCTGCGGGCAACTGCATCACCAGATGCAGGCCGGCATCGCCGCCTACGGCCGGCAACGCATCGCCATAACGCTGCGCAGCGGCGTCGAGCAGCGTCTGGCGGCGCTGCCCGTATAGCGTGCGCATCTTGCGAATATGCGAGGTGAAATGCCCTTCGGCGATGAACTCCGCGAGCATCGCCTGCTGCAGCAACTGTCCTTCGCGATATAGCTCGGCACTCGCGGTGGCAAAGCTCTCCGCCAACGCCTCCGGCACGACGAGATAACCGATGCGCAATCCCGGAAACAACGTCTTGCTGAAGCTGCCCACGTAAATCACCTGCCCCGACGTATCGAGCCCTTGCAGCGACGCCAGCGGCCGGCTGCCGTAGCGGTATTCGCTGTCGTAGTCGTCCTCGATGATCCAGCACTGATTCTGGCGCGCATATTCGAGCAGCATGCGGCGCCGCGCGAGACTCATCACCATGCCGAGCGGATACTGGTGCGAGGGCGTGACAAGCATCAGCTTGGGCGGCTGCGCGAGATCGTCGGCCGATGGATTGATGCCTTCCTCGTCGACGGCGATGGGCCGCGATTGCAGCCCGGATACGTGCATCACGCTGCGCACACCCCAATAGCACGGGTCTTCGGTCCAGATCACGTCGCCCGGATCGGAGAGCAGACGCACTGCGAGGTCGACCGACTGGTGAATCCCGGTCGTGATGATGATCTGCTCCGGCGTGCAGCGCACCGAGCGCGACGTGCGCAGGTAGTCGGCCAGCGCGTGCCGCAGCGACGCGAGCCCACCACCCGGCGCATACGTGAGCAGGTCCGGCCGCAGCCGGCGCCAATACTTGTTATGCAACCGGCTCCACACGCGCGCCGGAAACTTCGTGACGTCCGGCACACCGGGCATGAACGCGCCCCACTGGCGCTTGGACACGCCCGCACCCGCGATCAGCCGCGCGCCGCGAGTGGAAAGCGCGCGTGCCGCCTGCAGCGGCGAAAGTTCAGGACGTGCCTCGGGCGCCTCGGTGTCGGGCACGCCGACGATCTCCTCCGGGGAGCTGTCAGCGACAAACGTGCCACGCCCGGTCGCCGAACTGACATAACCTTCGAGCACCAGTTGCTCGTACACCTGCGTGACGGTATTGCGCCCGATGCCCAACTCCTGCGCCAGCAAACGCGACGACGGCACCTTGCTGCCCGGCGGCAATTCGCGCGACAGGATCGCCTGCTGCAGCAGCCGGTGCAACTGGCGATAGATCGGCTGGCCGTTGCCCCGGTCGAGGCGCTGGGCCAGCCAGTCGGACAAAACGCTTGCGCGCATGATTGGCTCCTACATTTTTATTGAAATGGCTCTGAAGTTAAGAGCCAAATCTCATTATAGTCGCTGCATGTGCTGCGCTGAGCGCGCGGCATCCGCCAACACCGAGGAGCAAGGAGATGACCATGAAAAACGCAGACCTGAAGAGCCGTAAAGACGCCGCCACGCCGCGCGGCGTCGGAGTCATGTGCGATTTCTACGCCGAGCGCGCTGAAAACGCCGAGCTGTGGGACGTGGAAGGCCGCCGTTTCATCGACTTCGCGGCCGGCATCGCGGTGTGCAACACGGGCCACCGCCATCCGAAGATCCTCGCCGCAATCCGCGACCAGCTCGATCACTTCACGCACACGGCTTATCAGATCGTGCCGTACGCGTCGTATGTCGAACTGGCTGAGAAGCTCAACCAGCGCACGCCGGGCGACCATCCGAAGAAGACCGCCTTCTTCACGACCGGCGCCGAAGCCGTCGAAAACGCGATCAAGATCGCCCGCGCCGCGACCGGCCGCCCGGGCGTGATCGCCTTCACCGGTGGTTTCCACGGTCGCACGCTGATGGGCATGGCGCTGACCGGCAAGGTTGCGCCGTACAAGGTCGGCTTCGGTCCGTTCCCGTCGGACGTGTTCCACGCGCCGTTCCCGAATCCGCTGCACGGCGTGACCACGGCCGATTCGCTGAAGGCCATCGAATTCCTGTTCAAGGCCGATATCGATCCGAAGCGCGTGGCCGCGATCATTTTTGAACCAGTTCAGGGCGAAGGCGGTTTCTATCCGGCGCCGGCCGAGTTCGTGCGCGCGTTGCGCAAGCTGTGCAACGAGCACGGCATTCTGCTGATCGCCGACGAAGTGCAAACGGGTTTTGCCCGTACCGGCAAGCTGTTCGCAATGAATCACTACGACGTGGTGCCCGATCTGATGACGGTCGCCAAGAGCCTGGCAGGCGGCATGCCGCTGTCGGGTGTGATCGGCCGTGCGGAAATCATGGATGCCGCAGCGCCTGGCGGCCTCGGCGGCACGTATGCCGGCAACCCGCTGGCAGTGGCCTCCGCGCACGCGGTGCTCGACATCATCGACGAAGAAAAGCTGTGCGAGCGCGCCACGCTGCTGGGCGATCGCGTGAAGGCCAAGCTGATCGCGCTGCAAAGCGAAGTGCCGCAGATCGCCGACGTGCGCGGCCCCGGCGGCATGGTCGCGGTCGAGTTCTGCAAGGCAGGCGGCTCGGAGCCGGACGCCGAGTTCACCAAGCGCGTGCAGACCCTCGCGCTCGAACGCGGCTTGCTGTTGCTGGTGTGCGGCGTGTATTCGAACGTGGTGCGCTTCCTGTTCCCGCTCACGATTCAGGACGCGGTGTTCGACGAAGCCATGGCGATTCTCGAAAGCGTCATGAAGGACAGCGTCGCGGTAGCGGCCTAAGGCCTAAGGAAAGAATCATGACCACCACGTTGACCCTGAAAGACCCGACGCTGCTGAAGAACCACGCCTACATCGCGGGCGAATGGCAAGGCGCCGACGACGGCGCGACCTTCGAAGTCCGGAACCCCGCGACAGGCGAAACCATCGCGACGGTGCCGCGCATGGGCACGGCAGAAACCCGCCGCGCTATCGACACGGCGAATGCCGCGTGGCCCGCATGGCGTGCCACCACCGCCAAGCAGCGCGCGGTGATCCTGCGCAAATGGCATGACCTGATGATGGAGAACGCCGACGATCTGGCGAAGATCCTCACCACGGAACAAGGCAAGCCGCTCGCCGAAGCCAAGGGCGAAATCCAGTACGCCGCGTCGTTCCTGGAATGGTTCGCGGAAGAAGGCAAGCGCGTGAACGGCGACACGATCCCGACGCCGGCCAACGACAGGCGCATCGTCGTGACGAAAGAGCCGATCGGCGTCTGCGCGGCCATCACGCCGTGGAACTTCCCGGCCGCGATGATCACGCGCAAGGTCGGTCCGGCGCTCGCGGCTGGCTGCCCGATCATCGTCAAACCGGCTGAAGCCACGCCGCTCTCGGCGCTCGCGCTCGCGGTGCTGGCCGAACGCGCCGGCGTGCCGCGCGGCGTGTTCAACGTCGTGATCGGCGAGCCGAAAGCCATCGGCGCGGAAATGACCGGCAATCCGATCGTTCGCAAGCTGTCGTTCACCGGCTCGACGCCGGTTGGCCGCCTGCTCATGGCGCAGTGCGCGCCGACGGTCAAGAAAGTGTCGCTCGAACTCGGCGGCAACGCGCCGTTCATCGTGTTCGACGACGCGGATCTGGATGCCGCGGTAGCTGGCGCCATCGCTTCGAAGTACCGCAACAGCGGCCAGACCTGCGTGTGCACGAACCGCTTCTATGTGC
>CAYWSH010000219.1:0-5548 GCA_964460655.1 uncultured Terriglobales bacterium | reverse complement strand
CCATCTCGGAGGCGTAAGGCGGCCCTTCGACCGGCTAAGATGTCGCTCATGCCTTCTAGCGGCCGCGTTGCACGAGATCGTTGCGTCCTTCTGATGAGCATTGTGCTGCTCGCGAGCACGCCGCTCCTCGTGTCGGGGCAGAACTCCGCCGACATCAAGCCCTCGCCGCAGCAGGTCGCGTGGCAGGACCTCGAGTTCGGCGTCCTCATCCATTTCGGCACCAATACGTTCCTCGACCGCGAGTGGGGAGACGGCACAGCGAGCCCGGCGGTCTTCAATCCGACGCAGCTCGACGCCGACCAGTGGATGCAGGCGATCAAGGCCGCGGGCGCGCGCTATGTCGTTCTGGTCGCCAAGCATCATGACGGCTTCTGTCTGTGGCCGACCGCGCAGACCGACTACAGCGTGAAGAGTAGTCCATGGCGCGATGGCAAGGGCGACCTGGTGCGCGAAGTGGCAAACGCCGCGCGCAAGTTCGGCCTGAAGTTCGGCGTGTACCTCTCTCCCTGGGACCGTCACGAGCCGCGCTACAAGGACTCCAAAGATTACGACGACTACTACACCGCGCAGCTCGACGAGCTGACCAGCCGCTACGGCGAACTCGTGGAATTCTGGCTCGATGGCGCGGGCAGCGCGGGCCACGTCTACAACTTCCCGCGCTACATCGAGACGCTGCGCATCGCGCAGCCGAACACTCTGGTCTTCGCAGACGCCGCGCTGTTCGAGTACGGCGACATCCGCTGGGCGGGCAACGAGCGCGGCACCATCCCGTACGAGAACTGGAACGTCCTCGACCGCCACGGCTACCTGCGCTGGCGTCCCGTGGAAGCCGACACTCCGCTGCGCAAATCTCACTGGTTCTGGCATCCGAACGACGAGGCCAGCCTGAAATCAGTGGCGGAATTGCTGGCGGTGTATGAGCAGTCCGTCGGACACGGCGGCCAACTCATGCTCGGCCTCGCGCCCGATCGCAACGGCCTGATCCCGGCCGCAGACGTCCAGCGTTTGCAGGAATTCGGCGCCGCCGTGCGCCAGCGCTACGGTGCGAACCTGGTCGTGCAGGAGCGGCTCCGCAACATGTCGACTGAACCCGCCCTCGACGGTGATCCCGCGACGTTCTGGTCGGCACCTGCGGGCTCGCACCGCGCGATCGTGGAAGTGGATCTGCAGCGTCCCGTGACGTTCGACCGCAGTCTGACCATGGAATGGCTCAACGACGGCCAGCACATCGAGCGTTATCGCATCGAGGTGTGGAGCGGAGAGGGATGGAAGTCGGTCGCCGCGGGACAAGCGATCGGGCACAAGAAGATCGACTGCTTCGCTCCGGTGACCGCACGGCGCGTGCGCCTGAACATACTTTCGTCAACCGCCGAAGCGCACATCCGCGAATTCCAGTTGTTCAACACGACCGCACCGTGCGCACCATGATCGAGCAGCGCTTACTCGGTGACTTTCAATCCCGCAAAGTGTCCGATCGTTCCCGTTCCGACCCAGAGCGCGATCGCACCTTTCGCGGAGGGCTGCTTCAGGTCATGCACCACGAGTACCGGTTGCGCGGAGCCATTCACGAAGAGCAGCGCCTCGGTCCCTTTTACCTGGATCTTCACCTGCGTCCATTCGCCGGGCACCAGATCGACATAGGACTCGTATCTGCCCGGCGTTTCGTTGCGCAGCTTGTCCCAGGGGAAGCCTGGGACGGAGATGTACTGCGTGCTGTGGTTGCGCTGCAGCTGGTCCACCGCGCGGCCATTCTTGGGGCGCAGATAGAAGCACTCGAAGTGCGACGCATCGCCGGCCACACGGAAGGCGATGCCGACAAAGCCGCGGGCGCCCTCCGGCGCGTCGGGCTTCGTGTCGCCGGTGAGGCTCACTTCGATCGTGCCGTCCTGGAATGAAGTGCCGGGAACGATCGCAGTGCGGGCGGAATCATCGAGTCCTGGCGCAGCCGTGTCGGTGACGCGCACGGCGGCGCGACCGCGATAGGTGACCTGCTCGGCCTTGGCGTTGCGCAATGCAAGCTTGTCAGCGGAGAGATTCACCGACTGGGCCATCGCTAGCGAGGCCGCGAAGCATAAGAAAAGTGCCGGTGTCGTCTTGGGTCTCATCATGTTCTCCTGCAGCTCACTTAGGCTGACGTTTCGGAGCGCGCTTGGTTGGCTGCTCAAATTCCATCACGATACTCGCCTTGGCGACGGTCAGATTTCCTTCTGAGGCGACCAGCCGTACGGTGAGCGCATCGCCCTCGGCGAAAGGGACGTAGTGCTGCGTGTCGCTACCGTACTTCGCCGGCCCGACGACGCTGCACGCCAGCTCGGTGTCCTCTTTGTTGCGCCGCACGGTCAGAGCGTCACTCTGCCCGTCAGCGCCAGGGTTGGCCTCGCTGCTGTTGACCAGACTGCCGACGCGCGCGGCCGGCATGGTCAGCGTTTTCGTCTCCGTCTTGCTGCCCGCGACCTCGCCGGCGATGTAGGTGGTCGCGCCCGAGAGCACCGCGCCTTCGAAGATGTAGACCACTTGGCCGTCCACTGCCGGTTCGAACGCCGTGCCAACGCGCACTCGCGTCGTCGGGCTGCCCTCGCTGATGTCGATCTTCCAATCGATCAGGTCTCCCGCCGCGACGTTGACGTGGTGTTGCACGTCGCGGCACGCCTTCGCCTCGCCCGTGGCAGTACAGGTCACGTCCGTATCCTGCTCGTTCTTGCGGAGCGTGATCTTGACCGAAGCGCCCGCTCCCGGCGCGGTCTCGAGGTCCGCATAGAAAGAAGAGAGCGTTCCCGTGGCCGCCCAGGGAAACTTGGCGAGCTTTTCGTTCGTCTGATTGCCCCGCTGGTCCGGCGCCATGTAATAGGTCCTGGCCGGCGCGAGCGGATGCGAGACCGCCGAGGGCGTCGCCAGCATCTGCCGCCGCGGAGCGCTCGCCGTGATCCGCACCAGGCGCTGCATGTCACCCGGCGCGGCTGGCGTGCCCGTGGGAGTGCACCTGATGTCGTAGCGATCGCCCGGTTTGATCACGACCTTGTGGGTCGAGTCGCTGCCGCTGGTCGCGCCATCGGCGATCGTTACGGCGAGCGCCGTATCAGCTTCGTTGACGCGCAGCGTGAACGTCCAGCTGTTGCCTGCTCCGGGAGGATTCGTGAGTGTGATCCGCCACTGCTCGAGCGTCCACGGGCCGTCGCCACCGGCGACGTTGACGTTGGTGCTCTCACTCTTGTCCCACGCGGTGAGCCCGTTGGTGAAGGCGTTGTAGCTGGCGGACGACGTGCTCGGCTGAGTCGTCTGATAGAGCGGGAAGGAATAGACCATGCCGCCCTGGGCCGCAGCCGTGGCCGCGGTGGCGGCGATGAGGAGAGTGCGCAGAGCAGTCCGGAACATGGGCGGCTAGTTCAGCGCAAAACCGCTGCCGATGCAAGCTGAGCTTCCGTCTTTCTGCTATAGCGCTTTCACGATAGAATCCGCGCTCGCTTCCACGCACATCATGTCGCTAGCAGCCGGCACCAAACTCGGGCCGTACGAAGTCACTTCCGCGCTGGGCGCCGGCGGCATGGGCGAAGTCTATCGCGCGCACGACGCGCGCCTCGGACGCGACGTCGCCATCAAGGTCCTGCCCGAGACGTTCAGCGCCGACGCGGAGCGCCTGGCGCGTTTCGAGCAGGAAGCGCGCGCCGTGGCGGCGCTGAATCATCCGAACATCCTGGCGGTCTTCGACATCGGCGAGCACGCCGGCACGCGCTACATCGTCTCCGAATTGCTCGAGGGCGAGACGCTGCGCGCTAGACTCGAAGCCGGGCAGTTGCCGCTGCGCCGCGTGCACGAATACGCGTTGCAGATCGTGCAAGGGCTGGCCGCGGCGCACAACAAGGGCATCGTGCACCGCGACCTGAAGCCCGAGAACATCTTTATCAGCAAAGACGGCCGCGCCAAGATCCTCGACTTCGGCCTGGCGAAGCAGAACCCGCTCGCTGCCGTCGCGACCGGTGGCGCGACGATGTCGGCCATGCCGCAAACTTCGCCCGGCATGATGCTCGGCACCGTCGGCTACATGTCGCCCGAGCAGGTGCGCGGGCTCGCGGCCGATGCACGCTCCGATATTTTCAGCTTCGGCGCCGTACTGCACGAGATGCTGAGCGGCACTCGTCCGTTCCGGCGCGACACGTCGGCGGAAACGATGACCGCCATCCTGAAGGAAGATCCGCCGGAGCTGGTGAGCAGCGTCACCCGGCCGATCCCGCCGGGCGTCGAGACCATCATGCGCCGCTGCCTCGAGAAGGACCCGGAGCAGCGCTTCCAGTCGGCGCGTGACCTGGCGTTCGCGCTGGAAGCGATGAGCGGGACCAGCACGGCGACAGCGCGCGCTGCGGCAACGCTCGCGCCACGCAGCATGATGAGCCGCTACGCGACCGCTGCGGCCGCGTTCATTGCGCTTTTGGGGCTGGGTTGGTTGCTGCGCCCGCGACCAGCGGCCATTCCGACCTTCCATCAGCTCACGAGCAGCCGCGGATGGGTCACCCAGGCACGGTTCTCTCCCGATGGGCAAACGGTCGTGTTCAGCGGCGCCTGGAACGGCGACCCGCAGCGCTTGTTCTTCCAGCGGGCCGACGCCAACGGCTTCAGTCCGCTCTCCGCACCGGAGGCGGGGCTGCTGGCAGTCTCATCAACGGGCGAGCTGGCGATCGTGCTGAACGTCAGCGGAGGCGAGGCTAACGTTCCTATGGGAACGCTCGCGCGCACGTCTTTCACCGGCGGCTCACCGCGCGAGATCCTGGAAAAGGTCATGAGCGTGGATTGGTCGCCCGACGGCAGCGCGCTGGCCGTTTCTCGGCCGGCCGGCAACCGCTTCCGCCTCGAGTATCCCATCGGCAAGCTGCTGTACGAAACGTCCGGCTACATAAGCGACGTACGCGTCTCGCATCGCGGCGACAAGATCGCCTTCATGGATCACCCGATCTACGGCGACGATCGCGGCTATGTTTCGATCGTTGACCTCAGCGGCAAGCGAACGGTCCTGACGCCCGATTGGGCAAGTGAGCGCGGCCTGGCGTGGGCGCCTGACGACCGCGAGATCTGGTTCAGCTCGAGCGACGAAGCCAGCGGTAACTTCTACGTCGTGCGCGCCGTGTCACTCGCGGGCAAGATCCGTGTCATCCTGCGTGCGCCTGGCAGCGTCCGCCTGCACGATGTGGCCAAGGACGGCCGCGTGCTGCTCAGCACCGACACGCCGCGACATGACATTACGTTCGGTGAGGTCGCGACCGGCAAGACCAAGGACCTCACGTGGTTTGATTTCTCCTGGGCCCAAGGCATCTCCGACGACGGGCGATGGATGCAGTTCAGCACCCAGGAATCCGGCGCGAACACCAATTACTCGGTGTATGTGCGCAAGACAGACGGCTCGCCCGCTATCCGCCTCGGCGACGGCGATCCGCTGGGCTTCTCGCCCGACGGGAAATGGGTTGCCGCTATCCTGCCGGCGAGCGACCAGGATCTCGTGTTGTTGCCGCTCGGCGCCGGTGAAGCGCGCACGCTTCACGCCACCAACGTGCACTTTAGC
>CAYWSH010000218.1:0-5559 GCA_964460655.1 uncultured Terriglobales bacterium | reverse complement strand
TCGTAGTGGTGCTGGCGTCCGCGGTTCTCAGGCATAGGAATAGTGTAGACGCAAAAGCGGGTGGAAGAGAGTGACCGACGTTCCCGAGCGGCTCCGTGGCTATAGAGATCCTTCGACTGCGCTCAGGACTCGCTCCGCTCAGGATGACATCACACAAAATCTATGAACGAATCGCTGACGTCGGCGCCGTTCTCATTGGCGATGCGCGTCGCGGCACGCTCGACCTTCTCCATCAGCCCACGCAGGTAATCGCGCGAGCCGCTGATGCTGACCACCCCGATGGTTGCGCGCTGCCAGGCGTTGTCGGGATCAAGCTCGGAGACCGCAACATTGAAGTGCGCCCGCAGCTTGTCCTTAAGCGAGCGCAATACCTGGCGCTTGTCTTTGAGCGAATGCGCGCCTTCGATGCGGAGTTCGAGCGTGAGGAAGGCGATGGGCATTAGTCGAGAACAAGATACGAGCTTTCTGGGTCATCGAAGAATGCTTTGATTCGGATCGCGTTCCGCCGCAGCAAGTCCTCGACATATTGTGCCGATGACTTATTCCGCGACAACCAAACGACCTTCGGAGGGGCGCCAAGGATCAGGCTGCGCTGGTAAAACCAGGCATCCTTCGTGACGATGATGTAGCCGTTCTGCTCTGCGTAGTCCCAGATGCGCGTGTCCGGCGTCTGCGCCATTCCGATTGATCGAACGTGAATGATGCCTGCAAACAGGTCGGCTAATACGCCCGGTAGATAATGAGAGAGGTTCTCGTCGAGGAGGATTTTCAAGCGTGGATGGGCGCGCCTTTACTCCCCATATCAGCGGCAAAGGCTAATGCAGCGAGAATGTCATCTCGAGTGAGGTCGGGAAAATGGTCCAGAATCTCCTCGTAGGACATACCTGAGGCCAGATAACCGAGGAGATCGTAGACCGTGAAACGCAGCCCGCGGATACAAGGCTGCCCGCCCATCTTATCGGGCTCGAACGTGATGATCTTGTGCCAATCGACGGCCATGGCAAGCCAATTGTCGCACAGAGTCGGCGCCCTTTCATGAGTACTGGATTGTGACCGATTCAGCCAATTAGATTCTTCGCCTGAGTCAATCACGCATTGCATTCATGAGAAACGCAACTATACCGCCAATGGCGAGCAGAATCACTGCCGGTACACCAACTATAAGCACAATCATCCCAAGGCCCATGGCTCAGCCCATAGAACCAGTGATTTCGATGGCGAGGAGGCTGACTAGCGAGACACCCAACACCCAGGCCAAGGGAATAAATGCCCGAAAGGCATCTAGCCGGACCGGGCGCTGAAAGGGTTTCACCAACGGTTACACCAGCGCTTCGGCGGCGATGCGCTCGGTGACGAATGCTTCGATCACGTCGCCGATCTTGACGTCGCCGTAGTTCTGGATGCCGATGCCGCATTCCTGGCCGTTGCGCACTTCGCCGACGTCGTCTTTGAAGCGGCGCAGCGAGCCGATCTTGCCCTTGAAGACCACCACGTTGTCGCGCAGCAGGCGGACTTCGTCGTCGCGCTTGATGTTGCCATCCTGCACGTAGCAGCCGGCGATGGTGCCGACCTTGGGGATGCGGAACGTCTCGCGCACTTCGGCGCGGCCGTGGTAGGTCTCTTTGATGACCGGCTCGAGCAGGCCCTGCATCGCTTTGCGGATCTCGTCCTGCAGCTCGTAGATGATGGAGTGCAGGCGGATGTCGACCTTTTCCTGCTCGGCGAGCTCCTGCGCTTTGCGCTCGGGCCGCACGTTGAAGCCGATGATGATGGCGTTCGACGCGGAGGCCAGCAGCACGTCGGTCTCGGTGATGGCGCCGACGCTGGCGTGCAGCAGCTTGATCTTGACCTTTTCGCCGGAGAGCTTGTTCAGCAGGTCGGCGATCACTTCCACCGAGCCCTGCACGTCGCCCTTCAGGATGATGGGCAGTTCCTTGATGCCGGCGGTCTTGATCTGTTCGGCCAGGCCTTCGAGCGAGACACGCGAGCTCTTCGCCAGCGAGGCCTCGCGCGCCTTGGCTTCGCGATACTCCGAGACCTCGCGGGCCTTCTCGCGCTCGACCACGACGAACTGATCGCCGGCTTGCGGCATGCCCTCAAGGCCGAGGATCTCGACCGGTGTCGAGGGCGGCGCTTCGGCGAGCGTGTTGCCGCGATCGTCGAGCATGGCGCGCACGCGTCCCCAGGAGTTACCGACCACGAAGTGCTCGCCCGCCTTGAGCGTGCCATTCTGCACGAGCACGGTGGCGACCGGGCCGCGGCCGCGATCGAGTTTCGCTTCCAGCACAACACCCGACGCCGAGCGCGCTGGGCTCGCCTTCAATTCCTGGACGTCGGCGACGAGGCAGATCATCTCCATCAGCAGATTGAGATTCGTTTTCTGCTTGGCCGAGACGTCGACAAAAACAGTGTTGCCGCCCCAGGCTTCCGGCATGAGGCCACGATCGGCGAGTTGCTTCTTCACGCGGTCGGGCATCGCGTCGGGCTTATCGATCTTGTTGACCGCGACGATGAGCTGGACTTTCGCGGCTTTGGCGTGGTCGATGGCTTCGAGCGTCTGCGGCATCACGCCGTCATCGGCCGCGACCACGAGCACCACGATGTCGGTGACTTTGGCGCCGCGGGCGCGCATGCGGGTGAAGGCTTCGTGACCGGGCGTATCGATGAACACGATCTCGCGGCCGAAGGCCGGCGACTTCTCGTCAGCGATGCGCACTTTGTACGCGCCGATGTGCTGCGTGATGCCGCCGGCTTCGCCACCGGCGACGTTCGCTTCGCGGATGGAATCGAGCAGCGTCGTCTTGCCGTGGTCGACGTGGCCCATGATGGTGACCACGGGCGGCCGCTGCGCGAGCGCGACTGCCTCTTCGCTCGGCGTGCCCTCCGGTGTCATGTCCTTGGCAGCCTGCTCTTCGAAGGTGATGACGGTCGGCTCGGCGCCGAAGAAGCGCGACATCTCGGTGGCGAGTTCCTGGTCGAGCGTCTGGTTCACCGTGGCGAAGACGCCGCGGGCCAGCAAGCGTGTGATGAGATCCTTGGCGCGGATGTCGAGCTTTTCGGCCAGGTCCTTCACGCTGATGCCTTCCGTGATCTCGATGGCACGCGTGATGGGCAACGGTTCGGCCGACGCACTGAGGCGCGGCGGCGGAACGAAGCCCTTCATCGGTCCTTCTTTTACTCCGCGCGGAACGTAGCGCTGGCCCGGGCGGCGCGAAGGAGCGGCGCGTCCCGGGGCACGGCCCGGCGCCGGCGGCGGCATTCCCGGTCCAACGCCCAGGGGGCGCGGACCCATACCCGGCCGCGGCGTGGTCGGATGCTGACGGCGACCGCCAGGACCGAGCGGCGGCCGCGAGCCCGGTGCCATCGGACGCGGACGCTGGAAGATCGGCTGACCCGGCACCGGACGCCCCGGCTGCGGGCGTGCAGCGATGGGCTGCCCCGCCGTCGGCGGCGCACCGGGACGACGCGCGATCGGCCTTCCCGGAAGCGGAGCTTGCGGCGCCTGATACACGGGACGCGGCCCGGTCTGCGGCACGATCATGCGTTGGCGCTCGGCCGGTGCAGTGGGAGCCTGCGGCGGCTGGGCGGCTTGCGGAGGAACGGGAGCTGCCGGCGGAGCTGCTACTAGTGTCTCTGCGACCGCTGATGGAGCCGGTGGCGCGGGCGCTGCTGGCGCCTGATGCATGGGACGCGGACCCGGGGGCGGCGGCGTGATCAGCCGCGGCGCAGGTTTCTCGGGTGCAGCCGGTGGCGCGGATGGCGCCGGTGCGACCGGCTTGGCAACGACAGGCACGGGCTTCGGAGGTGCGACCGGCGTCGCGGGCTTGGCCGGCGCGGTCGGGGCAGCGGGCGACTTCTGCGTGATCGCCTTCAGCACGTCGCCAGGACGCGAGATCTTCGACAGGTCGAACTTGGTTTTGATGCCGTCGTCGGCCGCGGGGCGGGCAGCCGTCTTCGCAGCGCGGGCCTTCTCCGACTCCGCCTGCTTGTTGAAGTGCTGGCGCACACGTTCGGCTTCGTCGAGTTCCAGCGAACTCGAGTGCGACTTCTTCTCGGTAACGCCGACGTCGGTCAGGACGTCAAGGATCGCCTTGCTCTTGACCTCCAGCTCGCGCGCCAGATCGTTGATGCGGACTTTAGACATTCACACCCATTCAGTGATTTCGTGATTTGGCGAGTGAGCGATTTGAAAATGTCCAAATCACCGATTCACCTGATCACCCAATTCCTAGTTCGAACCTTTTTCTTCCGTGCCTTCTTCGCCGGGCTGCTCACCGTGCACGTGAACCTCGCTCATGTCGGCCGGCGGAGCATTCTCGACGCCCGCTTGCAGCGCGGCCTCAGTCGTCTGCTCTTCCTCGACCAGTTGCGACACGTTCTCGTTGCCGCCCTCATCGAGCTGCGACAAGCCTTGCGTATCGCCCGATTGTCCCGCGGAATCCGGACCCGCATCGTCGGCGGGCGCGGTGGCGACTTCGCTCGCGGCGTCGCCTTCGGCCGGAGCTACAGCCTCGGCATCGGTCGCTGCAAGCTCGGCGTCCGATCCCGTTCCCGGCTCGGCCGGCGCAGCTTCCACGCCTTCCGCCGCCGGAGCTTCCCCAGACTCTAAGCTGGAAAAGAAAGTATTCACCGCGAGGCTGATCTTTTCCACTGTTTTCGGGCCGATACCGGGGATCGCCTCGAGCTGCTCCGGCGTCATGTCGGCCAGTGATTCCACCGTGCTGATGCCGGCCTCCTGCAGCTTCTGGATCAGGCCCTCGCCGAGGTCGGTGACGCGGTCGAGCGGAGTCGTGGTGCTGACGAGCGCCGCCATCTGCTGCTCGACTTCCTGGCGCTTCTCCTCTTCGCTCTTGATGTCGATCTTCCAGCCGAGGAGCTTCGCCGCCAGGCGGACGTTCTGGCCCTTCTTGCCGATGGCGATCGAGAGCTGCGTGTCGTCCACGATGACTTCCAGCTGTTTCTCCGACGAATCGACCACGCTGACGCGTGCCACCTTCGCCGGCAGCAACGCCTTCTCGGCGAACGTGACCGGGTCTTCGTGGTACTCGATGATGTCGATCTTCTCGCCGCGCAGTTCGCGGATGATGGACTGCACGCGCATGCCCTTCATGCCGACGCAGGCACCGACGGCATCCACATCCTTGTCTTTGGACATGACGGCGATCTTCGTACGCTCGCCGGCTTCGCGGGCGATAGCGCGGATGACGACCGTACTGTCGTAGATCTCGGGAACTTCCGTCTGGAAGAGGTGCTGCACCAGCTCAGGCGCCGCCCGCGAGACGATGACCTGCGGACCCTTCGAGGCCTTCTCCACGTTCCTGATGATGACGCGCGCGCGCTCGCCCACGGCGAACGACTCCAGGCGCGACGATTCCTTGCGCGGCATCCGCGCTTCCGCTTTGCCGATGTCCCAGATCGTGTCAGGCCCTTCGACGCGCTTCACCGTGGCGTTCAGGATCTCGCCGACGCGGCCGATGTATTCGTTGTAGACCGTGTCGCGCTCCGCCTCGCGCACCTTCTGGAAGATGACCTGCTTCGCCAGTTGCGCGGAGATGCGGC
>CAYWSH010000217.1:0-5559 GCA_964460655.1 uncultured Terriglobales bacterium | reverse complement strand
TGGGGTTGCGGCCGACGCGCGGCTTGCGCTGGCGCGTGCGGAAGCTGCCGAAGCCACGGATCTCGATCTTGTCGCCGGCGTGCAGCGAGCGCACAATGCTGTCGAAGATGGTCTCGACGATGACTTCACTGTCTTTCCGCGTCAATTCCGCCAGGCGTGACACTTCTTCGATCAGGTCAGCTTTCGTCATGGCTCTCGCTTTCGCTGCTTAGGTTACTTCCAAAGATAGTAAAAGCCCACGTTCGATTGCAACAGTTTGGCGCGGTCGGGGATCCACTCGGACCAGTCGCCGGCCAGGATGTCGAACAGCGTACGCTTCTCTTTCTCCGGGCGCACCAGCGTGGGCTGGCCCTTGATGCCGACGGACTGCGCGGTGTCCTTCACCGCGGCCTCGAAGTCGCCGATCTGGTCGACCAGTTTCAAGTCCAGGGCCTGCGCGCCGGTCCAGACTTTGCCGTCGGCGATGGCGCGGATATCATCTTCTTTAATACCAGCGCTCTTGCGGCCTTCGGCGACCGCATGAATGAACTGGCCGTGCATATCGTCGATCAGACCCTGCATGTAGGCGCGCTCGGCGGGCGTGAGGTCGCGCGTGGGGATGCCTGTATCCTTGAATTCGCCGGCCTTGAGGACAACATCCTTCATCTTGGCCCAGCGCAGGAGGTCGCCGTAGTTGACCCACTCGGCGATCACGCCGATGGAGCCGACGATGCTGGCTTGGTCGGCAAAGATCTTGTTGGTCGCTGACGAGACGTAATAACCGCCGCTGGCGCCCACGGTCTCAATGGCCGCCACGATGCGCTTCTTCTTCTCGTCGCGGACCCGTTTGACCGCCTGATAGATCTCCTCACTCGCGGCCGCGCCGCCGCCCGGCGTGTTCACGTGGATGATGATGGCTTTGACGGAGTCATCTTCGGCGTAGCGTTTCAAGCTCTTGACGATGTCCTTCGGCTCGATAATGACGCCCTCGAGGTCGACGATCGCGATCTTGCCGCCCGAGCCGCGGAACTCCATGCGCTCACCACTTTGCGCGCGCATGCTGAGGTAGACCAGGCCGAAGACAGCAAGAAAGAAGATGAAGAAAGCGCCGCCGCCGATGAGGACCCACATCCAAGTGCGTGATTCGCCGTTCGACATAGCAGGAGTGTACTCCTATTGCTTGCCGTCTATGGCGAGATGACCTTGAGGGCAGCGGGTAGGACATCGATACGCAGTGGTGTACCGCAAATGAATTCGCCGTCCGCGTAGAGGTCTCGCGGCGGATCGGTCTCCAGCGTTATCGACGTGCCGCGCGCGAAGGCGACTTCTTTCAAGCGCAGATGTTCGCCGGTGAACACGCTGGGCGCAACGCGCAGCAGACGGGTCCGGCCCGCGCGATGGACATAGATCACGTCGAGGCGTCCGTCGTCGAGCTTGGCTCCGGGTGCGATGCGCATGCCGCCCCCGTAGGCAGGAGCGTTGGCGATAGCGACGAGAACAGCGGGGTCGTCGAGTTCGAGGATTAGTTCGCCCGTCGCGGCAGCCACCATGATCTTCGCGCGGAAAACTTCACGCGTCAGAATGGCGGAAGCGGCAGCGAGCAGATAGCCGCCGTGACCGCGAAGCCATGGGGGCATCGCGTTGGCGCGGCGGTTGGCGACGGCGTCGAGACCGAGGCCGGCAACGCAGCAGAACAAAACCGTGCGGCCGTCAGACACGGTTATCTGTCCGAGATCGATCGCCCGTGGCGCGCACTTCCCATCCGCAAAACCGCGCCACGCTACGAGCGCGCTTTGCGGTGAGCCGATACCCAACGATTGAGCGAAGTCATTGCCGCTACCGGTAGGTACGACGAGGAGTGGCGTTTGCGTGGCGCGCAGCGCGGCGAGATGGTGGTGAACGGTGCCGTCACCGCCGAAGATGAGAGCTGCGTCGGCGGCGCTGACTTGGTCCGCCATGACGACGTCAGCGCCGGGGAGGCGGAAGGCGTCCACGGCGCGCGGCGTTGCGGCAGGTCCCAGGATGGCGAGAGCGCGCACGACGGGATTGTACGTGGGCTAAGTGATCGAGACTCTCTTGAGCACGCGCCCAACGCGGACGGTCATCTCGGCGGGTACAGTGATCGCCAGGATCAGCTCTGTCTGGGCGCGCCCGTCGATTTTGACCGCGTTCTGCTTGATCTTGCGCACACCGTCGCTCACCGAGTCAGCCATTCCCGCGCGCGCGAGTAGCTTGTCGACCTTGATAGCGCGCTTCTCGCCACCCGCCGCGACGTCGGAATACTTCACTTGTACCGTCTCGACGTTCTCCGGCACCTCGTCGCGCTGGAACTGCTTGGCCCAGTCTTCCGCAGCTTGCTTGGCGGCGTCTTCTGAATGGAAGTCGGCGACGATCTTGGCGGCAAGGCCCTTTTTCACCATCATCGGGTTCTGCTTGCCCACCTTCATCTGCGCGATGGCGTTCATCGAAACGTCGGTGAGCAGCTCCCAATAGCGCCACATCAAGTCGTCGGAGATAGACATGAGCTTGCCGTACATCTCCAGCGGCGCTTCGGTAATACCGATGTAGTTGCCGTACGACTTCGACATCTTCTGTACGCCGTCGGTGCCTTCGAGCAGCGGTGTGGTCACAACGATCTCGGCGGTCGGGAAACCGTAGGCGCGCTGGATCTCGCGGCTGACGAGCAGGTTGAACTTCTGGTCGGTGCCGCCGAGTTGCACGTCGCACTTCAGCGCGAACGAGTCATAGCCCTGCACCAGCGGGTACAGCAGCTCGTGCACGGCGATGGGCTTCTCTTCCTGGAAGCGCTTGTGGAAGTGTTCGCGCTCGAGCATCTGCGAAACGGTGTACTTCGCCGCCAGGCGCACGAAGTCGGCAGCGCTGTACTTGGAGAACCATTCGCTGTTGCGGCGGATCTCGGTCGTGGTAGGGCTGAGGATCTTGAACACCTGCTCCAGATAGGTGCGCGCGTTCTTGGTGATCTCGGCTTCCGTGAGCGGCGGACGCGTGACGTTACGGCCCGTGGGGTCGCCGATCATGCCGGTGAAGTCGCCGATCAGGAAGATGACCGTGTGGCCCAGGTCCTGGAAGTGCTTCAGCTTGCGCAGCAGGACGGTGTGGCCCAGGTGCAGGTCGGGCGCGGTGGGATCGAAGCCGGCGTACACACGCAGCGGCTTACCGGACTGGCGCGACTGTTCGAGGCGCTCTGCGAGTTCCGCTTCGCGGATAATCTCAACGGTGCCTTTGCGTATGTATTCGAGTTGTTCGGCGACAGGGCGAAAGTTCGGCATTTGTATCCTTAATTATAGAGGCCGGGCTGCTGGGATCAGGCTGGGCGGGCCGGCGACGCGACCACGCACCGTCCCTGGATCTGGCAGCTATCGGTTACCACCAGCTGGATCGCCTCGGGATAGGCGATGTGCTCCTGCTCGAGGATGCGGGCAGAAAGCGTGGCTTCGTCGTCCCCGGGAAGCACTGGCACGCTGCGCTGCACGATGATGGGCCCGTGGTCCAGATGTTCGTCGACGAAATGGACCGTGCAACCTGTGATCTTCGCGCCGTAATCGAGCGCCTGCTTCTGCGCGTCGAGCCCCGGAAAAGCCGGCAACAACGACGGATGAATGTTGAGCACGCGCTCGCGATACTGCTGCACGAACTCAGCCGAGAGCAGCCGCATGTAGCCGGCAAGGCAGACGAGGTCGGCGCGTGCGTCGGCGAGGGCAGTGAGCACTTCTTTTTCATGCTCGGCGCGCGACTTCCCTTTTGACGGAATGACCACGACTTGGAGGCCGCGCGCGCGCGCCGCTGCGATCCCGGCAGCATCTTCGCGATTCGAGATCACGATGGCGATGTCGGCGGTGATGCGCCCGGCACGCACCGCATCCGCTATAGCGATGAAGTTCGAGCCGCGCCCGGAGATGAGTATGCCGAGACGCTTCATCGCTTCTTCCGCTTGAACCAAACGTGACGATGCTCTTTCATCCGCACACGCAAGCCGGTGAAGCCGACGCCTTCGGACTCCAAACGAAAGCGCTGCTCGAAGGCGTGCTCGCCGGACAGCAGGATCTTCCCACCCGCGCCGACGACGCGATGCCACGGCAATCCGCGTGATCCATGCAGGGCCCAGGCGACCTGGCGCGCCGCGCCGGGAAAACCGGCCGCGTAAGCGACGTCGCCGTAGGTCGCGACCTTGCCGCGCGGGATCCGCCGTATGGTCTGCTCGATCTTTTTGAACATGGCGCGGGGAGCCATCTAGGTGAAGGTGACTCTGCGCTCGCCGCGTACGACACGCCCGATGACGTGGCCGCGTTCATTAGCGCGGTCGAGGATCTGTTGCACCTTCTTGAACTTCGCGCTCGGCACCACCAGCACCATGCCGATGCCCATGTTGAACGTGCGGAACATCTCGTCACGCGGCACGTTGCCGATCTGCTGCAGGTGCTCGAAGAGCGGCTGCCGCGGCCAGTTCGCGAGATCGATCACCGCAGCAGTCCCTTTGGCGAGGACGCGCGGCAGATTCTCGGTGATACCGCCACCGGTGATGTGCGCCATCGCCGAGACCGCATTGCTTTCCACCAGGCGGCGCATCACGGGCCAATAACTCTTGTGCGTGCGCATCAGCTCCGACCCGACCTTATTCCGGATGGCGTTCACGTAAGTCTCGGGCGAATAACGCGCCACTCCGAACAGCAGCTTGCGCGCGAGAGCATAGCCATTGGTGTGAAGTCCGTTCGAGGGCAGGCCCACGAGGACATCGCCGGTCTCCACCGCGTCGCCGGTGATGATGCGCTTGCGTTCCACGATCCCGACGATGAACCCGGCCAGGTCGTACTCGCCGGCGGTGTAGAACCCGGGCATCTCGGCGGTCTCGCCGCCGATGAGCGCGCAGCCGTTCGCCTTGCACGCGTCCGCAATACCGCTGATCACCTTCTCCGTGACATCCGGTTCCAGCTTGCCGCTGGCGAAATAATCCATGAAGAAGAGCGGCGTGGCGCCTTGCACGGCGATGTCGTTCACACAATGATTGACCAGGTCGGCGCCCACGGTGTGATGCACACCCAGTTCGAAGGCGACCTTCAGCTTCGTGCCGACACCGTCGACGCTGGAGACCAGCACCGGGTCGCGGAATCTCTTCTTGTCGAGCGCAAACAGGCCGCCGAAGCCGCCGATCTCGCCGAGGACGTTACGCGTGAACGTCTTGTGCGCGAGATACTTGATGCGCTGCTTGGTGCGTTGTGCGCGCTCGATGTCAACGCCGGCCGCTGCGTAGGTGATAGAAGCGATGGCGGGCTTGGCTGGCAAGGATGTCTTCCGCTGTCTTCGGTCTTTGATTATTGCGTCCCCATGCTGATGGCGATGCGAAGCATTGCCGCGACAAAGCGCACATTCTACCATCGCGCCTGAGCGCGCCTGCATCAGCCGCGATTGCTGTCGAAGCTGATATAATGCGGATAGCAAGAGCGTTTCCAGGCCTTCTTGTCGCGCGGCGTCCTGGCCGATGATCGCGCTACCGTAGTTCCTGCCTGACGTCGGGGAGTGGCTCAGCCTGGTAGAGCACCTGGTTCGGGACCAGGGGGTCGG
>CAYWSH010000216.1:0-5578 GCA_964460655.1 uncultured Terriglobales bacterium | reverse complement strand
CTGACCGCGCGGCGGCCGAGTTCCTGATGAGCAAAGTCATGGCGGAAGCGCGTCAGCAGGGCATCGTGATCAGCGACATCGAGCGCCGGTATCTGCTGTATGACGAAGACAAGGACGCGCCCGATGCCGAGCTCGACGAGTTCGGCGACCAGCCGATCGACGACCTGGAAGAGCGCGCGGTCACGTGCCTCAAGGCGGCGTATCAGCGCGACCGTGATGTTGCTGCGGAAGAGGACAAGTATCAGGCCGCGAAGCTGGCACTCGAGCCCAGCGACATCTACATCAGCTATTTGACCGAGCGCGCCATCCCGTCGCCGAAGAGCGAGTGGAACAGGACCGATACCGTCGCACTCGGCATAGTCGCCGCTGTCGTACTCGCGTTCGGGCTGCTGGCGGTGGTCATATGGTTGCTGGTCAGCAAGTTCTCCTGATGGACAAACTTCTCCCCATGTCCGCTGCGGTCGCCGAGCACGTCCCTGATGGCTCGTCAGTCGCGCTCGGCCTGCAGATGGAGCAGATGATCCCGTTCGCCGCTGGACATGAGGTGATGCGGCAGCGGCGGCGCGGGCTTACGCTGATCGGGCCGATCTCCGACATCCTCTTCGACCAGATGATCGGCGCCGGCTGCGTGCAGCGCGTCATCGCGGCGTGGGTCGGGAACGTGATGATGGGCTCGGCGTACAACTTTCGCCGCGCGGTCGAGCGGGAGAACCCGGCCACGCCCGGGCAGCCGCTCGAGGTCATCAACCTGACGAACTTCAGCATCGCGCTGGCGCTGCAAGCCGGCGCGCTCGGCGTGCCGTTCCTGCCGACGCACACCGCGCACGGCGCCGACGTGAGCCGCCACAATCATTTCTTCCGGCCAATCCTGTCGCCGTTCAGCGAGGCTGACGACCCGTTCGCGCGCGTCGATCCCGATGAGACCGCGCGCAAGACGCTGGCCGCGATGCAGCCGCTGCACGCCGTGCGCGCGTTGCATCCCGACGTCGCGATCGTGCACGTGCAGCGCGCTGACCGCGAGGGCAACGCGCACTGCTGGGGCAACTTCGGCGTCATGCTGGAAGGCGTGCGCGCGGCGACGAAGGTGATCGTGGTGGCGGAAGAGATCGTCGAGCCGGAGGTGATCGCCAGCGACCCGAACCGCACGGTCATCCCGGGCTTCATGGTCAGCGCGGTCGTGCGCGAACCACTCGGCGCCCATCCATCACCTGTCCAGGGTTACTACAAACGCGATGACGCGTTCTTCCGGCAGTATCATGAACAGTCGAAGACGTCGCAGGACTTCGAGCAGTGGGCGGAGCGCTGGGTCTACGGATTGCCTGACCGCCGCGCGTACGCGAATCAGCTCGGCGCGTGCCGCGTCGAAGAGCTCGGCGTGAAGCAGCACGCGTACGCGGCAGCGACGGATTTTGGGTACTGAAAGGCGAGCGGCGCACGCTTCGATCCCATTCCGAACCGTCATCCTGAGGCGGCGTCCTTTTGCCGCCGAAGGATCTATGAATTTCTTTGGACTCGGGCTGGCAGTGACGAAATACATAGATCCTTCGGCCGCAAAACAGGCGGCCTCAGGATGACGGCATGATTAGATGAAGAAACAGCTGCTCACAATCCGCGTCAACGGCCGCGCGCACGAGCTCGCCATTGAGCCGAACAAGCTGCTGCTCGACGTGCTGCGACAGGACCTCGACCTGACCGGTTCGAAGCGCGGCTGCGATGACTCCAGTTGCGGCGCTTGCACGGTGCAACTCGATGGTGTGCCGGTGCTGGCGTGCGCGACGCTGGCCTTCAGTGTTGCGACCGATGACGAAGGCAACGGCCCGGAGATCACTACCGTCGAAGGCCTCGCCGATCATGGTGCGCTCAGCGCGCTGCAAAAGGCTTATGGCGACTGGGGTGGCGCGCAGTGCGGCTTCTGCACACCGGGATTCATGTGTACTGTTTCGGCGCTCTTGGCGAAGGATCCTGACCCCAAGGATGAAGATGTGCGCAAGGCGCTCAGCAGCAATCTGTGCCGCTGTACCGGCTACATGCAGATGTACCAGGCGATCCGCGCCGCAATCGACGCCGAGCGTAAGGGCCGCGCTGAGAGTCGTTAACTTCTACAGGGAGGAGGGGAGGATGGGAGAAGGCAAAAGGAAAAGGGAAAAAGGCAAAAGCCGTCTTTCTCACCTGCCTGACGCTGGTTCTTCCTTTTTCCGTTTCTCGTTTTTTTCTTGCCTTATGGTTTCCTCCCTTCCTCTCCTCCTCTCTGTGGGTTTGCCTTTGATTGTTGTCGGCTGCGGCGGACGTGAGCACGCGGCCAAGGCAGTATCGCCTGGACCGGATCTGCATCTGGCAATCCTCACCTGCAATCTGGATCGAGTGAAGGAACTCCTTGAAGATGACGAGAAGACCAAGGCGCCGTCGGATTATCCGTTGGCGGAGGCCGTCGATGCGGCGCGCATTTGTGGCCCGGCAACCTTCGATTACCTGTTAGAGAAGAATCCTAAGCCGAATGCCCTGATCCTGAATTCCGCGCTGCATAGTGCGGCAGTCCAGGGGAGCGCGGAGATGGTCAAACCCTTGCTTCAGCACGGTGCGGATCCAAACGACGTAGAGGGCAGTCCCGTGCGCGACGGCATGAGCGCGCTGGAGAGCGCACTCTTCACGCGCCACCTCGATGTCGTGCGTCTTCTGCTCGGCGCCGGCGCGTATCCCACGGTCTGTACTGCGGCCGCCGTGGGCGATGCGCGGCTGTTGCGAGACCTGTTAAGCAAGGATGCCAGCCTGGCGCTGCCGCCCGAGCGACCACAACTGACGCGAGCTACAGCGAACTCGGAAGCGGCACAGGCCGCCTTTAGGCGCGGACGGGAGCAGTCGAAGCGCATAGGCGCGCCCGTGGCCTGGTCAGCTATGGATTGTGCGCTGAGCTTCCGCCAGCGCGAGACGGCGAAGGTCGTGCTGGAGTTTCTGCCGGAGCCGACATTGGCGGATCTCGCGAGCGTTGGCGATGTGGCGAGTGTGCGCGACTTTCTGGACCATCATCCCGGCGCGGCGATGAAGCTGGATGAGGGCTTCTGGAATCGAAACGGACAGAATCCGGCGTTGACGGCTGCCGTCGAGGCCGGCAATAAAGATGTCGTCGCGCTGCTGATCCAGCGCGGCGCCAACCCCAGCGATCGTTGGATGCTGGCAGCGGTCATCCACAGAGGCGACGCGGACATGCTGAAGTTCCTGATCGACCATGGTGCCGACGTGAAAGACAAGCCAGGGATGACCCCATTCATCCAGTTCGCCATCGCGAGTAACCATCCAGAGATCGCCGAGATCATCCGACAGGCACAATAGGTTCCAATGGCCAACGACCAGCGCTCCCAAGCCGCGCAGAAGACCAAAGACGGCTTCTCCACCATCGGCAAGTCGATCGCCTTCATCGACTCTGCCGGCAAGGTCACCGGTGCAGGGAGGTACGCAGACGACCTGTCGCTGCCGGGCATGCTGATCGGCAAGGTGCTGCATTCGCCGCATCCGCATGCGCGCATCGTGCACTTGGACGCCTCACGGGCCCTGGCGCTCAACGGAGTCAGAGCGGTCGTAACAGGAAAAGACGCGCCGACGCCGTACGGCATCCTGCCCGTCGGGCACGACGAGCACGCGCTCGCGCTCGACAAAGTGCGCTACGTCGGTGACAACGTGGCTTGCGTCGTCGCCGTGGACGAAGCGACCGCAGACAAGGCGCTCGAACTGGTGGACGTGAAATACGAGCTCCTGCCGGCGTACTTCGATCCCGAGGAGTCGATGAAGGCGGAGCGCGATCTCATCCACGACGAGAAGCTGCACAACCTCGAGAAGGATTATCACCACGTCTTCGGCGATCCCGAGGCCGGGTTCGCGGCGGCTGATTACGTTCACGAAGCGCGCTACCTCGCCAATGAAGTCACGCATGCGGCGATGGAGCCGCACTCCACGCTCGCGGCGTTCGAGCCCGATCCACACACTGGTGCGCCCGGTCGGCTGACGGTGTGGTCGTCCACGCAGGTGCCGTACTACCTGCAGCACAAGCTCGCGCTCGTGCTCGGCATGCCGATGGCGCAGATACGCGTCATCAAGCCGCTGGTCGGCGGTGGCTTCGGCGGCAAGAGCGAGGTCATCCCGCTAGAGATAACGGCGGCGGTAGCGGCGCGCGCGGCGAAGGCGCCGGTCAAGATCACGTACACGCGGGAAGAAGTGTTCTGGGCGCATCGCGGACGGCCGCGGACGATCATCGATCTGAAGACGGGCGTGAAGAACGATGGCCGCATCACCTCGGTGGCGGCGCGCGTGGTGCAGGATGGCGGCGCGTACTGCTCGTACGGCGTCGTCACCATTCTCTATTCCGGCGCGCTGCTCGGGGCGCTCTACGACATCCCGAACGTGAAGTACGACGGCTACCGCGTCCTGACCAACAAGCCGGCGTGCGGCGCCATGCGCGGGCACGGCACGGTGAACGTGCGGTTCGCGTTCGAATCGCAGCTCGATGAGATCGCCGCGAAGCTGATGCTCGATCCCGCCGAGCTGCGCCGGCGCAATCTGCTGCGGCCGCCATGTATCACGGTGAATGGCCTGCGCGTGCAAAGCTACGGACTGCCGGAGTGCATCGAGAAGGTCGTATCAGCGTCGAGATTCAGCGAACGAAGGACGAAAAGGATTGAGTCATCGGGTCATCGGGCCATTGAGTCATTGAAAGACAAAGAAACTGTTCGACGCGGACTCGGGTTGGGCTGCTCGCACTATGTCAGCGGCGCGGCGAATTCCATCATCCGCTCGGACATGCCGCACTCGACCGTGAACATCAAGATTGATCGCGACGGCGGCGTCGTGGTGTACACCGGCGCGTCGGACATTGGCCAGGGCTCGGACACAATGGTCGCGCAGATCGCCGCGGAGTCACTCGGCTGCTCGCTCGCGCGCGTGAAGGTCGTGGCCGCCGACACCGATCTGACGCCCATCGACATCGGTTCCTACTCCAGCCGCGTCACTTTCATGAACGGCAACGCCACGCTGCGTGCCGCCGAAGACGTGCAGCGGCAGATCGTCGCGGCGGCCGCGCGGAAGCTCGCATGCGCGCCGGAAGATGTGGTGATGCGCGACGACCGCGTTTTCCGACGCGAAGGCAGCGCGGGCGAGGTCGCCCGCGTCCACACGGACAATGCCGGGCCGACTGTGTCCGGTCGCGTCGAGGGCCAGATATTGCGCGGCTCACTGCAGCAGAAGCGCAAAGAGGAAGGCCCCAAGGACGAGCTTACGTTCGAAGAAGCGGTGGTCGCGGCCATCGACTTCCACGGTGCGCTTTCCGGTACGGGCTCGTATGCGCCGCCCGCGGAAGCGCGTGGCGGCAAGCACAAGGGTGCGGGCGTGGGGCCGTCGCCGGCGTACTCGTACTCGGCGCAGGTCGCCGAGGTCAGCGTGGATGAAGAGACGGGCGAGGTCATGGTCCACAAGATATGGGCGGCGCACGATTGCGGCCGCGCGCTGAATCCGCAAAGCGTTGAAGGCCAGGTGATCGGCTCGGTATGGATGGGGCTGGGCCAGGCGATGCAGGAAGAGATGGTGTGGAAAG
>CAYWSH010000215.1:0-5600 GCA_964460655.1 uncultured Terriglobales bacterium | reverse complement strand
CGGCATTGAGGGATGCGAAGCGCTGCGCCAGGGTGCTGAGCGATTGTTCCGCACGGACGGCCGCGCGCGCGTAACCACCGCCGCCGCCAAAAACAAAAGTCAGTATCCCGAGGACGACGAGAGCGACTACCGCGACCAGCACCACGAGGACCATCGCGCGTCCGAGTCCCGGTAAGAGCTTCGGCACGAGGACGAAGATGATCAGCCCAAGGATGACCATCGCGCAGCCGACCGGAGTGTAATTCGGGCGGCGCGGCTCCGCGGCGAGCCGGTCGAATTCGGCAACGATCGCTCCGCGTTCGGCGGGATCGATCGCGTAGGCCATCACTGCGCGTCCTTGCGCGTGCCCGAAGATTCGGCAACATAGACCCTGGCCGGGCCTGCGGTCTGCACACCGTTGCGCTCGAAGCTTTCCTTGATGCGGCGGCGCAATTCGCGGCTCACGCGGAGCTGCTCCGTGGGCTGTGTCTTGGCCAGGATCAGGTAGTCCACCTCGCCCGCCGCAACGCGCTCGATGCCTGGGACCTCGATGTCGGCCACCAATGCATCGGCGAACGCCGGGTCGTTACGCAGGTTCGACCCAGTCTCGGCCAGCAAGCGCAATACTTTGTCGCTGGGCTCGTTGTAGGCGACCGCCACGTGCAGCGCGACCTGCGCCCAATCGCGCGTCAAGTTGCTGACGACCTTGATCTCGCTGTTCGGGACGCTGTGCACCGCGCCGTCAGCATCGCGCAGGACGGTTCGGCGCAGGGTCATCGCCTCGACCGTCCCTTTCACGCCTGCGATCTGCACAACATCGCCCAGGTCGTACTGGTTCTCCAACAGGATGAAGAAACCGTTGATGACGTCTTTGACGAGCGTTTGCGCGCCGAAGCCAATGGCGAGGCCGGCGATGCCGGCGCTGGCGAGTAATGGCCCGATGTTCACGCCGATCTGTTCAAGGATCCCCATCGCCGAGAGGAACAGGATGAGGACTACGCCAACGCTGCGAATGATGCCTGCCAGCGTGCGCATCTGCTGTGCGCGCACGCGGGAGTGTTTGTGCTCGCTATGGCTTTCCAGCCGCCGGGTGACCAGCCGCAGCAGATGCAGCAGCACGATCGCGGTCAGCAGGATGCCGATGATGCGCGGAGCATCGTGACGCAGGAATTCAGCGGAATCATCGCGCCACTTGTTCAGAAGGTTCTCAACCGCTTCCGGTGACGGGCCAAAAAGTAGCGCCGCACCTGCGCAGGCAGGCATAGCGCGCGATTATAGCAATCGCTTCGCCGCAGCTGTCCGCTGAGCGGGCGATATAATCAGGCAATCATCAGGAGTATGCGCAACATGCGTCGCGTTCTTTCGCTCCTTCTCGTCTTCCTGCTCGCCATGCCACTGCTCGCCGCCGGGCAGCAGCCCCAGTTGCCTCCACTTGGATCGGACCGCGATCGCGACCGCCGCCCCGGCGGAACGTTCGACGAGGAAGTTGCACGCGCGGAACGCGAGAATGCGAAGAAGCAGAACAAGGTCCGCCAGGAGACGATCAAGAAGGACACGGACCGTCTGCTTGAGCTCGCGACCGAACTGAAGGAGTACGTGGACAAGACCAACGAGCACGTCCTGTCGCTCGATGTCTTGAAAAAGGCAGAAGAGATCGAAAAGCTGGCGCACACTGTCAAGACCAAGATGAAGGCACAATAAAAGACCTGCCTCCAGGAGGCAGGTCCTCGTTCCGCTAGGCCCCTACTTTCCCGCCGCTGCGCTCTTGGCCTCTCCGACTCCCAACTGCCACATCAGGAAACCATATTCCTCGGCGAGGTCGTCAATCTGCTTGGAGATCGGCTTGCCGCCGGAGTGGCCCGCCTTGGTGTCGTAGTGCAGCATGATGGGGCGATCGCCGCCGTTGGCTGCCTGCAGCAACGCGGTCATTTTGCGCGCATGCAACGGCGCGACGCGCGTGTCGGAGTCGCCGCTGATCAGCAGCACCGCCGGATACTGCGTGCCCTGTTTGACGTTGTGATAAGGCGAGTACTTGTAGATGAACTGGAACTGCGTCGGATCGTCCGACGAGCCGTACTCCGGCACCCAGAAGGGTGCCACCAGGAACTGGTGGTAGCGCACCATGTCGAGCAGCGGATACGAACAGACGACGGCGCGGAACAGGTCAGGACGCTGCGTCAGGGCGGCGCCGACCAGCAAACCACCATTACTTCCACCGGAGATCGCCAGCTTCGCCGGCGCAGTGTACTTGTTGGCGACGAGCCATTCGCCGGCGCCGATGAAATCGTCGAACACATTCTGCTTGTTCGCCAGCATGCCGGCCTTGTGCCACTTCTCGCCGAATTCGCCGCCGCCACGCAGGTTCGGGAGTGCGTAAACGCCGCCGTGCTCGGCGAAGATCACGGCTTCCGCGGAGAAGCCAGGAGTGCGGCTCAAGTTGAAGCCGCCGTAGCCGGTCAACAGAGTGGGGTGTGAGCCGTCAAGCTTCAGTCCCTTCGCGTACACCAGGAACATCGGGACTCTTGTCTTGTCCTTCGACTCGTACCACACCTGCTTCACTTCGAACTTCGCGGGAACGAGCGGCACACGCACGCGCGACCACTCGGTCTGCTTGCCGGTCGCCATGTCGTACCGATAGATCACCCCCGGCTCTACGAACGACGTGAAGCGGTAGAACCCTTGCTTGCTGACCCAACGCCCGCCCATGCCGCCCACGCTGCCTAGCGATGGCAGCCTCAGCGTGCCTGCTGCCTTGCCATCAGGATTGAATATCTTTACTTCTGACGTCGCGTTGTGCAGGTACTCAACGAACAACTTTCCGCCCACGGCTGAGAAGCTCTGGATGGCGGCGTCGGATTCGGGAATGATTTCCTTCCATTGCTCACGCGCGGGATGATTGAGGTCGATCGCCATGATACGGGCGTTTGGCGCATTCCAATTCGTCTCGACAAAGATGGTGTCGCCCGCGAAGCTCGGGCTGAAGCGCGCCTTGATGTCGTTGACTAGCGGCTTGAGCTCGCCGTTGTTCTTCAGGTCTTGGTAGTACAGCTCACTGCGGTCGCCGGCTGAGCCGAACGAAACGCTGATCAGCAGCCAGCGCCCATCCTCGGAAACGCGCGGGCTGATGCCGTTCTGCCTGCCGTAGCCGTCGCCGAAGATCTGCTTGTCGTCCTTCTGGCTTGTGCCCATCTTGTGCACCCGCACGCGCGGCCCATCGGGCGTCTGGATGCCGTAGTACAGCGTGCTCTTGTCGGGCGTAAGCGAAAGGCCGGAGTAGCGTGCGCGCTCCAGCTTGTCAGGGATGTCAGTGCGCTTGTTGACGTCGAAGAAGCGCACCTCGACTTCGTCGGCGCCGCCGAGGCGCTCGTTATAGGCCAGCAGGCTGCCATCCTGGCTCACGCCGTTGATGCCGACGCTCGTCGAGTGGTCGGCACTCAGCGGGTGCGGATCGATCAGGACCTGGTTCTGCCCCGCGAGCCCCTGCCGCATGTAAATGATGCTGAGGTCCTGGTCGGCCTTGCGCGCGGTGAAGAAGTAGCGGCCGTTGCGCTCCGTCGGCGCCGACATCGTATCGACCTTCATGAGTTCGCCGAGACGCTTCTGGAGCGCGGCACGCGACGGTAGGTCACCGATGATGGATTGCGTATACGCGTTCTGCGAGTCGATCCACGCGCGCGTCTCGGGTGCATTCTGGTCTTCGAGCCAGCGATACGGATCGGTGATCGTGACCCCGTGCAGCGTCTCGCTGACGTCGCCGCGCTTCGTCTCCGGCGGTCCAGCAGGCCGGTCAGCCGCAAAACAGGGGAGAACAAGCAGGCACAACAACAGCGCGACAGATAGCAGACGCAGAGATTTCATGAGTCACCTCAAGAATGGCGCGGGCAGATTATGTTGCGCTGCTGGCGGGCAAGTCAATGGAACCTGGAGGCGGACGGGCCCGCCTCCGCCAAACTAGTCGGCTGCCGAGTGTTGGACCTTCGTCGCTGGTTGCGCTGCTCCGATGCGCATGCCGTAGAACGAGCGGTACACAAAGAACATTGAAACGACGAAGAATGCCGCCGCGAGGACGTGGCTCCAGCTGGCTCCGGCTTCTTCGGTCAGCTTGACCGCGAGTTCGACGGCGAGCAGACCGAAAAGCGTGGTGAACTTGATGACCGGATTCATCGCGACCGATGACGTGTCTTTGAACGGATCGCCCACGGTATCGCCCACGACGGTGGCCGCGTGCAGCTCCGTGCCTTTCTGCTTCAGCTCCGTCTCAACGATCTTTTTGGCGTTGTCCCATGCGCCGCCGGCGTTGGCCATGAAGATGGCCTGATACAGGCCGAAGAGCGCGATCGAGATCAGGTAGCCGATGAAGAAGAACGGCTCCACGAAGGCGAAGGCCAGCGACGAGAAGAACACCGCCAGGAAGATGTTGAACATGCCCTTCTGCGCGTACTGCGTGCAGATCTCAACCACCTTCTTGCTGTCGCTGACGGAGGCTTTCTCCACGCCCTCGAGCCGGATGTTCGCCTTGATGAACTCCACCGCACGGAACGCGCCCGTGGTCACGGCCTGCATCGAGGCGCCGGTGAACCAGTAGATGACCGCGCCGCCGGAGATCAGGCCGAGGACGAACGGTGCGTGCAGCAGCGAGAGGTTGCCGACGTTCTGCGTGAGGCCGTTCGTCAGCGTCATCATGATCGAGAAGATCATGGTCGTGGCGCCGACCACGGCGGTGCCGATGAGCACTGGCTTGGCGGTCGCCTTGAAAGTGTTGCCGGCACCGTCATTTTCCTCGAGCAATTCCTTGGCGCGGTGGAAGTCCACCTTGAAGCCATGCTCGCGCTGGATCTCAGCTTCGACGTTCGGCACCTGCTCGATCAGGGAAAGCTCGTAGACCGATTGGGCGTTGTCGGTGACCGGGCCGTAGGAATCGACTGCGATGGTGACTGGTCCCATGCCAAGGAAGCCGAAGGCGACCAGGCCGAAGGCGAACACCGGCGCGGCGATCATCAGACTCCCCAGGCCTTGAGAGCTGACGTAATATGCCACGCCCATAAGCGCGACCATCGTCATGCCCATCCAGTAGGCGGAGAAGTTGCCGGCCACGAGCCCGGAAAGAATGTTGAGCGACGCGCCACCTTCGCGCGACGACGTCACCACTTCCTGCACATGGCGCGATTCGACGGACGTGAAGACCTTTACAAACTCCGGAATGACCGCGCCGGCGAGCGTGCCGCACGAGATGATGCTCGCCAGCTTCCACCACAGCGACGGATCACCGCCGAGGTTTGGGATCATGAAATAAGAGATGATGTAGGTCAGCTTGATGGAAACGATCGAAGTGATCCACACCAGCCAGGTGAGCGGCGTTTCAAAGTTCATCGCGCGGGCGTTGCCGAAGCGCGCCTTTGCGATTGCGGCGTTGATGAAGTAGGCGGCTGCGCTGGCGACGAGCATGGCGATGCGCATCACGAAGATCCACACCAGCATCTGCACCTGCACGGTCGGACTCTTAACGCCGAGCAGGATGAACGTGATGAGCGCGACGCCCGTCACGCCATAAGTCTCGAATCCGTCCGCGCTCGGGCCGACGGAGTCTCCCGCATTGTCGCCCGTGCAATCGGCGATGACGC
>CAYWSH010000214.1:0-5659 GCA_964460655.1 uncultured Terriglobales bacterium | reverse complement strand
TGTTGCGGATGTCGACCTTGGCGCCGGGCACGACCGCGCCCGACTGGTCTGTCACCACGCCGGCGATCGCGCCGGAGACGGTGGATTGCGCCATCACCAGTGTCGTGCCGAACGCCAGACACAGGGCCATCATGATGATGGCGCGCACAAGATTCTTCGCACTGAACATATTCTGAGCTCCTGAGTTGATCGAACAAGTTTGCGCACGCGCGCGTGTTGCGAGAAACCGAACGAGTACTGGCTGGCTAACTGATTTCCGCAGCGACCAGCGTTCCTCGATTGCAGTTATTAGGAAACCGAATGGCAAAAATTAAAGCACGCGGCGCGCCGTTTTACTATTAAAAACGCGTCAAAAAGGCCCATTTTTGCAGGGCTAAAGCGGCAGGCGTGGAAAACCAGATTGGATACATTCACAAATTCATAGAACGGAACGAGATTCCATAGCCTCTCGAGGGCCGAGACTCTCCGCTCGTCGGTGAATCCCCTTAGCTCTTCGGTGGCGGATTCTGCGGCGGCGGTGGCTGGGGTGGCGGCGGCTGCTTTTGTTCCTGTTGCTTCTTGTTGGCGCGCTCCATCAGCTTCTGCAGAACGTCGTTGACGGCATTCTGCGGCGTCTGCTGCTTCGGTGGGTTCGCCTGTTGGTCAGGCGTGGGTGGATTCTGGTTCTGCGCCGGCGGCGTCTGCTGCTGCGGTGGCTGAGCCTGCTGTTGTTGCTGCTTCTGACCGGCGATCGCACCGAGGATCCCCTGAATGCCGCCTGCCGGGTTCTGTCCGTTCGCGTTCCTTCCGCCCAGCACGGCCCCTAGGATGCCGCTGGTCAACTGGCCGGGATTGCCGCTTGTCGGCAGCAGGTTCTGCAGCTTCATCTGCGCGATCGCCTGCACGTCGGGCGCAAAGCGCGGCGAGGCGAACGTACCAGTGATGATGACCGGGACAACGAGCTCGCCTTGGTTGTTCGCCAGCGCGGTCTGCATGAAACCGCCGATGTTCGTGCCACCGACCTTCGCGCTGTAATCCTTGCTGAGGACTGCGGTCACGTGGAGGTTGAGCGTGTTGTCCACCAGATTGGCCATGCCATTGGCGGCGAGCGTTCCGCCCTCGATCGCGGCTTTGAGGTTGGATGTATTGGCGATGCCGTTCTGTACGTTGAAATCGCCGCTCATCTTCAACAGGTTGGTGAAGTTTTGTTTGGGCGCCGTTTGCCCGAGGAACCGGCCGACGTTAGCCAGCTCGTGCAGCAGGTCCATGTTGAGGATCTTGCCGTTCTCCAGGTTCAACGAAAGATTGCCGTTGAGCGAGCGCGCAATGTCCGCTTCGCTGGCGCCGAGGGCGAACTTTGTCTGGCCGTTCGCGGCCAGCATGCCGTAGAGCGTCTGCTTCAGGTTGCTGACCGACGACAGCACCTTGTTCGCGTCGGCCTTCTGCAGGTTGGTGGCGACCTGGATGGTCATGGGCGTGGTGCGCGTGTCGGCGATGATGCTGCCGGTCTCCTGGCCGCCGAATGCAGTGGCCGTGATGGGAGCCAGCTTGACCACGCCGTGGTCAAAATTCGCGGTGGCGTTCGCGTTCTCCATGATGATGTCGTTGTACTGAATGCTGCCCACGTTGATCGTGCCGGTGCCGGTAACGTTATTCAGGCTGCTGCCCGACTTCTGGCCCGGCTTCGGCGGCTGGGAAACGACGATCTTTTGCAACTCGTTGATGTTCAACCTGTCGGCGTTGAGCCCGAACTGCACGATCGGAGACTCGAAGTTGCGCATGGACAGTTGGCCGCTGGCGTTCATTCTGCCGAGCGACGCTGCCAGGTCCTGCAGCACCATGGAATTCTGCGTGAACCGCAATGCCGCGCTCTTGATGTTGAGCGGCTCGGTGAGGGTCGGCGTCTTCAATGAGGCGTTGGACAGGCTGCCGTCGCCCGTGAACGTCATTGCGTCGGTCTTCTTTATCGGGCCGGCGGCGTGCAGATTGAGATTGAGGACGCCCGCTCCACTCATGCCTTCTGCGGCAGCGATGCCATACGCTTGCGCGATCTGCAAAACCTCGCCAAGTTGGGCGTTGCTGGTCGCGAGACCGAGGTCGATCACGGGCGACGAGGTGGTGTATTTCTGCAGATCGAAGCGTGCGTTCAGCGCCGTGTTCGCCGTCGAGAGCGTGAACTGATTGGAATGGATGGCATCGGGCGTCAGGTCCAGCTCGATGTCCTTCGCATCGACCGGTCTCGCCAGGTTCGCGCCGCTGATCCTGATGTCTTGTGCCTTGATGCTGCCATTCATGGCCGGAGCGCTGGCAGCGCCGCGCGCCGTCAGATCAGCGTTGATGCTGCCCTCGACCTTCGTTCCGGGATTGAACGCCACACCCATGGCGCCCGCCAGCCGTGCCATCTCGCTGATCGAGGCATTCGAGGCTTTCACGTGGACGTCAAGCTGCGCGGGGTCGCTCTTCGTGCTGATCGTGCCAGTGAGCGATATGGGCGTCGCTCCCAGCTTCAGCGCGCCTTCCGCGATGCGGAGAAGTTCCTGGTTGAGGTCGTCACTTGCTTTGAACGTGAGAGTGATCGGGTAGTCGATGAACGCGCCGCGCAGGCGCGCATTCTCGATCTTAAGGTTGCCGTCGCCAGCGAGCACGCCGTCCTGGTTGTGCGCATTGATGATGCCGCTCAGGGTCGCGTCAATACCCTTAAGGGCGTCACTGTTCAGGAACTTTTGCAGCGCGACGATCGCCACCTGGTCGAGCTTGAGCGAGCCCTGGAACGGTGTCGCGGCCATGTTGTTCTGCTTGACAGGGCCGGCGCTGCCGTTGAGTTCGATCTTCTGCACGCCCGCGCCGGGCAAGTGGGCTGCGAGTGTGATGTCGAATTGCTTGTCGGCTGCGAAGTTGCGCAGATCGAGATCGATGTGGTCGTACACGGCGCGCGGCTGGCGCTTCTGCATGTCCGTGAGGGCCATCTGTCCATCGGTCAGTTGCAGGTGGTCGAGAACGACCGCTGGTGACGCACTCGCGCCGGGTGGTTTGGCGCTGGTCTTGCCGATGGTGGCAAAGTTCCAGTTGCCCTGCGCGGTGCGGATCAGTTCGACCTGCGGCCGCTCCAGTTCCAGCGCGCTCAACTCTACGGTCCCGGAAAGCAGCGGGAGGAGTCGCGGCTTCACGTACAGATTCGGCACTTGCGCGAACGGACGCCCGGTGTGCAGTGCGGGGTCTTCGGCGATCACCACATTCTCCACGCGGAAGGAGGGTGGCAACAGCCGCAGATGTATCGTGCCGAGCGCCACGGGGCGGTCGAGGTGCTGTTCCAGCTCTGCCTGGATGCGTGGCCGATACCGGTTCACGTCGAGGAATGCCGGCGCCGCCAGCAGGGCGATGACGAGCAGTAGAACGATTCCAGCGATGACATATCCGAGCTTGCGCATAGAAGCCTCCCCGATCCCGCTAGTGGTAAAGGCGGCGCGGCTGCGCCGGGGTCATGGGCGTAAGCAGCTGGTTTCCAAGACCTATACTAGGTTCGAAGCCGACTAGCGTGCGAGTGGTTGTTCGGTGGGCGCGACTCCTTGGTTCCTGCCCGTTTGACCATCGCCCTAGCCCTTGGTAGACTCGATGTTTCGAGCCTACCTGAAGAAGTCATCCGTGCGAGCGACTACCCGACACAACCTGAAACGCGACCAGTTTGCCGAGGCGGTCACCGGCCGTGCAGCCGAGACCATGACCTGGGCGCAAGAGCACCAGGGCGAGATGATCGCTGCCGGTGTTGCTGTGGTATTGGTCATCGCGGCTGCCATCGGGGTCTGGTGGTGGAGCTCGGTGCAGGGCGACAAGGCGAACCTGGCCTTAGGTGAAGCGTTGCGCACGCAGGGTGCGCCACTGCGTCCCGCAGGAGTGGCCGCGCAACCCGGTGAGCCGAGTTTTTCTACGGCAGCCGAGCGAGCGCAGGCTGCACGCAAGGCGTTCGACGACGTCGCGCAGAAATATCCGCATACGGCTCCCGGTTCCCTGGCGCGTTACTTCGCCGCCGTGACGTTCGTCGACGAAGGCAAGTATAGCGATGCCGAAGCCGCGCTGAAGCGGGCCGCTGATGCCGGCAACAAAGACGTCGCTGCCCTGGCGAATTTCGCGCTGGCGCAGGCCTACAGCGCCCAGCACCGAGACGCCGACGCCATCCGCCTCTACAAGGACCTGGCCGACCATCCGGCGCCCACCGTCTCCAAGAGCGCCGCGCAAATGGCCCTCGCCGATTACTACGGCGAGCGCGGACAGCCGCAGGAAGCCGTCAAGATCTATCAGCAGATCATCAAGGACGAGGCCAAGACCGTCGCCGCCGAAGCCGCCCAGCAGCACATGGCGGCGCTCACCAAGAAGTGATCCTTTCTCTGCCCGGCGCACGATCGGCGTGCGTCCGACACTTGTTACAATCACCGGTCCGATCCACAGACGCATTCATAGCAAGGGAGGCTTCATGGCATTGCAAGCAGGTGAGGTCGCGCCGGATTTCGATGTTCCGGCGGTGACCGGCGAGCGCCGCGGGCGCTTCAAGCTGGCGGAATATCGCGGCAAGAAGAATGTAGTCATCGCCTTCTACGTGCTCAACTGGACGCCGGTTTGAACCGCACAAATGCCGGCGTACAACGCGGACCTCGATAAGTTCGCCGGTTTCGATGCCCAGGTCGTGGGCATAAGCGTGGATTCCATCCCCAGCCACATCGCGTGGCAGAAAAAAGACATTGGCCTGCTGAACTATCCGCTGGCCAGCGACTTCTACCCGCACGGCGACGTAGCGCAGAAGTTCGGCGTGCTGCGTACCGGAGATCCCATCCCGGGGATCACGGATCGCTCCGTCTTTATCGTGGATAAAACCGGGAAGATCGTTTTCTCCAAGGTGTATCCGCTCGACCGAGCTCCGGACAACGAAGAGGTCTTCGAGGTGCTGCGCAAGCTAGGCTGAGAAAGAGCGAAACGGTGTTTCCGCGGCCCTCGAGATTTCGGGGGCCGAACTTTTTGTTACATTGTTCGTTCCCATGCTCGACCTCGGCTACGTCCGTGAGCACCTCGCTGTCGTCGAAGCGAAGCTCCGTCAGCGCGGTGTGGATCCGGCAAAGGCGTTGGGCCGATTCCGCGAGATCGATGAGGTCCGGCGCCGCGCCATCGCCGCGCTCGAAGCCGCGCAGCAGAAGCGCAACCAGCTCTCGCAACGCATCGGCGAGCTGAAGCGCAAAAAGGACGCCACCGACGCCGAGCGTGCCGAGGCTGATCGCGTCGCCGCCGAAGTCAGCGAATTAAAGAAGAGCATCCCCGAGCTGGAAGAGCGCGCACAGCGCGGCGACGCCGAGTTGCGCGACATCCTGACGGGTATCCCCAACCTGCCGCACGCCAGTGTGCCCGTCGGTAAGACGGCCGACGATAACGTAGAGGTCCGCCGCTGGGGCAAGCCGCCGGAGTTCAGCTTCACGCCCAAACCGCATTGGGAGCTAGGCGAACAGCTCGGTGCGCTCGACCTGGAGCGCGCGGCGAAGATCACGGGCGCGCGCTTCGCGCTTTACTGGGACATGGGCGCGAAGCTCGAGCGCGCACTCGCCAACTTCATGCTCGACCTGCACACGCGCGCGCATGGCTACACCGAGGTCTTGCCGCCGTACTTGGTGAATGCTGAGTCGCTCTACAGCACAGGCCA
>CAYWSH010000213.1:0-5681 GCA_964460655.1 uncultured Terriglobales bacterium | reverse complement strand
GAGTTGCTGGCCAAGCGATTCGCGCCGTGCACACCCGTGCACGCGACCTCGCCGGCCGCGTAGAGGCCGGGCAGCGAAGTACGTCCGTCGAGATCGGTGCGCACGCCCCCCATGGCGTAATGCGCGGCGGGGCGCACCGGGATGCGGTCGATGGCGATGTCGAGCTTGAATTGCAGGCACGTCGCGTAGATCCGCGGGAACCGTTGGCGGACGTGGTCGGGGTCGAGGTGCGTGAGGTCGAGGTAGACGACGGCGTTCGGGTCGCTTGACTTGTTCAGCTCCGCGACGATCGCACGAGCGACGACATCACGCGGCGCGAGTTCGGCCATGGGATGGTAGTGCGGCATGAAGCGCTCGCCCGTCGGGTTGCGCAGCCAGCCACCTTCACCGCGCAGCGCTTCCGAGAGCAGGAAGCGTGGTGCACCCTGCAGATACAGCGCCGTGGGATGGAATTGGACGAATTCCAGGTCGCTGACCTCGGCGCCGCGCCGCCAGGCCATCGCTACGCCGTCGCCGGTGGCGACGCCGGGATTGGTCGTCTCGCGATAGACCTGGCCGAGGCCGCCACTGGCCAGCAGCACGGCACGCGCGCGGATGGCGTGCGGCTGGTTATGCTCGTCGAGCAATTCGACGCCGGCGATCTGGCCTCGACCCACGAGGAGCTCGGTGGTGAATCCGTGCTCGACGAACGTGATGTTCGGGAGCTGGGCGGCGCGCTGGTAAAGCGCGCGGCCGATCTCGCGCCCGGTGGAATCGCCGTGCGCGTGCAGCACGCGGGAGCGGCTGTGCGCGCCCTCACGGGTGAAGGCGAGGCGTCCGTGCTCGCGATCGAAGGCCGTACCCCAGGCGATAAGCTCCTCGATCCGGTCGGGACCTTCGGCGACGAGGACGCGCGCGGCTTCTTCATTGCAGAGGCCGTCGCCGGCGACGAGCGTGTCTTGCAGATGCAGACCGACCTCGTCTTCGTCGCTGAGCGCAACGGCGATGCCGCCCTGCGCGTATTGCGTGGCCGATTCCGAAAGTTCGCTCTTGGCGATCACGAGGACGCGGCCGGCTTCGGCCAGCGCAATGGCGGCGCGCAAGCCGGCGATGCCGGCGCCGATGACGAGGAAATCGGTAGTGGCGGGAAGCTGCATCGACGAAGTGCGCGAAGCAACAGCGTAGCACGCACGTCGCGGTCGGCTATGATGGGCGGCGAGAGGAAACGTGGAACGAATCACGGTCAAAGTCGCGCCGCGGCCGTATGACGTCGTGATCGAGCATGGCTTGTTGGCGCGCGCCGGTGAGCTGATCAAGGACGCGGTGGGACGAGCGCCGCACGCGTACGTCGTGACGACCGCGAAGGTGCGGAACCACTGGGGCACGACGCTGGCCAAAGCGCTAAGCAGAGCGGGGCTGAGGGGCGAGTTCATCGCGATGCCCGACGGCGAACGCTACAAGACGCTGGCGACGCTGGAGGGGCTGGCGGCGAAGATGGTGGAGCGCGGCGCCGACCGGCGGGCGGCGGTGATCGCGCTCGGCGGCGGCGTGGTCGGGGACGTCGCGGGCCTGCTGGCGTCGTTGTACATGCGCGGGGTCGACGTCATCCAGGTACCCACAACGTTCCTGGCGCAAGTGGACGCGGCGATCGGCGGCAAGACGGGTGTGAACCTCGCCGCCGGCAAGAATCTGCTGGGCACGTATCACCAGCCGCGGCTCGTGATCGCCGATCCCGCGACGCTGGGCACGCTGCCGGAGCGCGAGTATCGCTCGGGTCTCTACGAAGCGTTGAAGTGCGGCATCATCAGCAAGCCGGAGATATTCCGCTTCATGGAAGAAAAGCGCGAACGGATCCTGCAGCGCGACGCGGCGGCGCTGGCGTGGGTGGTGGCGGAAGCGGTGCGGGTGAAGGCGGAAGTGGTCGCGGCGGACGAGCGCGAGAGCGGCCTGCGGCGCATCTTGAATTTTGGCCATACCATCGGGCACGCGCTCGAGGCCGAGACCGGCTACAAGCACTTCCTGCACGGCGAAGCGGTGGCGTGGGGCATGATCGCTGCCAGCAAGCTCGCGGCAGGTATGAAGCGTATCGACGATGAAACGGCGCGACGCATCATCACGCTGGTGCTGGCGTATGCGAAGCTGCCGAAAGTGAAGGCGAGCGGCAAGCGGATCGCACGACGACTCGGCAGCGACAAGAAGACAACGGATGGCGTGGTGCACTTCGTACTGCCCATCGCGATCGGGCACGTGGAGATCGCTACGGATGTGTCGGAGCGCGCCGTGGTGCAGGCGGTAGAGGAGCTGCGGCAGCTCGCGCGCGCGTGAGTGAGCAACCGATGAGCGGTCAAGGCGCGACGCCGGCCGGCGCACGCGACGAGCGTGCGGCCGCGGCCGCGGTGCGCGAGATGTTCACGGCGATCGCGCCGCGGTACGACCTGCTGAATCACGTCCTCTCGTTCAACGTCGACAAGCTGTGGTGGCGGCGCACGGCACGGACGTTCGCGCACATCCTGGCGCGGCCCGGTGCGCGCGTGCTTGACCTGTGTTGCGGCACGGGTGACATGACGCGAGCGCTGGCGCGCCGCGCGACGGCGGGCGTCACGATCATCGGTGCGGACTTTTCACACGCGATGCTGCAACGCGCCGCGCAAAAGCATGCGGGCAGCGCAATGCGCTGGCTCGAGGCGGATGCGTTGTCGTTGCCGGTAAGCGATGCGAGCTTTGATCTGGTGGTGAGCGCGTTCGGCTTTCGGAACCTCGCGAACTACGACGCCGGATTGCGCGAGATCGCGCGTGTGCTCCGGCCCAGCGGTGAGATCGGGATCCTGGACTTCAGCGAGCCGCGCGGTGTGTTCGCGCCGGTCTATCGGTTCTATCTGCACAGGATCTTGCCGAAGATCGGCACGCTCATATCCGGCATGCGCGGGCCGTATCAGTATCTGCCGGCATCGATCGAGCGCTTTCCGGCGCCGGAAGAGATGCTCGAGCGCATGCGCGCGGCGGGATTCCAGCAGGTGAGTTGGACGCCGTACACGTTCGGGGCAGTGGGGTTGTTGCGCGGGAAGAAGTAAGTCAGTACGTCAGTACTTCAGGGAATCGGGCACGATGGGTTCCAACTCTACAACTGGTCTCAGGAATGCCTTGCTGGGAGCCGGGAAACCCCTTCCCTCAGCGGCTAAAGCCGCATCCCGGGCTGCGTCTAACGGCGGGCCTGGAAGGCCCGCCCTTTCAAAGCGTCTATTAAACCAGCTCTAACCTCTTAGCTGACGGACTGAGGAACTGACTGACTGACAGACTGTTTTTCCACGGGTGCGAAGCTGTCGGCGAGGGCTTCTTCGATGGTGAACCGCAACACGCTCTCGTAGTCGGCGCCGAGGAAGTGCTGCATCCGTGTGAGGTCCATGGTGTAGTTGCCGACAAGGTACGGAAACGCTTCCGGCGGGAAGTCGGTCGCGCCACGGTCCCACAAATACTTCAGGATCCTCTTGACCAGCGCGCGGCTGGGCAGGCGGACGAGCTTCTGGTTCGCGAGCTGTACCATGCGCTCGATGGTGACGGGCTCGCCGCGGCCGCCGACGTTGAGGATGGTCAAGCCGGCGTCTGCCTGCTGCCGGCCCAGGATGTGCGCGATGAGCCGGGCGACGTCGTCAACGTGGACGAACTGGTAGCGGTTCTCCAGGTACCTCTTTCCCCAGGGCAGCAGCACCGGCAGTCGTGTCCCGCGCTTGCGCAAGCGCTCACCCCATGGGCCTTTCCCGCCGGGAGTGCCGCGCAGCGTGCCGATCAAGTAGTTCTGCATGGTAGCGCCGGCAAATAGATGCGGCCGCAGGATGTACGTGCGGGTGGGGGCGATCATGCCGGCACGCTTCTGCACCACCAGGTCGGCCTCGCGCTTGTGGACGGCATAAGGCAGCGTGTGGCCTTGCAGCGGCGCATCTTCTTTCACCGGATGCGGCAGGTCGGGTCCGTAGGCCGAGACACTGCTGGGGAAGATGAACTTCGTGATCGAGCCGCCACGGCGCTGGTAGACCTGGATGGCTTCCATGACGCGGGCCGTCCCGGCCACGTTGATGCGCCACATGCGATCGACGTCGAGCACGCCGGTGCGGACCGGGTCGATGACGAAAGCGAGATGCACGACCGCCTGCGGCTGTTCGATGGCGAAGATGCGCGTGAGCTCGTGGCAGGAGTCTTCCTGCCCGAGGTCGAGGCGGTTGAATCGCCATAACGGGGCGGCATCGCGCGGGGGCTCGGCAAAGTCGATGCCGATGATGCGCGCGTCGCCGAGTTGGCGGGCGAGGCGCTGACCGAGATTGCCGGAGATGCCGGTAACGACGACTTTCTGCATGCGCGTCTATGGTTTCGCTGGAGGCTTCGGTGCTGGCGGTGGAACGGTGCGGGGCCCGATGGGTTCCGGCGAAGCGGAAGGCGCCTGGCCCGGAAGTTCGACGGACGAGCGCCCGAAGTACTGCGGGTCGAGCCGCACCTTCACGTTGCCGAAGATCTGGTTGAGCTGGTCCTGGTACTGGCGGTCCTGCAGCGTGCGGTTGATGTCGGCGCGCACGCTCTCGAGTGGCAACGTCTCGTGCGCTTCCACTTTGTAGACGTATTCGCCGAGCGTATCGGAGAGGACCGGTGTGATCTCGCCGATCTTCGCCGCGAAGACCGCGTCTTGCTGTTCCTCCGGCAGGAAGCCGCGGCGCTGCGGGCCCATGTTCGTGGGCGGCGGATTCGTAAGGCCGATGGTGCTGTAAATGGCCTTCTGCAACGTGTCAAAGTCTTCGCCGGCTACGAGGCGCTTGCGCATGTCGGCCGCGAGCTTGGTGCGCTCGGCGTCGCTTAGCCGCTTGGCGGGCGGCGGCGGCGTCTTGGGGATGTAGAGACGGCGCAGCTTCACCTGTTCAAAGTCCTGCGTGTGCTCGCGGTAGTACTGGTCGATGGCGGCGGCCTTGACTTCACGCGTGCTGCGCTGCAGCCGCTGGTTCAGGGCGTTGGTGAGCACGGCCATCCGCTGGTAACGCAGGAGTTCCTGTGTCGCAGGGTCGTTCTCCAGTCCCTGGCTGCGCGCGGCTTCGCTCATGATGAAGAACTGCACCAGGTTATCGGCCAGGCGCGAGCGCAGGCTGGGCGGAAGGTTCGGCTCGAGCGCATCGGTCAGCTTGTCAAACTGCGCACGCGTGAACGTAGCGGAGCAGTTCTCGTGTTTAGCGGCGGGCGGCGTGCCCGGGCAAACACCCTGAACGGTGATCACAGGAGCGTCAGGCGGGATCTCGGCGGGAGGCGGCGGCGCCGGGTTTTGCGCACGGGCGACGCAGGCGCAAAGCAACAAAGAGAAAACAACGCGGGACCGCATGGCAGCTCCTCCGGCAGCCGACAAAAAGTCATCGTAGCACGCGGAGACTTTCCCCTAGCGCGGCGGGCATTGATAATGAGCGCATGGCGGGAACGCCGATCGCCGCACACGGTGCGATGCGCGCCGAGAAGCGCAGCGTTGCGCTGCACTCCGTCTTCGCGGCCATCGCGATCACGGCGCTGAAGATCGTGGTCGGTGTGACGACGGGTTCGTTGGGCATCCTGTCGGAGGCGGCGCACTCGGGCCTCGACCTGGTAGCGGCGGTGATCACGCTGTTCTCGGTGCGCGTTTCCGACAAGCCGGCCGACGCGGAGCACCAGTACGGACACGGCAAGGTCGAGAATTTTTC
>CAYWSH010000212.1:0-5849 GCA_964460655.1 uncultured Terriglobales bacterium | reverse complement strand
ACCCGCGACTTCGACCTTGGCAAGGTCGCACTCTACCGCTGAGTTACTCCCGCTCGTCAGGTGTGATTATAGCAGGCGGCGCAGGATGGGCCAAATGGCCGACCCTGGTGAAACCCACGTTCAGCGCGGGGAAAACCGTGGTGCCGGGCCGAGAGTTCGCATTTTTCCAAGCACGTGCCACGCGAATCTTTTAGACTTTGCCGCTTATGACCACGCTGGCGATCGGGGTAGATCTGGGGGGGACGAACCTGCGGGTAGCCGTCGTCGATGCGCAAGGGCACATGCTGGACAAGGTGACCACCAGCACCAAGGCGCTGCGCACTACCGACAAGATCGTCGGTGCGATGGTGGAGAACATCCGGGCGCTGGCGGAGAAGCATCGCGACGCTGGGTCGCTGGTCGGTGTGGGCATCGGGATCCCGGGGATCATCGATCTGCGCACCGGCGTGCTGCGCGAGTCGCCGAACCTGCCTGGCTGGCACGACTACCCGGTGCGCGACGAGATCGAGCGGCAGCTCGGGATGAGCGTCATCCTGGAGAACGACGCCAACGCCGGCGCCATGGGCGAGTTCTGGCTGGGCGCGGGCCGCGACCATGACTCCATGTGCATGCTCACGCTGGGCACGGGCGTAGGTGGCGGGATCATCCTCGACGGCGAGATGTGGCACGGCATGACGGGCATGGCCGGCGAACCGGGACACATGACGGTCGACCCCGAAGGTGCGCCGTGTCCGTGCGGGAACAATGGCTGCCTCGAGACGTTCGCGGGCGCGACCGGCATCGTGCGCATGGCGCGCGAAGCCGCTGCCGGAGGCACGGCGCCGGCGCTGCGGCAGGCCATCGAGCAGGATCCGTTCTTCACCTCGAAGACGGTTTATGACCTGGCGGTACAGGGCGATGCCGCGTCGTTGCGCATCTTCGGCGAGGTCGGCCGCGGGCTGGGGATCGCGCTTGCTGGCATGATCAACGCGCTCAACCTGCCGATGTTCGTCATCGGTGGCGGCGGTTCGGGCGCGTGGGACATTTTTTCTCCGTTCATCTTTGAAGAGGTCGAGAAGCGGTCATTCGTCTACCGCGCGAGCCGCGGCACGGAGATCCGCAAAGCCGAGCTCGGTCCCGACGCCGGCCTGTTCGGCGCCGCGCGTCTCCCGATGTTGCCGGCGGAGACGCATGTCCACGAGACGCAGGGGCGCGCGCAGAAAGTCGAGGCCAGCCACTGAGGCATCCATGACCCGACGATTGACCATGGCGCAGGCGCTGATCGGCTTCCTGAAGCAGCAGTACACGGAGCGCGACGGCCGCGAGCAGCGGTTCTTCGGCGGCTGCTTCGGCATCTTCGGCCATGGCAACGTCGCCGGTGTGGGCGAAGCGCTGCAGCAGAATCCGGACTTCCGTTATTACCTGGTGCGCAACGAGCAGGCGATGGTGCACACCGCGACGGCGTTCGCCAAGACTAGCGATCGTTTGCGCGCGTTCGCCTGTACGAGCTCCGTCGGCCCGGGCGCGACCAACATGGTGACGGGCGCCGCGACCGCGACGATCAACCGCTTGCCCGTCCTGTTGTTGCCCGGCGACGTGTTCGCGCGCCGCAACGTCGCGCCGGTGCTGCAGCAGCTCGAATCGGCGGCCACGCAGGACATCTCCGTGAACGACTGCTTCCAGCCGGTGTCGCGCTATTGGGACCGGATCCAGCGGCCGGAACAACTGCTCACGTCGTTGCCGGAAGCGCTGCGCGTGCTCACCTCGCCGGCCGAGACCGGCGCCGTCACGCTCGCGCTGCCCCAGGACACGCAAGCCGAGGCGTTCGATTATCCGCGCGAGTTCTTCGAAAAGCGCGTGTGGCACATCGCGCGGCCGCGGCCCGATGCGAACGCGCTGGCGACGGCGGTGGCGTGGGTCCGCGCCGCGAAGCGGCCGCTGATCGTTGCTGGCGGCGGCGTTATCTACTCGGCGGCGACCGAGGTCCTGGCGCGCTTCGCCAAGCAGACCGGCATCCCGGTCGGCGAGACGCAGGCAGGCAAGGGAGCGCTGCCCTACTACCACGAACAATACGTCGGCGCGATCGGTGCTACGGGAACCTCGGCGGCGAACCTCCTGGCGCGCGCAGCCGATCTCGTCATCGGCATCGGGACGCGCTATTCGGACTTCACCACGGCGTCGAAAACAGCGTTCCAGGACGCGAACGTACGGTTCATCAACCTCAACGTCGCCGAATCCGATGCCTCTAAGCATGCTGCGCTGCCGCTTACCGGCGATGCGCGGGTGACGCTGGAAGAGCTGGAAGCAGCTTTGCGTGGACATCGGGTCGCCGCTGCGTATGCCCGGCGGGTGCGCGACCTGCGGGCGAAGTGGGAACACGAGCTCGACCGCGTCATCGCCATTAAGGACAAGGAGAAGCTGACGCAGGCGGAGATCATCGGTGCGGTGAACCGCTTCCTGCGGCCGCGCGACGTCGTGGTCTGCGCGGCGGGCAGCCTGCCGGGCGACCTGCACAAACTGTGGCGTGCGCGCGATCCCCACGGCTATCACCTCGAGTACGGCTACTCGTGCATGGGTTACGAGATCGCCGGCGGGATCGGGGTGAAGCTCGCGGATCCGGCGCGCGAGGTCTACGTCATGGTCGGCGACGGCTCGTACTTGATGATGGCGCAGGAACTGGTGACGGCGGTGCAGGAAGGGATCAAGATCAACGTGGTGCTGCTGGACAACAGGGGGTTCAGCTCGATCGGTGGACTGAGCCGCGCGTGCGGCTCCGGCGGGTTTGGGACGGAGTATCGTTATCGCAAGGGCGAGCAACTGGCGGGAGCGCCGATCCAGCTGGACCTGGCGGCGAATGCGGCGTCACTGGGCGCGAAGACCGTGCGGGCACAGAATCACAAGGAACTGACGAAGGCGCTCGAGCAGGCGCGCGTCTCGAAGGTGACCACCGTGATCGCGCTCGAGACGGACATGAACGAGCGCGTCGGCGGATACAAGAGCTGGTGGGACGTGCCCATCGCCGAGGTCTCGCCGCAACCGGCGGTGCAGGCGGCGGGCGAAAAGTATCGCGCGGCGCGCCAGAAGGAACGATATTTCTTCCCGGCGCGCGCCGGCAGCGCGCGTGCGCAGGCGAAGAGCGCCGCGTCCGGTGGCAGGAAGGGCGGCAGGAAATGAATCAAGTGAATGATTTCCTCGTGCATTCGGCGGAGAAGCCGGACAAGCAAGGCCGCCTGCTGAACCTGCCGCGCGCCAAGGCGAAGTGGGAGTGGATGAGTTTCTTTGTACATCGCCTGCCGGCCGAAGCGACGCTGCGCGTGAACCTGCAGGACGAAGAGGCCGCATTCGTTCTGCTGAGCGGGCGTTGCCAGGCGGATTGGGGCGGACGCGCGCTGGCCATCGGCAAACGCACGAGCGTCTTCGACGGTCTGCCGCACGTGATCTACCTGCCGCCCCAGCACAGCGTCGAGATCACGGCTGAAACGGTGTGCGAGATCGCGGAGTGCCGTGCGCCGTCGACGGCTAAGCTCGAGCCGAAGGTCATCACGCCGCAAGACGTCAAGACCTACTTGCGCGGTGGCGGGAATGCGTCGCGGCAGATCGTGGACGTCATGCCGCCCGATTTCCCGGCCGACAAGCTCATCCTGGTGGAGGTCTACACGCCGAGCGGGAACTGGTCGAGCTACCCGCCGCACAAGCACGATGAGCACAAGCCGCCGCAGGAACTCGACCTCGATGAGATCTACTACTACCGCATCGCCCGCAAGGGCGGGTTCGCGCACCAGCGCCTCTATAGGAAGGATGGCAGCCGCGACCTCACCGTGACGGCGCACGATGGCGACGTCGTGCTGGTGCGTGACGGCTTCCACCCCGTGGTCGCCGGGCACGGGTACGACGTCTATTACCTCAATTGCCTGGCGGGCAGCGCGCGCGGATTGAACAACACCGAAGACTCCGATCACGTGTGGGTGAAAGCCTCGTGGGGAAACCACATGGATCCGCGCGTCCCAATAGTGAAGTGATTCACCGCCGCTACGCAGCGCTCCAGTGCTGGCTGCACTCCACAGCTCTCTTCCACGCGGCGTAGAGCTCATCACGCTGTGCCGTGGGCATCTGGGGACGAAATTCCCTTTGCAGCTTCCAGTGATGGCCGACGTCGCTTAGGTCTTTCCAGAAGCCCGTGGCGAGACCGGCAAGATACGCCGCGCCGAGTGCGGTCGTTTCGAAAACGACCGGCCGTTGCACGGGCATTCCCAGCAGGTCCGATTGGAATTGCAGCATCTGGTCGTTGCGCGCCGCGCCGCCGTCGACCTTCAGCAGTGTGAGCGGCGTGGCGGCATCGCGCTGCATGGCTTCGAGCACGTCGCGCGTCTGGTAGGCCATGGATTCCACGGCGGCGCGTGCGATGTGCGCGGCGGTGGTGTCGCGCGTCAGGCCGACGATGGTGCCGCGCGCGTACGGGTCCCAGTAGGGCGCGCCGAGCCCGACGAACGCCGGCACGAAGTAGACTCCACCAGCATCCTTCACGGAAGCTGCGAGCGCTTCCACTTCCTGCGATGTCGCAATGCAGCGCAGCCCGTCGCGCAGCCATTGCACCACCGCGCCCGCGATGAACACGGAACCTTCGAGGCAGAAACTCGTCTTCCCGCCGACATTCCACGCGACCGAAGTCAGCAATCCCGATTGTGATGCGACCGGAGTGTGACCGGTGTTCATCAGCAGAAAGCAGCCGGTGCCGTAGGTGTTCTTCGCTTCGCCGGGCGCGAAACACGTCTGGCCGAAGAGCGCGGCCTGCTGGTCGCCGATAGCAGAGGCGATCGGTACAGCGCGGCCGAGCAGCGACGCCTCTGTTTCGCCGAGCGCGCCGCTCGAGGGAACGATCTTCGGCAGCATGGCGCGCGGCACGTCGAGCAGACGCAGCAGTTCGTCGTCCCAGTCGCCGGTGCGCAGGTTGAAGAGCAGCGTGCGGCTGGCATTGCTCGGGTCGGTGACGTGGACACGGCCGCCGGTGAGCCGCCAGATCAGGAACGAGTCGACGGTACCGAACAGGACCTCGCCTTTCGCGGCACGCGCACGCAGGCCGGGGAGCGCATCGAGCAGATGCTTGATCTTCGTGCCGGAGAAATAAGGGTCGAGCACGAGGCCGGTGCGCTGCCGGAACGTCGGTTCGTGACCGTCCTGCTTGAGGCGCTCGCAGATGGGCGCGCTTACCCGGCTCTGCCACACGATGGCATTGGCCACAGGCTTACCCGTGGCGCGTTCCCAGAGCACCGTGGTCTCGCGCTGGTTGGTGATGCCGACCGCAACGATGTCGTTGGCTGTTGCCTTCGCCGCCGCGAGTGCGCCGCGGATGGCAGCGAGCTGCGACGACCAGATCGCCTCGGGATCGTGTTCGACCTCGCCGGGCTTGGGATAGATCTGGGGAAACTCCTGCTGGCCGACGCCGGCGATCCCGCCTTCGTGGTCGAAGAGGATGGCGCGGCTGGAGGTTGTGCCCTGGTCGAGTGCGAGGACGTAGCGGCTCACGCGCCGGCTCCATGGCGGCGGATGATGGAGTCATACGTGAACGCGCCCGCGACCGCGCCGATGCACGGCGCCACCACCGGTACCCACCACCAATTGTTGCCCGCGGTGAAGACACCCGAGCCCCAGCCGGCGACCGCGGTGAAGAGGCGCGGGCCGAGGTCGCGCGCGGGATTGATGGCGTAGCCGGCGTTGAAGCCGAACGTCATACCGATGACGAGAACAGCGAGCCCGATGAGCACGGGTGCGAGGCGGGCCGGCGGCGCGTTGTTGCGGTCGTCGGTTAGCGCGCAGATGAGCAACATGAGCAGCGCCGTGCCGACGAACTGGTCGATGAAGCCGCCGGGGAA
>CAYWSH010000211.1:0-5858 GCA_964460655.1 uncultured Terriglobales bacterium | reverse complement strand
CGCCCTTGAGCGCATCAAGCGCAACTATGATGAGCAGTCCTTTCGCCAGTTGGAGCTCGAGATCCGCAACGTCTCCGAGGCCCGCCTCGCCCAGTCCGACCCCGCCACCCACGCTTTGTTCCACGTGGAACATGCCCGCCAGCTCCTGACCCAGGGTTTTGCCCTGGACGCGGAGAAGGAGTTCCGCGAAGCCGTGGTGCTGGATCCCGCCAACCCCGCGGCCCACGCGGGTTTGGGGGCGTCGCTCGAAGCGCGCGATGCGGTGGCCGCACGCAGCGAAGCCACGGCCGCGCTGCGCCTGCAGCCGCTGGTCGAGGCATATCTCGTGCTCGGACGCCTCGAATTGCGCGACAATAAGCTGGAGGCCGCTGCCCGGAACGCCGATGCCGCGCTGGCGCTCGAGCCGCTGAATGCCGCGGCGCAGGGCTTGAAGCGCGACATCGCGGCGCGACAGCGTGCTCCGCGGTGATGCCATGAAAACCGCTTTACGCTTTACGCTTTATGCTTTTCGCTCACTCCTCGTGACGCTGGCCATTCTTGGTGCGGCGAGCGCCGACATCGTCAAGATCACGGTCAACGACATGATCCACCCGGTGAGCGATGAGTACATCGGGCGGGCGCTCGACTACGCGGCGCAACAGCATGCCGACGCGGTCCTGATCGTGCTCTCCACGCCCGGCGGGCTGGTCGATTCCACGCGCGACATCATCACGAAGGTCGTCGGCTCGGAAGTGCCGGTCATTATCTACGTCGGCCCGAGTGGGAGCCGCGCGGCGTCGGCAGGCTTCTTCATTCTCGAAGCGGCGGATGTCGCGGCGATGGCGCCGGGCACGAACACCGGTGCGGCGCATCCGGTGACGCTCGGCGGCGACAAGATGGACGACGTGATGAAGGCGAAGCTGGAGAACGATGCGGCCGCGCTGATGCGGTCGGTCGTCGAGAAGCGCGGACGCAACGTCGCGGTGGCGGAGAGCGCGGTGCGCGAATCGAAGTCGTTCACCGAAGCCGAAGCACTGCACGAACATTTGATCGACGTGGTCGCGCCGAGCGAGCACGACCTGCTGCAGCAGCTCGACGGCAAGACGTTCGCGCGCTTCGATGGGCGCAAGGTCACGCTGCACACGGCGGGAAAGACCGTGCGCGAAATGCCGATGACGCTGAAGCAGCGCATCCTGTCGTCGCTCATGGACCCGAACATCGCCTTCGCGCTGCTCGGTCTCGGCCTGCTCGCACTCTACGCGGAGTTCAACCATCCGGGGGCGGTTGTGCCTGGTGTCGTCGGGCTGATCTTCATCCTGCTGGCGGTGTTTGCGCTCAACATGCTGCCGACGCATTACGCGGCGCTGGTCATGATCCTGGCGGCGTTCGCGCTGTTCGCGCTGGAGGCGAAGTTCCAGACGCATGGCGCGCTCGGCATCGGCGGCGTCGCGGCGCTGACCATCGGCGGACTGCTGCTCGTGGATGGGCCGATCCCCGAGATGCGCGTGCATCTGTGGACCGCGCTGTCGGTGAGTGTGCCGCTGGGTTTGATCACCGTGTTCCTGGCGACGCTGGCATTCAAGGCGCAGCGCAAGAAGGCGATGACGGGACCGGCGGGGTTGATCGGCGAAGTCGGCGTGGCGCGCACCGCGCTGGCGCCGGAAGGCAAGGTTTTCATCAGTGGCGAGATCTGGAACGCGGTGGCGAACGCACCAATCGGCGCCGGTGAGCGCGTAGCAGTGAGGGAAATCGAAGGTCTCGTGCTGCACGTCGAGCCGGCGGCAAGATAGTCCACAGCTCACTCGCGATCGAATCGACAGTGCCATCCCACCCTTCGCCGAGGACGCTCAGGGTGGGGCACCCGAACCCTTGCTATTGCGGGCGGCGCAGGACGGCGACGAGCGTTTGCGCGTTGCTGTCGTATTGGATCGCGCCCAAGACCAGGACAGCCGAGTTGACCGGTCCGCCGGTGCTGTTGCGCAGCTGGATGGCAGCGTTGTGGGCGCGCGGCGCCACGGTCACGAGTTGCCAGCCGTCATTCTGCGCGTGCATCAGTTCTGCGCCGAGCTGCTCGGCGTTCGTGCTGATGCTGCGGTAGTCGTAGCGCGGTGTTTCGCGCTGACCCTGGGCGTGGATCAACAAGAAAGCGCCGAGGATGACGGCGAGGAGAACGAGCGTCTTGTTCATGGGAAGCCTCCGCAAGTAAAGACGGCGGAGTGTGCCGGCGTTCATTCCTTTTTTGAACCTCAGACGCCGCCGGGTTGACGCAAGGTCATTCAGGCTGTCGGTCGACGGGCGTGCGTGCTTGTGTGGCGGCGTTGGTGCAGAGATAGCGCCGGTAGGAGCAGAGCTGGTCAAGCAGGTCCTTCGACTCGCGGATGATCTGCGCGCGTTCGGCTTCGCCCACGAGCAGGATGATGTAGTCGTCGCGTCCGTGGCTCATGCCCAGCATGAACGGATACTGCTTGCTGAAGCCGGCGCCGCCGATGTCGGCGTCCTTGAGATTGGGCGCATAGAACATGTAGTGCGGCATGTTCATGGTCACGGGACCGGGAGCGCTGGTAAAGCCGCGCATGATGGGCGCGATCATGTAAGCGACACCGGTACGCGATGGGTTGGGAGAAGCGGATGTTCCCAGCCGGCTGGTGACTTCGCGGTGGACCTCGCCTGCGTCCTTGCCGTGGGCGCGCAGTTCGGCGGCGACGATGTAATCCTGTAGCAGCGTCCTGGAGCCCTCCGCGTCGAAGCAGACGGCCCAGAAGATGTCATCGCGAAAGGCTGCGGTGAATTGCCAGTCGCTCCGCACGACGAGGCAACTCGCTCCATTCGTGCCCTGACGGCCGAGCACGTAACCTCTTGCAGGATCCAACAGATAGACGGTCGCGTTCTCGCGCAGGTGCGGAGGCGCAGCGCTCAGGGCGAAGCGAGTCTCGAGCGCCGCGGGCATGCGCTCCAGCGGCGGGACTTTGTCTTCTCCCCAGCATGCGATGCAGCAGACAACAGCGCCGATGGTGCCGATCAGCTTCATGGACATTCGAACCTGCTCCCTCTGCAAGATCTGCGATCTGCTCCCGGATTGTCGCAGCGATAATCCCACCCTGGCAAACCCGGCCAGGACGTTACCCCACGAAGCCAACATCGGGCTTCGCGGGGACCCCCGAGTGGGGCACCCGAGCGCAGACGAGCAGAGAACGCTCGTCTGGGGCACCCAGGAACTGGGATTCGTGAAGGTGCTATGCTGCGGCGCCATGAAGAGCATTCTCAAAATCATTCTCGTGATCGTGGCCGCGATCAGCAGCGGAGCGGCGCAAGTCGCCGAAGGCTCCGCGAAGTGTGAGGCGCTAGCGAAGCTCGCGCTCGACCACGTGAAGGTCGTGAGCGCGACAGTGGTCGCGGCGGGTGCGTTCCCTGCGCCTCCGCTGCCGCCGGGAGTGCCGCAGCCGGCGGCGAATCCCTACGCGAAGGTGCCGGAGTTCTGCCGGGTGGTGGCAAAGTCCGCGCCCAGTGCGGATTCCGACATCGACATCGAAGTCTGGCTGCCGACCAGCGGCTGGAATGGCCGACTGGTCGGGTACGGCAACGGTGGCTTTGCGGGCGACATGCCGTCCGGTCAACTGGCGGCCGCGGTGACGAACGGAGCGGCTGCGGCAGGGACCGATACGGGACATCATGGCATCCCAACGGAGGCTAGTTGGGCGCTCGGACATCCGGAGAAGGTGATCGACTTCGGCTATCGCGCGAACCATGAGGTGGCGCGCGTGGCGAAGGCAGCGATCAGGAGCTACTACACGAAAGACGCGGCGCATTCCTACTTTGTGGGCTGCTCCAACGGTGGGCGCGGCGCCCTGATGGAAGCACAACGCTATCCCGAGGATTACGACGGGATCCTGGCGGGCGCCCCGGCCAACTACTGGACGCACTTGCTAACGTTCGCGATCTCCAACGCGCAGGCGACGACGGTGCCGCCGGAGAGCTACATCGCGGGCCCGAAGATGGCCGCGATCTCGGCCGCAGTGAACAAGGCATGCGACGCCAGCGACGGCGTGGAAGACGGGGTCCTGAACGATCCGCGGGCGTGCAAGTTCGATCCCGCGGTGTTGAAGTGTGAAGCCGAGGAATCGAACGCCTGCCTGACGCAGCCGCAGATCACCGCGCTGAAGAAGATGTACGACGGCGCGCGCGATTCCAAGCGCAAGCTGCTGTTTCCCGGTTACGTGCCCGGCGCGGAACTGGGTGGTGGCGGCTGGTCGCTGTGGGTCACGGGACCGGCGCCCGGGCGGTCACTGCTGTTCGCGTTCGGCAACGGATTCTTCGCGAATATGGTCTACGAGAAGGCCGATTGGGATTACAAGAGCGTGACCATCGATGAAGCAGTCGCGGCGGCGGACAAGAAACTGGCGGGCACGCTGAACGCGACCGACCCCAATCTTGCGCCATTCGAGAAGCACGGCGGCAAGCTGATCGTGTGGCACGGCTGGAACGATCCCGCGATCCCCGCGCTGAACTCGGTGGATTACTACAACAGCGTGGTGCAGCGCATGGGGCAGCGCGACGCCGATTCATTCCTGCGGCTCTACTTGGCGCCGGGTGTGCAACATTGCGCCGGTGGGCCGGGCGCGGATTCTTTCGGTCAAGGCGGTCCGAGCAGCCGGAGCGACGGGATGTTCGTGTCACTGGAGGATTGGGTGGAGAAGGGAACGGCGCCGGGTGCGGTGATCGCGGGAAAAGGGAACAGTGAGATCAAGCGGCCGCTGTGTCCGTATCCGCAGAAGGCGGAGTACAAGGGTGGGGATGCGAAGAAGGCGGAGAGTTTTGCGTGTGGGAAATGACTTCTTCTTAATGCTCACAACGACTCGCTCACGCTCGTCTCGTTCGCGCGGTGGTTACCCCAGCGGTGTTTGACGGCACGGCTGAAGCCGTGCCCCTTCGAAAGAGTGGTGCCGGCACAGCGACAAATCCCACCCTGGCAAAACCGGCCAGGGTGGGGCACCCGGCTTCGTAACGTGACTGGGGTCCTTCGACGCGCTCAGGATGAGCGGGATTCTTCTGATCGGTTGCCCAGTCGGCAGTGCACAGCCGAGGCGGCTGTCCACACGATTTCGGCAAGACTGAAGTCCTGCAGTATCCCACCCTCCGCTAAAGCGGAAGGGTGGGGCACCCGACACCACCGATGTTTTCGGCCTTACGGCCGAACCGCGGACGAGGGCGTCCGCGCCACGTGAGCCAAGCGGTTATCGCAATATCACAGATTCAGGGCGTCGCGTCCGCGCAACGTCGCGCCATGCTTTAGAATTCCGCGTCCGGAAGACTGGAGGCTTGCGATGAATCCCTGGATCATCGTCCTTGTCGTCGTTGCGTTCTATCTGCTGAGCTGTATCAACATCCTCAAGGAGTGGGAGCGCGGTGTGGTGCTGCGCCTGGGGCGCGTGCTCGACCAGTCGAAGGGGCCGGGCATCATCTTCATCTTCAAGCCGATCGACACGCTGCGGCGCGTCTCGCTGCAGCAGGAAGCGTTCGAGGTGCCGCCGCAGGACATCATCACGCGCGACAACGTCACGCTGAAAGTGAACGCGGTCATCTTCCTGAAGGTGGTGGACGCGCGGCGTGCGGTCGTCCAGGTGGACAACTATCGCTACCAGACGTCGCAGTTCGCGCAGACAACGCTGCGCTCGGTGCTCGGCGAGGTGGAACTCGACGAACTGCTGGCGCATCGCGACAAGATCAACATGCGGCTGCAGGAGATCCTGGACCAGCACACCGATCCGTGGGGCGTGAAAGTGACAACCGTCGAAGTGAAGCAGGTGGACATGCCGGAGTCCATGCTGCGCGCCATGGCGAAGCAGGCCGAGGCGGAGCGCGAGAAGCGCGCCAAGATCATC
>CAYWSH010000210.1:0-5870 GCA_964460655.1 uncultured Terriglobales bacterium | reverse complement strand
GTGCGCGGCGAGAGTTCTGCTCCGATCAAGGTCCTCGTTCACGATGTATTCCCACCGGGGGCGCCGCAGGGCGTGCAGGCGGTGTTCACCGAGTTGAACGGGCAGCGCTTCATTGACCTGACGTGGACGCCAAACCAGGAGCCCGACCTCGCCGGCTACAACCTGTATCGGCGCGAAGCGGGCGGCGCGGCGCAGAAGATCAACGCTGACCTGTTGCGCTCGCCGGCGACGCGCGATTCGCAGGTGGCGGCTGGGAAGCAGTACTTCTATTCGGTCAGTGCGGTGGACCTGCGCGGGAACGAGAGTGCGCGGTCGCCGGAAACGAGCGAGAGAGTGCCGCAGTAGCGGCGAGAAGACTGTGGTGGAAGAGAAGTACCGACGGCGTCTAAGAGCGAAAGATCCGTGGGGTCCTTCGACTCACGCTCAAGTCGCTGCGCTCATTTCGCACTCGCTCAGGATGAGCGGTTCTAGCGGTTGATTATCGAAGACGAGTGCTACACTCGCGACTCGCAACGCGGTACCCGGTACTCGCATGAAATATTGCCGCTTTCAGATCGATGCCGGCACGGCGTACGGCCTGATCGAGGTCGTGGACGGCGAAGAGCAGATCATTCGGCTGATGGAGCCGCCGCTGGGCGCGCCGGCGGTCTCGATGGACCACGCCGGGGGCGTCGAGATCCCGCCGATCCCGCTGGCGACGACCCGCCTGCTGGCGCCGCTGGCGCCGTCGAAGATCGTGTGCGTCGGACGCAACTATCGCGAACATGCGGCCGAGCTCGGCCACGATGTCCCCACCGAGCCGTTGCTATTCCTGAAAGCGCCTTCGGCGGTGATCGGACCGCATGATCCGATCCGGCGCCCGGGCGTTTCGCAGCGCGTCGATCATGAAGCTGAGTTGGGTGTGGTGATCGGGCGGCAGTGTGCGCGGCTGAGCGACAACGAGACCGTGCGGCCGTACATCCTCGGCTACACGTGCGTGAACGACGTCACGGCGCGCGATCTACAGAAAAAAGACAGCCAGTGGACGCGCGCGAAGGGCTTCGACACGTTCTGCCCGGTCGGGCCGGTAGTGAGCACCGATCCCGATCCGTGGGCCGGCGTGAGCGTGGAAGCAAAGGTGAACGGCGAAGTACGGCAGAGCGGCAACACGCGCGACTTCATCTTCGGGCTCGACACGCTGATCCGCTACATCTCGCGCATCATGACGCTGTATCCCGGTGACCTCATTGCGACCGGAACGCCTGCGGGCGTCGGCCCGATCAAAGCGGGTGACCTGGTGGAGATCACGGTCGAGGGCGTGGGCACGCTGACGAACGTGGTGGTGGACGGGTAGAAAGGCTCGCCAGTGGCACAGGTTCTATAGGGATCCTTCGACTGCGTTCGTCCCGCTGCCGCGGGACTCGCTTCGCTCAGGATGACAGCTAATAGAAACAGAAACGGCCGGCCCGGGGAGCCGACCGCTTCTGACCACCCCCGAAGCCACACATAGGGCTTCATGGGGACCCCGGCCGCGTGCGCCGGGCAACCTGCTTACTGTTTGCGCTTGCGCATTCTGGCTTCGCGCTTTTCCTCGCGCCTTTCTTCCTTGCGCTCGTATTTGGCCTCGCGCTTCATGAACTTGTTCGGGTGCTCGCGCAGGTCTTCGCGGACCTGCGGATGGGCGCGCAGATACTCTTCGAGTCCGGGATGGCGCTGCACCCACTCGCGGTTGTCGATGAGACGCGGGTCGCGGGCGAGTTCGCGGGCGACTTCGGGATGGCGATCGAGATACTGCTCATCGAAGCGCGCGACTTCGCCGCGGTTGACACGGTCTTCGCGCCGGTCATAGCGACGCTCCCGCGTCATGAAGTAGCGCGGGTTCTCGCGGATCTCTTCGCGGACTCCCGGATGCGTTTGCAGGAACTCGCGCAGCTCGGGATGCGCGTTGACGTAATTGGCGTCGTGGATGAGCGCGGGATGCTGGTTCAGGTCGCGCTCAATCGCCTCGTGATGGTCGAGGAAGTCGTCGAAGCGCGCGAGCTCGCCGCGCGTGATGTCGTTATCGCGCACCACGGGCGCGGGCGTCTGCGCGCGCAAGGGAGCAGCCAGCGCGCCTGCCAGCAGCACAGGGATCAGGAAACGATGCAACTTCATAAGTCCTCCGCGGCCGGCGTTCTTTGCCTGGCCGAATACGCGTGGCGCGCGTTGCTATAGGTGGAAACACGAATGTGAAGGTGCAGTTGCGGCGCTAAAGTTACCTAGGTACAGGCAACCCGCGCGACACAGCACGGCGTAAAGGCAAAATCGTAAACCGCAGATTGCGCAGATAAAGGCCGCAGATTTCGCGGATTGATCGGCGTTAATCTGCGACGGGTTCTCTGCGCAATCTGCGGTTTAGGGTGTTGCTTCTACACGGAGCGTTGTGCTTTCGCATCCGCCTGATTAGAATCGCAGGTCGCAGTCCCACGACACGCCCATGAGATTTGCCGCACTTGCCGGTTTGCTTGCCCTAGTGCCCATCCTGGGCATCGCCTACATCGTGCTCTCCGGTTCGCTGTTCACGGTGGATGGCTTGTTCATGATCATCATCCTGCTAACGATCTCGGGCGTCTTCGGCCTGGGCGCGATGCTGGAACTGCGCGGCATGAAGATGGCCACCGCGGAAGGCACGGCCGTCGCCGTCATGCTACCGGGCGCAGCGCAGCCCACGGTCGTGGAGAAGGGCACGGTGCTCGACCTGCAATTCTTCGAATCGAGTGTCGGGATGCCGAACAAGACGATCGTCGAGTTCAAGCCCGATGGCGCCAAGGACTCGCGGCTGGTCACATTCGTCGGCAATGTGCGCGACCAACTGCCCGTGGGGTCGCGCGTCAAGCTGAATTACCGGAACGATCCCGAGGGCAACGTGTTGCTCTCGCGCGATTTTGTGCGGTTTTAGGACATCCACCACGAAGACACAAAGACACGAAGAGGATTGAAAATCCTTCGTGCCTTCGTGCCTTCGTGGTGAAAAGCCGTTAGAATCAGGCCAATGGCACAAGCCACACAGGCGGCGACGCAGCCGGCCAGCGAGGTCATCCGGCACGCGCCGGTGTCGCAAGGGGCGAACGGCATTTGCTACGCCACCAGCGGCGAGTTGTCGCTGGCGATGGCGGACCTGGAGCGGATCGTCGCAGCGGTGCCGCGCAGCATCGCGGCGGCGCTGACGCGCAAGGCCTACTACTTCGTACCACTCACGGTCGGGCAGGGCGACGACACGCTGATCGCCGATCGCTACGACGTCGCGCTCAGCGACCAGGCCGTTTGCCATCGCAACATCAATGCCGGCGACTCGCAGTGCGTATTCATCTCGACGCGCCTGATGGACGACAAGTTCTCGGTCGCTTTCGAGTTCTACATCAACGTGGCGCATGCGTTCGTGGAGCGCGCGGGCGTGGCGCAGGAATTCACCGACCTGGCGTGGAAGCAGGTGGAGGACAAGGTCCGCGGCGAGACCAGCATGGATGCGTACGAATCGCGCAAGCTCGCGACCTCACCCGGCGCCGACGCCGAACGCGCCAAGACCGAGTACTTCGAAGCCGCATTCGCCGATGCGATTGCCATCTACTTGCTGGCGACGTGCCTCGATCTCGACTATCACGATCTGCGCGAGCGCGATTATCCGCTGCTGCAGCCGGCCGCCATGGCCGAGCGCCTGCGGATGGTGCATCACTTGTTCCCGTCGAATCCGGGGTTTGAGTTCGCGGTGATGTACAGAAGGCGGTAGAAACCTTTTGCCGCAGATTTACGCGGATGAACGCGGATCAACATCAAAATCGAAGGATTGCCATCCTCATTCTCGCGATAGGAGTCGGCGGGTTCGCGCTCTATGACTTCTGGCGCGGTTATCACCTAACACGCTCAATCGCCGCTGGACTGTCGTGCGCATTCCTCGGCCTATTCGATTGGTTGTTCTACGGCAGTTGGGGCGGGCCGAAGACAAAGAACAAAGAAACCGGCCCACTCGTTTAACGCTTCATCTCGCCTCACATCTAAGCCTGCAACAGTCTTGCCTCGACCCCGAAGCCCGGCTTGTCGTTCAGCCGGATGCGGCCGTTCTCGATCTGCGGTGCGCCCTCCATGCGGAACCAGGGACGCCCTGATTCGGCGAGCGGCTGTGGCGAGAGCGCGGCGATGGCGTGCACGGAGAATGGTTCGGCTCCGCGATGCGGCACCACGCGCAGTCCCGCGGCTTTGGCCATGCGATAGATCTCGACCACCGGCGTGAGGCCGCCGCACCAGTTGATGTCGGGCTGCAGGACGCGCACGCCCGTCTTCATGAAATCGCGGAAGCCCTTCTCGGTGTACTCGTGCTCACCGCCGGCGATGGGGATCTTCGTAGCGCGGACGACCGCTGCGTAGCCCTCGTAATCGTCGGGTGCGACCGGCTCCTCCAGCCAGCCGAGGCCGAGATCGGCGGCAGCCTGCACGAAGCGGATGGCGGTTGGCCTGTCCCACATGGCGAAGGCATCGACCATCAGCTCTTTTTGCGCGCCGAGTCTTGCGCGGATGCGGCGCAGCGTGGCGATGATCTTCTGCATGTCGGGCTGATCGCCGAAGTCGATGAGCTCCAGCTTGATGGCGGCGCTGCCGCGGCCGAGAGCGGACTCGAGCTCTTCTTCATGAAAGATGGTCTCGTACGTCGGGAGCGACGCTGCGAGGTCGACGCGTGGGTTGAGCAGCTTGGCTACCGGCACGCCCGCACGCTTACCGCGCAGATCCCAGAGCGCCAGGTCCACGCCGCTGATCGTCATGATGACCAGCCCCTTGCGGCCATAGAAATTCGTGTGGTCATACATCGCGTGATAGAGCTCTTCGACGGGTGCGGCATCACGGCCGATCAGCAGATCGTGCAGCACCGTGTTGATGACATGAATGCCGGCTGCGCCACCACCGCCTACGCCGACGCCGACGAGGCCCGATTCGGTCTCGACCTGCACGATGATCTGGCCGAGCTGGGTGCGCCAATCCGTGGGTGCGCCCGGCGTGGCGGGCTGAAAGGCGCGGATCGCGGTGATGCGATCACGGGTTTGTTGTTGAGATGTGCTTTCGCGCGCCATTGCATGCGAAGCCACTACTGCACCCAAGCAAGACGATTGGAGGAACGAGCGTCGCGTTAGCGAAGGGGACATCTTCATTTTCTCCAAGCGGGCTGAATTCTACGTCACGAAGGAATACCTCAGCGGCTAAAGCCGCAGACTTACAGCGCCGGCAACGGCACGGCTGAAGCCGTGCCCCTTCGAAAAAAACAGACTTCGTGGCTTCGTGTCTTCGTGGTGAAATAGCCGCGTGATCGCTCACCTGCGCGGGCGCCTCATCTCCAAGTCGCCGAATCAAGCTGTGGTCGAAGCCGGCGGCGTGGGCTACGACGTCACCATCAGCATCCCGACGTTCACCGAGATGCCCGATGCGGGCAGCGAGGTCGCCTTGCACGTGTACACACACGTCCGTGAGGACGCGCTGGCGCTGTTCGGCTTCCTGCGGCGCGAAGAGAAGAAGCTGTTCGAGAAGCTGATCTCGGTGAGCGGCATCGGGCCGAAGCTGGCCATCACCATTTTGAGCGGCATGCCGAGCGATGCCATGGTGGCGGCGATCCGCGCCGCCGATACCGCGCGCCTGACGCGCATTCCCGGCATCGGCAAGAAGACGGCCGAGCGCATCGTGCTCGAACTGCGTGACAAGCTGGAAGCGGTGACCGCGGTGCCGACGTCAGCGCCTGCGGCTGGCGGCGTTGAAGAAGAAGTGCTCTCGGCACTGGTGAATCTTGGCTACCAGCGCGCGGCGGCCGAGCGCGCGCTCGCGGGCGCGGCGAAGAATGGCAGCTTCGAGCAGATGTTCCGCGCAGCGATCAA
>CAYWSH010000209.1:0-5972 GCA_964460655.1 uncultured Terriglobales bacterium | reverse complement strand
CTCCATCTTCACCACCATCATCTCGATGGCGATGATGGCGTCGTCCACCAGCAGGCCCAGTGCCAGGATCAGGGACCCTAGGGTGATGCGGTCGAAGTTCTTGCCGGTCGCCGCCATCACCATGAAGACTGCTGCCAGCGTCAGCGGCACGGCCGCAGCGACCACGATCCCCACTCGCCAGCCCATGCTCACGAAGCACACCAGCATGACCACCAGCAGGGCAGCGAAGAACTTGATCATGAACTCATCGACCGCCGAGCTGATGTTGACCGCCTGGTCGGTGACCTTGGTCAGGCTCACGCCCAGCGGTAGTCCGGCGTTGATCGCCCCCACCTCGCTGTCCAGTGCCTTGCCGAGATCGAGCCCGTTCCAGCCGTCGCGCATGACGATGCCCAGCAGCAGCGCGGATTCCCCGCCGTTGCGGATCATGAACGTCGCGGGATCTTCATAGCCACGCCTGACGGTGGCGATGTCCGACAGTTTCAGCGTGCGGCCCTGCGCCACCACCGGCGTGTCGCGGATCTTCTGCATTTCGTCGAAAGCGCCGTCCACGCGAATCAGCACTTCAGGGCCCCTGGTCTCCACGGAGCCGGCCGGCGTCAGCACATTCTGGCTATTGAGCGCGGCAAACACGTCCTGCGGGCTGACACCCAGCGTTGCCAGGCGGTCATGCGAAAACTCGACATAGATCCGCTCCGCCTGCTCGCCAATGATGTTGACCTTCTTCACGCCGGGTACGTGCAGCAGCCGCTGGCGCAGCGTCTCCGCGTCGCGTACCAGCAGGCGCTGCGGTTCGCCTTTGGCCTTGAGCGCAAACAGCGCAAAGGTGACGTCCGCGTATTCGTCATTGACCATCGGCCCGATCACGCCAGGCGGAAGATTAGTTGCCTCGTCGCCGACTTTCTTGCGGGCCTGGTAGAACTCCTCCTGCACTTCCGAAGGCGGCGTGCTGTCGAGAAGAGTCAAGGTCGTGAAGGCGAGGCCGGGTCTTGTGTAGGTCTCGGTACGGTCATACCAGCGCAGTTCCTGCATGCGCTTTTCGATCTTTTCGGCGACCTGGTCCTGCATTTCCTGCGCGGTGGCCCCAGGCCAGGCGGTGATGATGGTCATCACCTTGACCGTGAAGGCGGGATCCTCCGCCCGGCCAAGCTTGAAGAATGAAAGGAGCCCGGCCAGCGAGATCAGGCAGATCAGGAAGAGTGTGATGGAGCGCTCGCGCACGGCGAGTGCCGACAGGTTGAAACGACCTTCGCTCACGGACGGGCTCCTTCGGTCGAAGTGGCGGCAGTCTGGCCTGCCACACGGACCTGCTCGCCTTCGCGCAGCAGATGCGCGCCGAGCGCGACGACCCGGTCACCTTGCTGGAGTTGACCGGCGATGCGTGCGCCATCGTCGTCCAGATGCTGGATCGCAACCGGCCGCCAGACAACCTTTGCAGGCTGCCCGTTGATGATCCACACACCCGGTCCCTTGCCCGCGTCGAAGAGGGAGCCAATCGGCACCTGCAAGCCGCCTTGCACTGAGGAATGTCCGTCCGGAATCCGGATCGTCACCGTGGTGCCCAACGGTGCGTTGGCGAGCTCCCCGTCCAGCACATACCGCGCCTCAAAGGTTCGGGTCAGGCGATCCGCCGCATCCGAGAGCTGCCGCAGCGTGGCCGGAACGCTGACGCCTTCCTTGCCGAAGAGCGCGGCTTGCGCGACCGAACCGACCGCAGGGCGCAGCGTTTCCGGCAACTGGATAACGGCCTCGCGACGCCCGGCGTGGGCGAGGCGTACGACGGGCTGTCCGGCGTTGACGACCTGGCCTGGTTCGGCCAGCGTTTCCATGACGACGCCATCGCCATCGGCCACGAGCTCCGCATAGCGGCTCGCGTTACGGGCAACGTCGGCCTGGGCCTCGGCCGCACTGAGCTGGGCTTTGGCAGCATCCGCCGCCGCCTTGATCTGGTCGTAGGCCGAAGCCGATATCGCACCGGTGCCGCGTAGGTCGCGGTAGCGGGCTTCATCCTCCGCCGTCTGCTGCGCCCGCGCTCGCGCGGCCGCAACCGTCTCCTGCTGCGCCTGCGCAGCGAGCTTCAGATCGATGGGGTCGATGCGCATGAGCGGCTGGCCGCGCCTGACGGTTTGCCCGGCATCCACGAGTCGCTCCAGCACCTTGCCGGAGACGCGAAACCCGAGGTCGCTCTGCACCCGGGCGGCTACGGTTCCCGTGAACGAACGCGACGCTGGAGTCGCGTTCTGGACGATGGCGGCACGCACCAGCGGCGCCTCCGTGCGCGGATCAGAGGGTGCTTTTGCGCCGCAAGCGGCCAGCGCAAACGGCAAGGCGAAGACGACGGTAGAGGTGGCGAGGCGGCGCGAAAGCATGAAAGTCCCATCGACGAAGTGATGATGGCTTCCATTATGGTTCTAGTGACCAATACAGTCAATGGTCACAAACGCTCCGCTTCAGGGTGAGAGGCTGCGGAGCACCAGGCTGGACAGTTTCGCCGGCGCTTCCTCTGTGTAATCGAAGCTGTGCTGCAGGATCAACGGGTTGAGATAGGGGCGCAGGACCAGGTAGATCGCCATCGCGGTCTCGTCCAGCGGCGTCTTGCGCTCGAAGTCCCCGCTCTGCCGGCCCTCCTGGAGGATGTCCTGAAGCAGTTTCTGGATGCGCTCCTCATAGGCGAGCGTCGCCTGCCAGTGCTCAGTGGCGGCCGATGCGGCAATCTCGTAAAGCTTGCGGTCCTGGGAGAACAGGCGAAGGCTGGCCTCGACGATCGCCTTGAACATCCGCCGCAGCTTCTCCGGTGGCCGGTCGGCGTCTTCAACGGCCGCTTTGACCTCGCCTTCGATCTCGCGCAGGCAGTTCGCGCAGATCATCTCGCCAATAGCCTGCTTGGACTCGAAGAACTTGTAGATATACGCCTTGGAAAATCCGATGGCCTTGGCAAGATCGGAGACGGTTGTCTTCTCGTAGCCATACCGGCTGAAGTGCTCGGTGGCCGCCGCAACGATCTGATCGCGCACGTCGTGGTCGGCCGGGCCGCGGGCCGAAATGGGATAGGTAGCTGCATTTTTCATGGGTCCTAGCTTACCGCCGCTCTCCGGAATCAACAACAAGTGACTAATATGTATTATAGTCACTTCCACTCGTTCTCCTCGCCCGGAAGAAGCTCATGCTGCCCAAACGCACCCTTGCCATGCTCATCGCCGCCAGTCTCTCGGCCGGCTGCGCGGTCGGTCCCGATTACGTTCGACCCGACGTACCGATGCCGGAGCGCTTCCTGGGCCAGGCCGCGGTCGATCAGCGTCATGTGACGGCCACTGCCGACCTCGTCACCTGGTGGACGGGGTTCGGCGATCCGCAACTGACGCGATTCGTCGCCCTTGCGCTGGAGCAGAACCTTGACCTCGCGCAGGCATCCGCTCGCGTTGCGCAGGCGCGTGCGGGACTTGGGGCGGCGAATGCCGCATTGCTGCCTTCCGGCAATGTCAGCGGCCAGGCAGTCAGGGTCTACCAATCAGTTGAAACGCCCCTGGGGCGGGTCCTGAACTCGACTCCCGGTTTCGACCGCTACGGCAACGATTACGAAGCCAATCTCAGCGCGAGCTGGGAACTGGACGTGTTCGGAGGTCTGCGTCGTGGACGTGAAGCGGCGTTGGCCGACTACCGGGCTTCGGAAGCGGGCGCAGCAGCCACGCGCCTGGCTGTGGCGGCACAGACCGCCGACATCTACATCAGCATCCGTGGCCTGCAAGCCCGTCTGATCGTTGCCCGGCGGCAGGTGCAGACGCAGCAGGACCTGCTCTCGACCATCAACCTTCTGTATGGCAAAGGGTTGGCGGCCGAGCTTCAGGTGAGACAGGCCGAAGGGGCGCTTGCCCAGGTGCGGGCCTCCGTCCCAGTCCTGGAGGCGGGTCTGGACGCGGCGATGAACGCACTGGATGTGATGCTCGGCGCCCAGCCCGGCACACATCGGGCGGAGGTGGTCGAAGCTGGCGATATCCCGGTCGCCCCGCAGATCGGAGCCACCGGTTCGCCGGGCGAGTTGCTCAGGCGCCGGCCCGACCTGATCGTGGCCGAGCGACGCCTCGCCGCATCGAATGCACGTATTGGTGTCGCCATCGCCGAGTACTACCCCAAGCTCTCGCTGAGTGGACTGATCGGCAGCGCGACATCCGTGGCCAGCGGCAATCTGTTCACGAGCGGCGCGAGCCAGGCTGCCAGCGTGCTGGGTCTGCGCTGGCGTCTGTTCGACTTCGGCCTGATCAATGCGCAGATCAACCAGGCCAGGGGCCAGGAGGCCGAGATGCTGGCTGCGTATCGGCTTGCCGCACTACGGGCAACGGAGGACGTGGAGAACGCGTTTTCGGCTCTGGTCAAGCGCGAAGAACAGGCGGCTGTACTTGCCCAGGGCGTGGACTCGCTCGGCCGCGCGCGAGCGGCCTCGTTTGCGGCCTATCAGAAAGGTGTCGTCAGCCTGATTGAGGTCCTGCAGGCCGACGAAAACCTGCTGCGCGCGTCGGACGAGCGAGTGCAGGCGCAAACAGAATCAGCACGCGCAGTTGTCGCCGCCTTCAGGGCGCTGGGTGGTGGTTGGCAACCCCGCGAATCCGAGTCGGCGCTAGCCATCAGGTAGCAACCGAACGAACCCATAGCGCCGAAGGAGGAACATGGAGTTTCGCCATCTTCGTTGCTCCATGGCCATTGCTAAGGACTCCGTTTCACCCGAGCACCGGAACGGCTGCCTGTCGAACACTCCCGCTGTCACTTGCCATCACGAATGGAAGCACAGCGTTTCGTCCACACCACGCGTGGCACCCAGCCGATAACGCAACGAAACACATGTGCCAGATGACTCCCTACCTTGCTGCATGCCCCGCAAACGATTGAGCCGGGATGAAGCCCGTGAACAGACCCGGCTGCGCCTGCTCGAGGCAGCGGCCCTGAGCATTGCCAGGAAAGGGCTGGCCGCGACCAGTGTAGAGGACATCGCCGCCCAGGCAGGCTATACCCGCGGCGCGTTCTACTCGAACTTCAACAGCAAGAGCGACCTGTTCGTCGAACTGCTCCGTCTCGATCACCGGAACATCCAGGAAAACTTGCGGAAGCTGCTGGACGCAGACCCGTCCAGCGATGAGCTGCAAAAGCAGCTCACCTTGTTGTACGCGCAGCGTTATCGTGACGAGAACAACTACGTTATCTGGGCTGAGGCACGTTTGCACGCCATGCGTGACCAGAGATTCCGGCAACGCATGAACGCCCTGTGCCTGGAAAAGCGCGATATGGTCGCGTCCTTCATCGAGCAGTTCCGCAAGCGCGTCAACGCGCAGTGGCAAGGTCCTTGCGCCGACTACGCGCTCGCCGCTATCGCATTGATGGACGGCATCCTCTACTTCAACATGACCATGCCCAACGAACTGCCGAACGCTTCGGCCGAAGCGGTTTTGAGCGATATCTTTACAAGGATGTTCAGTTCGAAACCGCAATAAAAAATAAATTCTCGCGGACCTTTGATTGTGCGAGGGTTTGCCTGGCTCGATCGAGTTTGGCGGAGTCTTCCAACAGATGACAATTGTCTAAGACATCTATTTGATCCGCAGTACGGTTGGCGACAAATACGCGTGGTGGAAAGAGACATACTTGCGCAAACCCACGACGGGAGTTGTTCGGTTTCGCAAGTGGCTATTTCCCAACGCGTCCACGTGCAAAGTCGCGCCTCCACGCGTCTAGAATGACCCGGCAGTCGGATGAGGTTTGGTCGACAGAATGGCCGCTTGACTTCGTGACCGGCCGTTGACCCGCGGCAGCGTCAAATGGCCGGATGGGGTGTGCGCCGTGAAAAGGCGGCGCTTTCCAGCGGGTGCAAGCCCCGCCCGGCAAATGCTCCAGCCGGAAGCAACCGGAGCAGCTATGGAGGCAACGAAGTGGCTGAAGCCTTCGGTGATGCGTGTCACAAATTGGTGACAGCGCGAGTGTGCAGG
>CAYWSH010000208.1:0-6003 GCA_964460655.1 uncultured Terriglobales bacterium | reverse complement strand
GCCACGTCCGCCAGGCGCAGGCGGTGTGCGTGCGCTTCCTCGGGCCGCGCCTTCTCGGTGCCGCGCAGCACACGCCGGATGTCCGGCGCCAGCCACACGCGTGGCTTTCCCTGCTTGTGCTTTCTTTTGACCAAGGAACTCGCCGCGAGCGTGGCGATGAGTGGATTCTATCAACGGGTATGGCCGCCCGTTGCGGGCTCTACGGCTATAATGTTTGCAGTGGCTTCCTGATGACGCGCCCGTAGCTCAGCTGGATAGAGCGATTGCCTCCGGAGCAATAGGTCGGGAGTTCGAATCTCTCCGGGCGCGCCAGTTTCCCTCCGCGCCTGCACCTCGCAAGGCCACTTGGGTCGGCCGCGACTTTACGCCGCACTCGTGACCCCCGGCACTGCAGCCGCAGACGCAGCGCAACGTGAAGGCTCCCTTCCCTGCGATTACAATCCACCACCGAGGAATCTCCCATGTCGGAAGACTCACGCAGTCTGCGGCGTCGCGACCTGCTAAAGGGCGTCGCGTCGGCAACGGTTGGTGTCGGACTAGCGAGGCTCGGCTTTGCGGGCGAGCCCGAAAGAGGATCGGATCAGAACCCACCTAAGGAAGGAACGAGTCCCCGCCGCAAGACGATGATCGGCGTGGCCTTCGAACCGCGCGACGTAGCGCGGATCGGCATGATCGGCGTCGGCCTGCGCGGCACCAGCGTCCTTAAACTGTTCCTCGGTGTGGATAAGGTCCGGATCGTCGCCGTCTGCGACATCGTGAAGGAGAAGTGCCAGCGCGCGGCCAAGCTCGTGGAAGATGCTGGGCAGCCGACGCCCGCGCTGTACTCCGACGGCGAGCGTGATTTTGAAAGACTCTGCCGGCGCGACGATCTCGACTTCATCTACATCGCCACGCCGTGGGAGTGGCACGTGCCGCAAGCGATCGCCGCGATGCGTAATGGCAAGCACGTGGGCACCGAAGTCCCGTCAGCGTACACGCTCGCAGATTGCTGGAGCCTCGTGCTGACCTCGGAGCAGACGCGCCGCCACTGCATGCTCATGGAGAACGTCTGTTACGCAGCGCCCGAGATGATGGTCATGAACATGGTGCGCGGCGGGGTCTTCGGCGACCTGGTCCACGGCGAATGCGCCTACAACCACGACCTGCGCACGGTGCTCAACGACAACAACGAAGGACTATGGCGCCGCCACCATCACACCTTGCGCGACGGCAACCTCTATCCCACCCATGGGCTCGGTCCGGTCGCCACTTACATGGATATCAATCGCGGCGACCGCTTCGATCACATGGTGTCGATGAGCTCGACGCATCTCGGCCTCGAAGCATTCCGCAAGGACCACATTCCGGCCAACGATCCCCGGTCAACAGAGCGATACGTCTGCGGCGATTACAACACCAGCGTCATCAAGACGGCCCTCGGCCGCACCATCATGCTGCAGCACAACGTGACCTTGCCTCGTCCTTACGATCGCATCAATCTGATTCACGGGACAAAGGGCATCTACCGCGATTACCCGGCACGCATCTACCTGGACGGCCAGCAAGGCGGTGAGCAGTACGAGTCGCCGGACAAGTATGTCGAGCAATATGGAGCGCGGCTGTGGAAAGAGCACGGTAGCACCGCGCAAGACCGAGGTGGACACGGCGGCGTGGACTACCTGATGTGCTACCGCTTGGCGCAATGCCTGCGCGAAGGCCTGGAACCCGATATCGACGTCTATGACGCCGCCGCCTGGAGCGTGCCCGGCCCACTGAGCGTGGAGTCGGTCGCCAAAGGCAGCGCGCCCATGAAGTTCCCGGATTTTACGGCTGGGCAGTGGAGTACGCGGAAGAGTGCCGCGGGCCGGTTCGCGCTGTAGTGGTCAGGTCAGATCCTTCATCACCGCGTACAGCTCGTTCTTCGCCTCAAAGCCCACGCCTGGGATCTGTGGCAAAGCGACGTAGCTGTTCTCGACCCGGATCTCGTCGGCGAAGCCGTTGAAGGGGCGGAAAACGTGTGGGTAAGACTCGTTGCCGCCGAGCCCGAGACCCGCGGCGATGTTGAGTGACATCTGGTGCCCGCCGTGCGGCACGACACGACGGCGCGACCAGCCGTTCTGTTCCAGCATCTCGACCGTACGCAGGTATTCGACGAGTCCGTAGCTCAGGGCACAGTCGAATTGCAGAAAGTCGCGGTCAGGGCGCATGCCCCCGTAGCGGATCAGGTTGCGCGCATCCTGCATGGAGAACAGGTTCTCTCCCGTCGCCAGCGGTGGCGCATAGGCTCTTGCGATCTCGGTTTGCAAAGCAAAGTCGAGCGGGTCACCGGCTTCCTCGTACCACAGCAGTCCGTAGGGAGCGAGAACGCGTGCATAGTCCTTCGCCGTGATGAGATCGAAGCGGCCATTGGCGTCAACGGCCAGCCGGCTGGGCTTCGCGAGCAGCCTGAGCACGCTCTCGATGCGCTCCAGATCGCTCTTGAGTGACTCGCCGCCGATCTTGATCTTGACGCAGGTGTAGCCCAGATCGAGATAGGTTTTGATCTCGTCCTGCAGCGCGCGCACGTCTTTGCCGGGGTAGTAGTAGCCACCGGCGGCGTAGACCCAGATCTTTTCGGTGACGGCGCTGCGGTTGAAGCGATCAGCGATAAGGCGATAGAGCGGAACACCGGCAATCTTGCTGGTCGCGTCCCAGGCCGCCATATCGAGCACGCCGACCGCGACGCTACGCTCCCCATGCCCGCCGGGCTTTTCGTTCCGCATGAGGGTTTGCCAGATCTTGTGCGGATCCAGGTTCTCGGCGGTGTCATCGAGCACCTGGTCCGCCTTTGCAGCTTTGAGTCGGGGGATGAAGCGGTCGCGGAGGAGGCCGCTGGGGGCGTAGCGCCCGTTCGAGTTGAAGCCGAAACCCACGACGGGCTTGCCCTCGCGAATCACGTCAGTGACCAGCGCAACTACGCTGACGGTCATCTGGCTGAAGTCAACGTAGGCGTTGCGGATCTCCGACTTGATGGGAACCACGGTCTCGCGAATGTCCAGGATCTTCATTGCCAGTCGAGCGATCGAAAGCGTTACCACCAGCCGAGGAACTTCCACCACACCAGTCCCACACCCAGCCACAATGCGAGGTTCACGAGCGACAGCAGGAACCCAACGCGCCACCACGTACCTTGCGACACATGCCCGGTGCCGAAATAGACCGGCGCCGAGCCGGTGCCGTAGTGCGTCATCGCGGCATTCACGTTGGAAAAGTACGCGAGCGAAAGCGCCGCGACCACTGGACTGGCGGTCGTCGCCAGAGCGGCCGCAAGGAACGGCGGATAGAGCGCTGTGACCTGCGCGGTCATACTGGCAAAACCGTAGTGTACGTAGCAATACATCGTCACCAGCGCCGCCAGCGCGACCATGGGCGCAAGGCCGTTCAACGAGCGGAAGGCGACGGTCGAAAGCGCTGCGATCGCGCCGCTCTGCAGCAGATTGTCGGCCATCATGATCAGCGCGCCGAACCAAACGAGCGATTCCCAGGCACGGTGCTCGGAGAGCAGGTCGGCCCAGGAGATCACGTTGCAAACCAGCAGCGCGCTCACCCCCGCGAGCGCGACGATCGTGTTGGAGATGTTGTGCCAGGGCGAGCTGACCCATCCGGCCATCACCAGCAGCAGGATCGCGACCAGGAAGATCTCGTTCCGGCTGAGCGGGCCCATCTTCACGAGTTCAGCGTGTGCTTTGCGGCGCGCCGCCTCGGTGTTGCGCAGGGTCGGCGGATGCAGCCGGAAGATGATCCAGGGCAGGAGCACGAGCGCGAGGCTTCCGGGCACGACGGCGCCCAGCGCCCACTGCAGCCAGGTGAGTTGCAAGTGTGCGCCTTGCATGGCGAATTCGGCGATCAGAGGGTTCGCCGCCATACCCGTGAGGAACATCGCGGAGGCGGTATACGTCGTGTGGAACCCGACGAGCGTCAGGAAACCGCCGATCTGTTCGCCGGTATCGGCCTTTACCGCGCGGGCGATGCTATCGATGATGGGGCAGATGATGCCGCCGCCTCGCGCCGTGTCTGAGGGAATGAACGGCGCCAGCACCAGGTCGGAGCCGGCGACCGAATAACCCAGCGTGAGTGGGCTGTGTCCGAAACGGAGGATGAACGTGTAGGCCACGCGCATTCCGAATCCGGTCTGGGTGACCGCGCGCGCGAACAGGAAAGCAGTGAACACGAGCCACACCGTCGCGTTGCTGTACCCCGAAAAGACCTGCGGAACCCCAACCGTCCTGGTGAGTGCCAGGATGGTGATGGCGAGCAAGGAGGCAACGCCCATCGGCACCGGATGGGAAACGAGCGCGATGATGCTGGCAACGAAAACGGCGAATAAGTGACGCTGCTGTGGCGCCAGCAAGGGCAGCGGCAGAAAGTAAAGCAGGAGGCCGGGGGCGAGCACCGCCAGCCAGCGCGCGACTTGGCTCTTATTCTTCGGCGTGAACACGCGATTTTTGGCAGTGTAGCTGACTCGCGCGTCGTCGTTCGAGGATTATGCGCGTGCGCGCTGTCGGCAGGCGATGAGAGATCTATGGGCAAGAGGGGTACGGAGCGAAGCGAGAGAAAACCTAGTAATCAGCCGCCTGCTTCCAACCGCGGACCTCGCGCGGTCCTTCTTCCTTCAGCCGTTCCTTGATGCTCGCGATCGTCGCCAGGATCTGCGTCCCGCGCTCCAGGTAATCGGGCGCGTTGTCCCACAGCCGCTCCATCTGTTCTGGGTACTCACTGGCGAGCACCGCGACGGCGACACCGGCGGCGACGAAGCCGGGCCCGCGATGGCCTTTCAGGATCAAGAAAGCAGCTGCGGTGAACGACCCGAAGACGGCGATACGCTTCCAGTTCGGCATTCCAGTCCCTCGTGCCGAGAACTATAGATTAGAAGTCCGAGTGTAGCGCGGCCGTTGCCTGAAGCCTACTCCACAAAACGTGTGTGATTAAATGCCGCCATGCCTGCGGACGCGGCGCGGCAATCGTTGGCGGACTACGTGGAGCGCTTTCGCGCGCTCGGCCGCGAGACCGCCTACGCGTATCCGCGCGGCTATCGCACGGCCCGCTGGAGCTATCGCGAAGTCGCGGAGGTCGCGGCGCAGTTCGCGCGCGAACTCGAGCAGCGCGGCGTCGCCAGGGGCGAGCGCGTCCTGCTTTGGGGACCGAACAGCGCAGAGTGGGTGGCGGCGTTCTTTGGCTGTGTACTGCGTGGCGTTGTCGTTGTGCCGATGGATGTTGCCGCGTCGGCTGACTTTGTCCAACGCGTGGTCGCGCAAGTGGATGCACGGCTGGCCGTCGGCTCCACGAACCTGCTCGCTTCCCTGCCCTTCGTGCCGGGTCTCCTGCTCGAGGAGCTGCGCAAGCTAGTGGCGCAACACAGTACTTTGCCTTACCCGGCGCCGCCGCTAGCACGAGGCGACACGCTGCAGATCATCTTCACCTCGGGAACCACGGCCGATCCCAAGGGTGTGGTCATCACCCACGGCAATGTGCTCGCGAACCTGACGCCGTTCGAGGGCGAGATCGCCAAGTACCGGCGCTACGAGCGCATCTTCCACCCCATCCGTTTTCTTAACCTCTTGCCGCTGAGCCACGTCTTCGGGCAATTCCTCGGCATGTTCATCCCGCAGCTGATCGGCGGCGCGGTGTTTTTCCAGGAGAGCTTCCTGCCCGCCGAGATCGAACAGACGATCAAGCGCGAGCGCATCTCTGTTGTCGTCACCGTGCCGCGCGTGCTGGCCGGACTGAAAGCGAAGATCGAGCGCGATGCCGAAGTCAGCGGCCGCGCCGAAGCGTTCGCCAACTCGCTCGAGGAAGGCAAGAGCGAGAAGTTTTTGCGACGCTGGTGGCGCTTCCGCCGCGTTCATCGGCGCTTTGGCTGGAAGTTCTGGGCATTCATCTCCGGGGGCGCGGCGCTCGACGACACCACGGAAGAATTCTGGCGCCGGCTTGGCTATGTGGTCGTTCAAGGTTACGGCATGACGGAGACGACGTCGCTGGTCAGCG
>CAYWSH010000207.1:0-6152 GCA_964460655.1 uncultured Terriglobales bacterium | reverse complement strand
AAGCTGCTCGACGTGCTGCACCGGCTGACCGACCTGGGCAACAGCATCATCATCATCGAGCACAACATGGACGTGATCCGCAACGCCGATTGGATCATCGACCTCGGCCCCGAGGGCGGCGAGGACGGCGGCCGCGTGGTGGCGCAAGGCACGCCGGAGCAAGTGGCGCGCGTCAAGAAGTCGTACACCGGGCAGGCGCTGGCGGAGAAAAACTGCTAGGGTTCTCGCTGGAGAATGTAGTCGCGGCGCCGTGCGTCCGAGGATCGTGGGGTCCTTCGACTGCGCGCTGCGGCTGACGCCGCGCGCTCCGCTCAGGACGAGCGGTTTGAGGCTAATCCTTGTCCTCCTCAGAACATCCCGAGCAGGTATCGCCTGCCGCAACAGTAGCGCCTGCGCCGGTGCTTCCTGAGGACCCTGTCTGGCGCGGCACTGACGTGGTGGTGATCGTGCTGGTGGCGCTCATCGCCATCGTGGCGTTCAGTGCGGTTGGCCTCGGGATCGTGCGGCTCGCGCTGGGTCCCGCCATCGACATGACGGCCCTCTCGCACGACGCGCGCCTGCTCGTGCCCGTGCAGGCCGCGGCGTATGCCGTGGTCGTGCTGTTCATGGTCGCCCTGGTCACGCAGCACTACGGCCGGCGGTTCGGCGAGGCCGTGCGCTGGAATTGGCCCCACGGCAAGGCCCTGGGATTGATCACGGCCGGCGCCGGTCTGGCTTTCGTGGTGGAATTGCTCTCCACCTGGCTGCCGGTGCCGCCGCAACTGCCCATCGATGAGTATTTCAACACCATGGGCTCGGCCTACAGTATGGCCGCGTTCGGGATCGCGCTGGCGCCGCTCGTGGAAGAACTATTCTTTCGCGGCTTTCTCTACCCGGTATTGGCGCGCCGCATCGGTGTGGGGGCGGGCGTGGTGCTCACGTCGCTGGGATTCGCGCTCATCCACGAATCGCAGCTGGCGCATGCCTGGGCCCCGCTGCTACTGCTGTTCGGCGTCGGTGTCGTTTTGACTCTGGCGCGTGTTTTATTGAAGTCTGTGGCTGCGCCGGTGCTGGTACACGTCGGCTACAACTTCACGCTCTTCTGCATGGTGTGGTTCGCGACCGACCACTTCCGCCATCTGGAACGGTTGGGGAAGTAGTTCTGTGTCACCCGCTAAAGCGGGTTCTCCCCCATAGACGACACTTACCCAGGATTCCGTCGCGCAGTGACGCGCGACTCCATCCTGGGCTACTCGCCCCTGCGGGGCTCAATGCTGCGGCGGCTTCTGCTGCTGTTGTTGTTCCTGCTGCTGCTTCTGCAACCGCTTCAGCTCTTCCAGCAGTTGTTCCGGCGTCTTGACCTGCTGCTGCTGTGGCTGGTCGGTTTGCGGCTGCGGCGGCGTCGGGTTCTGATTCTGATCGGGCGGCTGCATGCCGGGCATCACCGTGGGGAACTGCGGACGCGGAGGCAAAGGGGATGATGGAACGCCCATCGGGCCGGGCTGCGTTCCGGGCTGGGGAGCGGGAACGAGTTGCGGCTGCTGTTCCTCCGCTTGCTCCTCGGCGGGCCGCAAGGCACTCGGCGGCGGGAAGTTGCGCGCGCCACCCGGCGTCTCAGGCAAACGCTGCGTCACGATCACGCGCGCTACGGCGCTGGCGTCGTCCTCGGCGCCCACAATGACGTAGTTCAAGGTCGGCGTATCGAGCAGCTGCGTCAGGATGTCGCGTGGCGGCGCGGGGCCAAGCTGGACGAAGAGTCGTTCCGTCAGGCCCGCCGGAGGGAGGTCAAAAGTGGCTCCCGTAAGGCGACGCGCCAGGTTCAGCACGTCGAGCATCGTGGAGTTGTTCGCCGTCACGCTCAGCATGCCGTTGCGGAACGACCCTTGCGGCGGATTCGGTGGCAGATCGCGCGGCGTCGAGGGTGCAGGCGGTGTAACCGGATGTGCAGCCACGGGAGCCGGCTCGGGCGCCGGCGTAGCGGGCGAATTCTTCGTGTGCCTGGCGCCCTTCAGAGCCGACACGGGCGCGGCACTCCCCTGCGGTGGCTTGACGGGCGCAGCGGCAGGGGCAACATCCGATCGCGGCAGTGCAGGCTTAGGCGAGGCTTGCGCGGGCTTCATTTGCGGCGGGGGCGCCGCCGTGTCCGGCGGCAGCGGCTGGGGCTGCTGGGCAGGCAGGCCCACAGTCGCAAAAAACAGCACGAGCGCAGCCGCGAAGCGCATAATCACAACGGCTCCTGACTAGAAGTGTAGCACCGGCGTGCGGCTTGGTTGCCCCATGACTTCTGCATCTGAAAGAGAGGAATCCGGCATCTAATCAACATCGTAAGGCCTTCCGTCTGTTTGAGAACACTATGACCCGTATCGCGAAGCCCCTGGTCGCCCTCATCCTGCTCTCGCTCCCTGTGGCCGCACAGACCTGCATAACGGCGCCGGACATGGATGCGCCCACGAAGTCCGGCCTGGAGAGCACCGCGCTTTCGATCTATAGCGCCACGGCGAGCGCCAACGTCGCCAGCTTGCGCGCCACCCTGGCGCCCTCGCTGAACAACACCGCGGTCGAGAGTGCTATCAGCGACAACAAGGACGACCTGACCGGCTCCAGCGGGACGCTGCGCGCGGCGTTCATTCTGGATGCGACCAGCATTCCCCGGGCACAGACGGTGTCCTTCTACTGCGGGGTGATGAATTCCTCGATGTACACCGCCTTCCAGATCGAAAACCTCGCACCGGGCAAGTACGCTTACGCGCTGGTGGACGGCAAGGGCGGCAAGGGCCCCGTCATGCTGTCGGAGGTCTTGCAGAACGTCAGCGGGCAGTGGAAGCTGGCGGGCTTTGTGCTGAAACCGGCGTCGCTGGCGGGACATGATGCTTATTGGTATTTGGACAAAGCGCGTCAGTTCAAATCGAAGAGCCAAGCACTGAATTCGTGGCTCTATTATCAGACGGCGTGGCGTTTGCTCGTCCCGGTGGACTTTCTGTCTTCTCCTCATGTCGAGGAACTGAGGACCGAAGTGCAAGCGGCGCACCCAGCGGAGTTGCCTACGCGTGACAAGCCGATCACACTCGCCACGACCGGCAAGAGCTATCAAGTCAACGACATGTTCGCGACCCCGGTGGGTGATGGACTCGACATTGTGGTGAAGTTCCAGGTTCCGAGCGTCGCCGACCACGGACAGGCCTACGAAGACAACATGGCCGTCATCAAAGCCGTGATCGCGCGCTATCCCGAGTTGCGCGAAGGCTTCGCCGCTGTAGTGGCGCGCGCAGTCGCACCCAACGGAGAAGATTTCGGCACCCTGCTGGCCATGAAAGACGTGAAGTAAACCCATTTGCAATGAAGACGCCGGCTCAACGCCGGCGTTCTTGTTTTCCCGCAAGCTGGTCAAGAACAAACAGATGCTTCTTCGTGGCTTCGTGCCTTTGGCGGATGTAGCGGCGCTATAATGACGCAACTCCGATGTCGCCGCTTCATTACGCGCTGGTTGCGTACGTTCACAACCCAGTCGCCGAGTTCGTGCATGCGCTGCGCCGCGAGTTACAGCCCGAAGCGGTCGAGATCGCCGCTCACCTCACCATCCTGCCGCCCCGCCTCCTGGCCGGACCCGAGCGCGCGGCAACGGACTTGATCGAGGGTGTCTGCGCCGGCGTGCTGCCGTTCGACGTCACGCTGGGCGACGTGGAAACCTTCATGCCGGCGACTCCCACGGTGTTCATCCGCGTGGCCCATGCGGCGTATCGCATGCGCGAATTGCACGACCGCTTGAGCACGGGTCCGCTCGCCTGTGCCGAAGCGTGGCCCTACATGCCGCACCTCACCCTCTTCCGCTTCGACGACCTGGAGCGCGCCCGTGACGCCTTCCTGGTGGCGCGCGAACGCTGGGACCACTACACAGAAGCGCGCCGTATCCGCGTGCAGGAGCTGACGTTCGTGCGCCAGTCCGAGGGAACACGCTGGATCGACCTCGCGCCCGTGCCGCTGGGTCGTAGTCTTACCGCGGCCGGCACCCGCACGTAGCGAAAGTCCGCGTGTTATCGTCTTATTCGTGGCGACTGCGCGACAAGAATTGCTTCGTTTGCTGGCGGAGAAGTCGTTCCGCCTGGGCAAGTTCACGCTCGCCTCGGGCGCCACGAGCGATTACTACATCGATTGCCGGGTGACCACGCTCTCAGCCGCAGGTGCGCGCCTTACAGGACAAGTCGTGCTCGAGGAGATCACGCAGCGGGGCTGGCGTCCGCGCGCCATCGGCGGCTTGACGATGGGCGCAGACCCAATCGCTGTCGCCGCCGCCGTTGTCGGTGCGGAGCGCGGCACGCCGATCGAAGCATTCCTGGTCCGCAAAGCGGAGAAGCAGCACGGTACCGGGCAGCGCATCGAAGGCTTTCGCGAGCAGGGCGCGCGCGTCGTGATCGTGGACGATGTCTGCACCACCGGCGGCTCGACCATCCAGGCCATCGAGGCAGCACGCGCCGCGGGAATGGAAGTGGTCGGCGTCGTTTGCCTGGTCGATCGCGAAGAGCAGAACGGACGCGCGAACGTTGCGCAGGCGGCACGGCCAGCAGAGTTTGTGGCGCTGTTCACGACGACAGAGATCCGCCGTCAACACGAATCGCTGCTGCAAAGAGCCCATGGTTGAGACCCTCGAGTGGACCAACACCGGCGTGCGCTTCATCGATCAGACGAAGCTGCCGACGGAGGAAAGCTACGTCACCTGCCGCACGCATGAAGAAGTAGCGCGCGCCATCCGCGACATGATCGTGCGTGGCGCTCCGGCCATCGGCGTCGCCGCGGCGATGGGCATCGCGCTCGGCGTGCAGAACTCACTGGCCAAGAGCGTGGACGAGTTGCGTCCTGAGTTCGACCGCATTTGCGAGACGCTGCGCGCCACCCGGCCAACCGCGGTCAACCTGTTCTGGGCGATCCGGCGTATGCAGGAGAAGTTTGCGGCGTCGGCGCACTTCGAGTCCGTGGACCGCATCCAGCGTGAATTAGTGGAAGAAGCCCAGCGCATGCACGCGGAAGACATCGCAGCGTGCGTCGCGATGGGAAAGAACGGGGCTTTGCTTCTTCCCGCCTCCGGCGGGGTCCTCACGCACTGCAACGCCGGCGCGCTAGCGACCTGCGGCTACGGCACTGCGCTGGGCGTGATCCGCGCGGCGGTGGAGGCAGGCAAGAAGATCCATGTCTTCGCCGATGAGACGCGTCCTTTCCTGCAGGGTTCGCGGCTGACCGCCTGGGAGCTGATGAAGGACGGCATCCCGACCACGGTCATCTCGGACAACATGGCCGGCGCGATGATGGCGCAGAAGAAGATCGGCGCTGTCGTCGTGGGCGCGGACCGCATCGCCGCCAATGGCGACGTCGCGAACAAGATCGGCACGTACACGGTGGCGGTGCTGGCGCACGAGCACCGCATTCCTTTTTATGTTGCGGCGCCTTGGTCGACCGTGGACCTAGCGACGCCGACGGGCGCCGAGATCCCGATCGAGCAGCGCGCCGCGACCGAAGTCACGCACATGGCGGGCAGGCAACTCGTGCCCGATGGCGTGAGCGTGGAGAATCCCGCGTTCGACGTGACGCCGAACAAGTACGTGAGCGCGATCATTACCGAGCGCGGTGTGGCGAGAGCGCCGTACCGCGAGAGTTTGGCGGCGCTGGCGGCTGCGTCGTTGAAAGGCTAGCACCAGCCTCGCTACACGAACCTTTGTGGGGTCCTTCGACTCGCCTCGCCGCGTAGCACGCGGCTACGGCTCGCTCAGGATGAGCGGCTTGAGTTTCGTGAACCCACAAAGTTCGGGTCCAATAGGGATGTTTCGACTACGCAGCAATCCTGCTTCGCAGGCTGGCTGCGGTGCTCAACATGACATCGTTTTTAATGTTGGACTCAGGATCAGCGTCGCTTCCGTCTCTTTCTGAATGTCGTCGGCAGTCAAGCCGGGCGCGACTTCTTCCAGAACCAATCCAGCGGGCGTGACCTTGATGTAGGCCATCTCGGTCACGATGGTGTCCACGACTTTCGCGCCGGTGAGGGGCAGCGTGCACCGCTTCAGGATCTTCGGCGCGCCCTCGCGCGTGGTGTGCTCCATCGCGATGATGACGCGGCGCGCGCCGGCGACCAGGTCCATGGCGCCGCCCATGCCTTTGACCATCTTGCCGGGGATCATCCAGTTGGC
>CAYWSH010000206.1:0-6196 GCA_964460655.1 uncultured Terriglobales bacterium | reverse complement strand
TGCGCCAGGAACATCTCGCGTCCCCAGCCAAAGCCGAGTGGGACTTCGGGCAGCAGCAGCCCGCGCTTCGAGCCTTGGATCACCAGCACGCCGTGGCGTCCGACCTCGATGTGTTCCGCCAGGACCGGCGCGAGCGGCGAGAGCACGCTCAGTTCGATCCGGACGTTCGGCAGTTCGGCAGCCGTCAGCGGCGTGAAGCGCGGATCGTGCAGCGCCGCCGAGGCGGCGGTCTGTGCGATCGCGCGCGTGAGTGGTTCCAGCGCCATCACGTGCCCGACGCAGCCGCGCAGCTCGTTGCTCGGCGCCATGCGCAGCGTGGTGAAGACGGCGCGCGGCTCCGCGAGCCGTGGAGTTCGCGAGACCGCGTCGTAGCGCTGGCGCGCGATCGCGGCAGCAATGGCTGCGCGTGCGATCTGCAGCAGCTCGGCGCGCTCTTCCGTGCTGAACTGCGTGCACTCCAGCGCGCGTTCCGGAATCGTGGCCATCAGGAGCGTTCCGGCCGCGGCTGCGGCTCGGCGCTTGGCTGTGCCGCGCGTCGCCGGCTCAGCACGAACGCGCGCCGCCGGCTCTTGCGCTGCACGCGGCTATCGATCTTCGACCAGAACGCCTGGAAATAATCGATGGCCGAGATCGACGACAGCGCCACCATGAACCACATCGCGCCCTTGGCGATCAACTCCAGCGGGAAGATGAATCCCGGCAGCGGCACCGAGCGCCACCGATGGTCGAGCAGCGCCGCCACCACCGCGATGATCTGCACCACCATCTTGAATTTGCCGAGGTCGCTGGCCTCGATGGTGAAGCCCTGCGACGCCGCGATCGACCGCAGGCCGCTCACCAGGAACTCGCGCCCCACGATGATCACCGCCATCCACGCCGGCACGATGCGCGGATTGAACTGCACCAGCGCGATGAACGCGCCGGCGATCATCAGCTTGTCGGCCAGCGGGTCCAGCAGCATGCCCATCGTGGTGATCTGCTGATTGCGCCGCGCCAGCCAGCCGTCGAGTCCATCGGTGAGCGACGCGAGGATGAATACCGTGACCGCGATCAGCTCGCGCTCGCCGTTGTTCCCGTTGAACCACGGATGCCGCAGGATGAACAGCAGCACCGGCACCGAAGCGATGCGCGTCAGCGAGATGGAATTCGGCAGGTTCACAGTTACAGCGGGCCCTCGGCGTACGCCGTGACGGGCGAAAGTGTAATCCAGCCTGCAAAAAGCTGTGCTGCCATTATCGCGCACCCCCTATCGAGTCCGCTCATCCTGAGCGAAGTCCCGGCTTGCCGGGACGAGTCGAAGGACCCCGCAGGTGCATGCTCTATCCTCGCCGTCGGTCGCTTTCTACATAGCGGAGCAGGCCGTCCCGCTCGTCCAGCGCTCGGCAGGCTTTCCTGGGTCGTTTCCGCCAACGACCAACGACCAAAGACCAACGACTGCTTTCGCTATACTGACCGTTCTTCCATGCGCACCGCTCTCACTGCCGCCGCGCTGCTTACACCGTTCGAGCAGATCGCGGAACCCGTCATCGTCATCGTGGACGGCAAGATCGCGCAGCTCGGCAGCCGCGATTCCATTGCTCTGCCCAGCGATTGCGATGTCACCGATTTCGGCCTGAATGTCCTCGCGCCCGGCTACATCGATCTGCACATCCACGGCGCCGCCGGGCATGATGTGATGCACGCCGACGCGGCCGAGCTCGCCGCCGTCGCAGCCCTGATCGCCGAGCACGGCGTCACCAGCTACTGCCCGACCACCGTGACCGCGCCGCTCGACGCCACGCTGCGCGCCCTCGAGCGCCTCGCCGACGCCGTCGCAGCCAAGACAAATGAAGCCAAGCCGTCCGCGGCGCGGGCGCGCGCCGTCGGTATCCATCTCGAGGGCCCGTTCATCAGCGCCGCGAAGCGTGGGGTTCACCCGGAAAAAGACCTGCAAGCGCCATCGGTCGCGCTGTTCGACCGCATGTGGCAGGCGGCGCGCGGCCACGTGCGCGTCATGACCATCGCGCCCGAACTCCCGAACGCCGCCGAGCTGATCGTCGAGGCGACGAAACGAAAAGTCGTCGTCAGCCTCGGCCATTCCGATGCCGACGCGACGGCGACGAACGCCGGCATCGCGGCCGGCGCGCGCCACGCTACCCATACGTTCAACGCGATGCGCGCGCTCGATCATCGCGCGCCCGGCATCCTCGGCACCGTGCTGGCCGACGATCGCCTCACGGCCGACATCATCGCTGACGGCGTGCACGTCGACCCCGCGGTCGTCGAGCTGTTCCTGCGCGCCAAGGGCGAAGAGCGCGCCGTGCTCGTCACCGACGGGCTCAGCGCCACCGGCATGGGCGACGGCAAATACCAGCTCGGCGAGATGCAGGTCGAGGTCGCAGGCCCGCGCTGCACGCGCAACGGGACGCTCGCGGGCAGCGTGCTCACCATGGACCGCGCTGTGCGCAACATCATGGACTTTGCCGGCTGGGACCTGCGCGCCGCGGCTCGGCTCGGCAGCGCGAATCCCGCGCGGGTGCTTGGTCTGAACGGGAAGGGAACGCTCGCGCCGGGCGCCGATGCTGATATTGTTGTTCTGTCCTCCTGTGGTGAGGTTGTCACCACGTTCGTCGGCGGTCGTAGTCAATAGCGAATAACCAATAACTAATAGCCAATGTCTTTCGCTCATCACATGCTGCGCGAGATCTACGACCAGCCGCGCGGCGTCCGCGACACCGTACAGCCGCGCATCACGCCGGCGCGCGACGCGGTCACGCTGCCCGGCAGCGGGCTTGACGCGGCGGCCATGCAGCGCCTGGAGCGCGTCAAGATCGCGGCTTCGGGCACCAGCCGGCACGCGGGCCTCGCCGGCAAGTACATGCTCGAACAACTGGCCGGCCTGCCGGTCGAAGTGGACCACGCCAGCGAGTTCGCTTATCGCAATCCCATCGTCGAGCAGAGCGAGCTGCTCATCGCCATCACGCAGTCGGGCGAAACGGCCGACACGTTGCAGGCGCTTCGCCAGGCCACGAAGAACGGCTGCCGCACGCTCGCCATCGCCAACGTCATCGATTCCACCATCGCGCGCGAAGCCGAAGGCGTGCTCTACACCTACGCTGGCCCGGAGATCAGCATCGCGTCGACCAAGGCATTCACCGCGCAGCTGGCGTTGCTGTACCTGATCGCGGTGTTCGGCGCGGCAGCGCGCGGACGACTGAACGATGACGCCCTGCGCCGCGCGGTCTCCGATCTGCTTGCCGTGCCCGAATTACTCGACCGCGTTCTCCAGACCGACGCTGCCTGCCGGGCGCTCGCCGAGCACTACCACGCGGCGAACGATGTGCTCTACCTCGGGCGCGGCGTGCACTATCCGGTGGCGCTCGATGGCGCGCTCAAGCTGAAAGAGGTCACCTACATCCACGCCGAGGGCTATCCCGCGGGCGAGATGAAGCACGGGCCGAACGCGCTCATCGATGAAACGCTCGCTGTGGTCATCATCGCGACGCGCGACGACCAGGACGAAGGCTCGGTCGTCCGTTACGGCAAGACGCTCGCGAATCTCAAAGAAGTAAAAGCGCGTGACGGGCGCGTGATCGCGCTCGCCACCGAGGGTGACGACGAGGTCGCCGCCGAGGCCGACCACGTCATTTGGGTCCCGCGCGCCGCGGAACTCCTGCTGCCGCTGCTGGAGATCGTCCCGCTGCAACTCTTGGCGTACCACATCGCCGTGCGCCGCGGCCTCGACGTCGACCGTCCGCGCAACCTGGCCAAGGCCGTGCTGGTCGAGTAAAACCTAACGCAGAGGACGCAAAGGACGCTGAGTTCGCGTGGCGGAAGTCCCTTCGCTTCATTGACTTGGCTTGTTTGCCAGATACCCCTCCCCCCCTATACCCGTGCCTAATGGAATGAAGGATTTAGGGGCAAAATCAGTCAAACAAAAGACTTACGCCGCGCGCAAGTCGTGTGTTTTCAAAGAGCTAGCGCCGCCCGCAAAATCAGTCAAACAAAGGAGTTGCGGGGGCAATAATATACTTGCGTAATCAGCGGTAATTGCGCGAGCATGTTGTTGCCCTTAGCGACCCCGGATAGGCCGGGGAGAAAGTCCTTAGGGGCTAGATGTCGTTCATGGAGTTGGCGCGATTCGTTCGTTTGCGCCAGTATGAGAAGGCGGCTTACTTCGTGATTGGTTCATATCTCGATGAGAGCTTCGACCCAAAGAAGTCCGGCGTGTTTACCGTTGGCGGCCTGCTTGGTCGCGGCGTAGCTTTCTTTGAATTGGAACGCAAGTGGGAAAAGCTGCGGAAGCGCCCCGACATAGACATCCTATGTTTCAAAGCTAATCAATGCGAACGAGGCGAAGGCGAGTTTAAGAAATTTTGCAAAGACCCTCGCAATCTAAAGCCAAGTGATCGCGCCAAGTTGCTGGCAATCAAGGATGAGTTTTTGGACGTGATCGGTCATGAAGTAGTAATCGCTTATGGTGTTGGCATCATCCAAGATGATTTTTACGAGGTCATCAAAGACACCTCTGCCAAAGCCGTTTTAGGCGACAACCCCTATTGGCTTGCTTACGCGGCAATCATGATGACGGCCGCGTGGGCCATGAAAAAGCTAGCCACTGGCGATAGAGTTTCATTCGTCTGCGATGAGCACAAGAAATATAGCCCTGTCGCGGCGGAGGCATACAGGTTTCTTAAGGAGAAAAATCCGAAAGCGGCGGCGCATATGGCGACATTCAGCAGCGCAGAGGACACTCACTGTGAGCCGTTGCAGGCGGCCGATGCTATTGCCTATGAGATTCGCAAGGCGATTCACGTCGCCATCGGCCTTAAAGCGAGACCGCTTCGCCCGCAGTTCGACAAAATCTCCGGCTACGGCCGCATGTTCATGATCCAGACTTGTAACAAGGAGAACCTGGAAAACATCGTTAAGGCCAACCGACCCGGTGAGCCACTTGATTTGACGCCAATCTTTGAACAGGACATTCCCGACGATGCCGACATCAGATTTTGAAAAGTTTGACCGCATGATGCACAAGTTAATTCGCGTTCCGCACGATACGGTGAAAGCCGCGCTGGACGCGGAGAAAGCGGCGAAGGGCAAAGGGAAAAAGCGGAAGGCTAAACCTTCCGCTTCGGCCCGCGCTTCCCGCGAGCCGGGTTAGTTAATCGTTTCTCCCACCTTGCCGGTGACCTCCGCGAAGGTGAGGCGCTTACCGGCGACTTGGGACATGACCTGAGTGAAGCGAGCGAAGTCGCTGACCGGATATTTCTTGCTGCCGCGATGGTTGTAACGGAACACTTGTTCGTCAACGTACTTGCCGAGATGAAACGGCTCCACAGCAACGTAGGTTCCACGCAGGCCGCGCTTCAGCAGCGACCAGAAGTTCTCGATGCCCTGAGTGTGGACTTGGCCGCGAACGTACTCTTCCGCGTGGCTGATGATTTCGTGTGCGAATCCTTCCGCCAGCGAGAAGCGGTAGCCGGTCGCATCATCGGTGTAGACCTTCGCGCCGCCTTGCACGTGATTCAGCATTTGCTCTTGCAAGGTCGCACGCTTCACGTTCGGGATCACCATCGCGCGAACTTCGCGGAGATCACGGTCAAGGATTCCCATCACAATGGTTTTGCCGATAGCGTGGCGGCTCATGCCGTAGGTGTTCGACGCAATCGCCTGCATCTTCGCGCGGCGCGACTTGTGCATCCGCATCACGTTCGCACCGACGAAAGTTTCGTCGGCCTCAACCGGGCCGCCACTACCGCCGAGCTTGTAGATGCTGCCGCTCTTCATTGCAGTACGGATGCGGTGCAGCATGAACCATGCCGACTTCTGAGTGATGCCAATCGCCTTCGCCAGTTCATAAGAGCTAATGCCGTTCTTGCAGTTCGACAGCATCCAGACAGCGACGAGCCACTTGTCCATCGGGATCGGCGAGTCCTCGAAGATGGTTCCGACCTTCGCGGAGAACTGGCGCTTGGGATGGGCGCTCTTGCACTGCCACTTGTTCTGCTTCTTCAGGAACGAAGCGCCTTCACGACCGCACGAAGGACACTTCACCACGCCGTCCGGCCAGCGAAGGCGGGTCATGTAGGCCAGAACGTTCTCAGGGTTCGAGAAGTGCTGTATCGCTTCCTGCAACCCCATGCGCTTGTTGGTTTTGCGTGCCATGGGCGGAAGAATAGCGAAAGGCGGTTGATTTGTCAAGTATATTATTGCC
>CAYWSH010000205.1:0-6212 GCA_964460655.1 uncultured Terriglobales bacterium | reverse complement strand
TGCTGCGCGAGCTCGGTCGTGGCGGCATGGGCGTGGTCTATGAAGCCGAGGACCTGAAGCTCGGCCGGCGCGTGGCGCTGAAGTTCCTGCCGCGCGAGATGCTGCAGAATCAGCTCGCCATGCAACGCTTCCAGCAGGAAGCACGGGCCGCGAGTGCGCTGAACCACGAGAACATCTGCACCATCCACGAGATCGGCGAGCACGAGGGGCAGCCATATCTCGCGCTCGAGTTGCTCGAAGGTGCGACGCTGGCCGACCGGCTGACGGCCCGGCCGCCGGCGCTCGATTCGCTGCTCGATATCGGCATACAGGTCGCCGATGCGCTCGATGCGGCGCACCACAAGGGCATCGTGCATCGCGACATCAAGCCGGCGAACATCTTCATCACGCAGCGCGGGCGGGCGAAGATCCTGGACTTCGGGCTGGCGAAGCTGTCGCAGGAGATGGCGGGCGCCGGGGAACTGGGCGCGACGCGCGACAGCGAGCACCTGACTTCGCCGGGCTCGACCGTTGGCACGATCGCGTACATGTCGCCGGAGCAGGCGCGCGGCGAGCAGTTGGACGCACGCTCCGACCTGTTCAGCTTTGGCGCGGTGCTCTACCAGATGGCGACGGGCAAGCTGCCGTTCGCGGCGGCGACGCCGGCACTCATCTTCCACGCCATTCTGGAAAAGGATCCGCCGCCGGTGCGCGAAGTCGACGCGTCACTGCCGCCGAAGCTGGAAGAACTCGTCGCGAAGTGCCTGGAGAAAGACCTCGACTTGCGCTTTCAGACGGCGGCAGAGATACGCGGTGACCTGAAACGGCTGAAACGCGACACGAGCTCGGGGAAAGTGGCGGCAGCCCACCCTTCGCAGCCGAAGAGCGCGGCTGCTCAGGATGGGGCACCCAAGTCCGTGGTCGAACCGTCATCGGCGAGCGCGGTGATCTATGCGGAGGCGCGACGGAACAAAGGCAAGCTGATCGGCGGTGGAGTGGCGCTGGTCGCGCTGATCGCGGCGGTTTCTATCTTTGTGGCGCAGAGGCTGAGCCGGCCGGCGGCGCCGGCGGTCAATCCGCTGAAAATGGTGGCAACGAAGGTGACGGAGAACGGCCGCACGGCGGATGCGGTGATCTCGCCGGACGGGCGTTATGTTGCCTTTGAGTTGCGTGACGCGCAGCGCAGCCTGCACGTGAAGCAATTGGCGACGGGCGCAGACGTCACGGTGGTCGCACCCGGTCCGGGCTTTTACGGACGCGGTCTCACGTTCAGCCCCGACGGCAACTACCTGTATTACGAGCACACGGGCAAGGACAATCCTGATGTTTTTAACCTGTATATGGTGGCGTCGCTCGGGGGCACGCCGCGGCAGGTGATGAGCGACGTGCCGACGGCGGTGTCGTTCGCGCCCGATGGACGGCGGTTCGTGTTCACCCGCCCGGACCTGGCAAAGAAGGAGGACCAGGTCGTCATTGCCAACAGCGACGGCAGTGAAGCGCACGCGATCCTCGTGCGTCCCTCGGGTCCACGTGGATTCAGTTGCATGCCGGTGTGGTCAGGGGACGGCAAACTGATCGCCATCGGCGCCGTGGAACTCGGCTCCGATAAGTTCGGGCGCCTGCTGGTGCTCACGCTCGAAGGCAAGGAGGTCAGGAGTTTCGGCATCGATGGGTTTCTGATCGACCTGGCGTGGGTGCCCGATGGCAGCGGCATCCTGATGGCGGTGGAGCTGGGCGAGTCGCGGTATCGGGAACAGCTGGCGTTCCAGCCATATCCGGCGGGCGACCTGGTGCGGCTGGTGAACGATTTCGACATCTACTTCGGCGTGAGCGTCACGGCAGATTCCAAGTCATTCCTCGCAGTTCGTCAACAGATGTTCGCGGGCGTGTTCGTGGGTGACGCCGCCAAGGCGGGCGCGACGCCGGAGGCGGGCCTGCGACCGGTCACCAGCGACCAGGCGATCGGCAACAGCTTGAGTTGGACGCCCGACGGCAAGCTGCTGACCATGGACTTCGGATACCACTCCTACCTGATGGACGCGGACGGCGGGAACCGCACGCAGGTGCTGGAACGCGAACCGATCGTGCTGAACCCGGCGGCCTGCGGCCCGGACGCCGCGGTGGTAAGCCTGGTGCGCGCCAAGACGACGCAAGCGAGCCTCTACCGCGTGACCCTCAGCACCGGTGAGATGAAACAACTGACGCAGGGCAAAGACGACGAAAACCCGAGCTGCACCCCGGATGGGCAGTGGGTGTTCTTCGGGGACTCAGGCTTGCGAATCGACAAGGTCGCCAGTGAGGGCGGGCCGGTGACGGAGTTTGCCGGCGGACAGGTGAGCGGCCCGCACGTCTCGCCCGACGGGAAACTCGTTGGCTATACACGCATCTCCGGTGAAGGCGCACGGCAGAAGCGTGAATTCGTGGTGCAAAGCATCGACGGGAGCGCTCTGCTGCGTGCCGTGCAGGTGCCTGACGCCAGTTCTGCTTTGATGGGCTGGATGCCAGACAATAAGTCGCTGTTGTTCTCGCAATACACGTCGGGGACCGTGCGCAACCTCTTCCAGATGCCGTTCGACGGCGGCAAGCCGATGCAACTTACGCACTTCGACTCGGAGCCGCTGAACATCATGGCGGCAGCATGGTCGCCGGACGGGAAAAAGCTCGCCGTCACGCGCCGGCGGCTGAATACGACGGACGCGGTGGTGTACTCGGGCTTCCGCTGAAAGAGCGTCGTTGGTCGTTTTTCTTTGGTCGTTGGCTGCGGTTCTCAATCGTCCTGCCGGACTGAATCGACGTTGGATTCTCCCCACCGTTGAAACGGTGGGCTGCCATCACGCACGTCCTCCGGACGCAAGCAGCGGCGGGAACAATCTGTGCGCCGCGGTGTCTGAGGTGGTCATGCTGGAAGTGCGCAACCTGACGAAGCGCTACGCGGCGATACCGGCGGTGGACAACGTGAGCTTCACGCTGGCGCCGGGGCAAGTGCTCGGCTACCTCGGGCCGAATGGCTCGGGGAAGAGCACCACGGTGAAGATGCTGACCGGGCTGCTGGAGCCGTCTGCCGGCGAGATATGGTTCGAAGGGCGCCGCATCGACCAGGACATGCTTGCCTACAAAGCGCGTCTCGGCTATGTGCCGGAGGAGCCGCATCTGTATCAGCATCTCTCGGGGCGCGAGTACCTGCAACTGGTGGGGCGGCTGCGCGGGATCGCGGAAGAGCCGCTCGCGTGCAAAGCTGATCGCTTCCTCGAACTCTTTGGACTCGCCGAGTTCCGCCATTCGCTGATGTCGGGATACTCGAAGGGCATGCGGCAGAAGGTACTGCTCTCAGCGGCGCTGCTGCATGATCCAGATGTGCTCATCCTCGATGAGCCTTTCTCCGGGCTCGACGTGACGGCCGCGCTGGTGCTGCGCGGCGTGCTGCACGAACTGGCGGCCGCCGGCAAGATGGTGCTGTACAGCTCGCACGTGCTCGAGGTCGTCGAAAAAGTCTGCCAGGAAGTCCTGATCCTGCATCGGGGGCGCGTGGTGGCGCACGACCGCGTGGCGCGGCTGCGCGAACTGGCGCACGCACCGTCGCTGGAAGGCGTGTTTGCGCAACTCACGGCCGAGCAGGAGACGGGCACGGTGGCGGCAGACATAGTGGGGGCGATGAAGAATTGAGTCATCGGGTCATCGCGTCATTGAGTGATTGAGAATCAAAGGCAAGAGCAACCACAAAGGGCACAAAGGTTGCACGCAGGACACCAAGGCGGGCGCAAAGGCCATGAGCGCGGCGCGTTCCGCCTGCTGCTGCGGCATTTCTTCGCCGAATTCTTCGAGACTGACCTGGTCACGGAGCGCGAGCAGTTGCGCATCCTGATCGTGGGGATACTGGCAGCACTGGCGGGGTTCGGTCCGACGCTCGCAGGCAAGCTTGCGCAGAAGTACACCGGCTTGCATTTTCTCGACGCGGAGCACGGCATCCGGATGGTGCGGCTGGCGGGCACGGCCGATGTCCTGTTCTTCATCTGCTTCAGCATGGGGGTGGCGGCTTTTGTCGCGGCGCTCCAGTGGGACCTGCTGTTTCCCGGCGAGCACGATTACAACGTCCTGATGCCGCTGCCGATCCCGCTGCGCACGGTGCTGGCGGCGAAGCTGACGGCGCTGGTCGGGTTCGGCGTCCTGTTCATTGCGGCGGCCAGCGTGCCCATGAGCGGGCTGCTGCCGGGCTTGATGTCGGGCCGTTGGCTGCGCCCGCAGAGCGGGATGTCGCTCTTCATCGCGGCGCAATTCGTAAGCACCGCGCTCGCGGGCGCATTCTGTCTGCTGGTACTGGTCGGAACGCAGGGCATCCTGATGCAACTGCTGCCGTGGCGCCTGTTCCGCCGCCTGGCGCCGGTGATGCAGATGGTGCTGGTGGTGGCGCTGCTGTGCAGCGTACCGCTCTGGTTGGAGATCCCCAATCTGTGGCAGTTCATGGACGAACGTCCGTTCTGGGGACTGTTTGCGCCGCCGGTCTGGTTCTTGGGTCTGTACCAAACCATCCTGGGAAGCCGCGAAACCTACGTCGTGATGCTGGCGCAGCGCGCACTTGTGGGAACGGTGTTCGCGGCAGCGGTGACGGGATTGCTCTACGCCGTGGGCTATCGCCGGCATGCACGGCGCGTGCTGGAGAGCGCACCGGGAACACCCCGGCGCAGATGGTGGGAAGATGTGGCTTCGCGCGTCGTGGGCTGGATCGCGCCGCAGCCCGAGTCGCACGCGGTGTTCAGCTTTGTATGCCGCACGCTGGCGCGCAGCCGCAGGCATAAGGTGATCCTGGCAGCGTACGTCGGGGTGGCGTTCGCCACGGTGATCGAATCGATCCTGAGCGTGTGGCTGACCGCGTGGCTGCGGCACCGTCCGCCCAACTGGAATCGCTTTCCGGGTGATCAGGCGCTGGTCTCATCGCCGATCTTTCTGGCGTTCTTCGTGCTGCTGGGGATGCGGCATGTGTTCTCGATCCCGGCTGATCTGCCGGCGAATTGGGTCTTCCGCCTGACGGAGAACGAACGACGAGCACGCCTGCTCGACGCGGTGGAGCGGTTGCTGCTCGTCAGCCTGGTCGCGGTGTGGTGCGTGTCCCTGCCGTTCGAGATCGCCATGTTGGGGCCGTGGCGCGGCGTGGAGGCGGTCGTGGTGAGCGGCTTGCTCACGCTTCCGCTCGTGGAAGCGCTCCTGCGCCGCTTTGCGAAGGTGCCGTTCACCTGCGCGTATGTGCCAGCGAAGATGAATCCAACATTCGTCATTACCGTCTACGTGGGAACGTTCATCCTGTTTGGGGCGGTGGCGTCGGCGCTGGTGATCGGCGCGCTGCGCGGCGGGTTGGCCGGTTTCCTGATCTTCGCGGCGATCTTTGGATCGTTCTATGCGTGGCTGCGCAGCCAGCGACGCGACGATTGGGGCGTGGTCTCGCTGAGCTACGACGATGCGCTGGAACCGGCGGTGCGGACGCTGGGGTTGAGCACAGAGTGAGGCGATTGGCTATTCGCTATTCGTCATTGGTTATTGAAAGACGCAGCGCGACGATCTGGGTTTGGTTTTCAATAACCAATAACGAATAACGAATAACAAATAGCGAACAGCGAATCGCTACAGTCCGAAGAGTTCGCGCAGTCGCTTGGTCTGGGCGCGGGAGACGGGTACCTCGGTCTGCTTCTTGTCGTCCATGCGAAGCTGGTAGGACGACTTGAACCACGGCACCACTTCTTTGATCCGGTTCACATTCACCAAATAAGAGCGGTGCGCGCGCCAGAAGTTCGCGGGGTCGAGGGTGCTGAGGAGTTCCTCGAGCGTGCGGCAGTTCGATTGTCCCTCCAGCGCGCCGTTGGTGACGACCGTGATGACGCCGTCTTCGATGGAAGCGAAGCAGATGTCCTTCTGGTCGACGAGAAACAGGCGGCCGGCGCTGCGCACGACGATCTTCGACTGTTGCGACTGTTTGGCCTCGAGCATGCGCACGACGGCATCGAGCCGGTCGGTGGAGGGCTCGGAAGTCCGCTGACGGCGGGCCTTTTGTACCGCCTGCTCGACGCGTTTCTTGTCGAACGGCTTCAGCAGGTAGTCGACCGCGTTCACCTCAAAGGCCTTTACGGCGTACTGGTCGTAAGCCGTGGCAAAGACGATTTGCGGCAGCGGGACCTTCTGCGCGGAGAGTTTCTTGATGACGCCGAAGCCGTCGAGGCCGGGCATCTGCACGTCGAGGAAGACGA
>CAYWSH010000204.1:4669-6302 GCA_964460655.1 uncultured Terriglobales bacterium | reverse complement strand
GACTGCGGATCTTTGAACTCCAGCCGCACTTCCTTCTCTCCGTTCGTTGCTTTCAGGAAATCGAGCAGGTAGCCGGAGTTGAACCCGATCACCAGCGGATCGGCCTTGTACTGCGTCTCGATCGAATCCTCCGATTCGCCCGCCTCCGTGCTCGAACTCGAGATCTTGATCTCGTCCTTCTCCAGCTTGATGCGGATCGCGCCCGAGCGTTCGTCGGCGAACTGCGCCACGCGCTGGATCGCGCTCGAGATGTCATCGCACTTCACCGTGACGTACTTCGTGTTGTCGCGCGGCAGCACCGCTTCGTAGTTGGGGAATTGGCCGGTGAGCTGGCGCGACGTCAGCAAGCGGTCGCCAATGCGGAAGAAGAGCGTCGATTCGTCCTTCGCGAATTCCACGCTGGCGGCATCGGTGGAATCGAGCAGCGCCTTGATCTCGTTCATCGCCTTCTTCGGAACGAGCGTCTTCATCTCGCCGTGCACGCCTTCGAACGTCGCGTTGGACTTCTCGATGTGCGCCAGCCGGTGCCCATCGGTCGCCACCATGGTGATCGACTCCGGCTTCAGCACCATGAGCGCGCCGTTCAGCGTGTAGCGCGACTCCTCGTTGGATATCGCAAAGATCGTCTTCGCGATCAGCGTGCGCAGCACGTTGGCCGGGACCTTCACGACGTCGGACGTCGGGAAATTCGGTAGCGACGGAAAATTCGCGCGCGCCATGCCGACCATCTTCGTGTTCGACCGTCCGCTGCGGATCTGCACCCAGTGGTTCTCCAGGAGCTTCACCGAGATCTCGCCCTCGGGCAGCAGCTTCACGTAGTCATAGAGTTTGCGCGCCGGGATGGTGCATGCGCCTTCCTTCTTCACCTTGGCTACGCACGATGTCCGCAGGCTCAGGTCAAGGTCGGTGGCGGTCAGCGTCAGTTTGTCGCCTGCCGCCTCGAACAGGAAATTCGACAGGATGGGGATGGTCGTCTTGCGTTCCACCACGCCTTGCGTGGCGGTGAGTTCCTTGAGCAGCTCCGACTTGCTGACGGTGATCTCCATGGCGGTCCCCTCGCCCGGCACGGCGGCCGGATGATTCGTTCGGTTCCTGGCTGGACCCCGCACAGCGGGGCTGACGCGGCGACTGCTTTTACGTACGTTATATCAAATCAAAACCAATAGAAATACCAGTAGCAACAGCCGTTTGGCTCGGAAAAGTGGAAATCGTGACCTTACGATGAATGGCAGCGGTGGCGGTCGTACTGAGCCCACATTGCGGAACCGGTCCCGAACCGGTGGCGCGGAGGGAGAACGGTCCGGCGGTTTTCACCCGGTACGAGCGATACGGATGTCTCCACACTTCGTCCGTGTTTTGCGTGAGAAGGAGTAGTTGGATTCGTGGAAAAGGTGGATCGAGGCCGGTTTGGCCGCTTCTGCCGGGGCGCGTCGCCAAGGAAAACTTAACGCGATTTATCGAGTTCGGCGATCCGCCGTTCCAAATCCGCGATCGCCGATGCCAACTGCTGCTGGTGCCGCTCGTTGGTGGCGGCTTCTAGGTTGTGGCGCGTGCGGCTCAACGCGAGCCGCAAAACCTCCAACTCTTGTCGCCGATGCTGCTCTTCCGGCGTCAGCGGTTGGCGGCTGCCTTC
>CAYWSH010000204.1:3498-4569 GCA_964460655.1 uncultured Terriglobales bacterium | reverse complement strand
TTCGTGAACATGGTTCCTGAAAGTCGTGCGCAATCCCGGGCGCAGGGCAGTGCGCGCGACGAGCGTTTTCCCAAGTCGGCGCGGCTCCTCAAGCGCGCCGATTTTGTGCGCGTCTACGAAGAAGGACGTCGGCTCACGCTGCCTGACATGGCAGTGTTCTGGCGGGCACGCACGGAAGGCAGCCCGCGTGCCGGCTTTACCACGCCCCGGGCGTTAGGCGGCGCGGTGGTGCGGAACCGCATCCGGCGGCGCGTGCGCGAAGCGGTACGCAAGGCTTTGGGCGATTTACCGCAGCCGGTGGACGTGGTTTTTCATCCAAGACGTTCGGTGCTCACCGCCGATTTCGCGGCGCTCGAACGCCAGGTGGCGGAAGCATTCGCGGGCATCGCGCGCGGCAAGGGCGCACCGACCAGGGCGGGTAGGAAAAACTGATGCGCGACTTCGCCATCTCGCTGCTGCACGCGTACAAGCGCTGGATCTCGCCCGCATTGCCGCACGCTTGTCGCTTCACGCCGACCTGCTCCGAGTATGCCGCCGAAGCCATCGCGCAGCGCGGCCTGCTCGTTGGGACCGCGTTGGCAGCTTGGCGCGTGCTGCGCTGCAATCCGTTTGTTCGTGGTGGATTTGATCCTGTTCCCGGTGCTCATCGAACTCGCAACTCGGTACTCGGTACTCAGTACTCGAAATGAACGATCTTTCCGGCCCCCCGGCTGATCCGGGGACAGAAAAACGGATCATCCTCGCCCTCGCGCTGACCGTGGTGGTCATCGCGATCACCCAGCCTTTCCTGGCGAAGTACGCGAAGCAGCAAGCGCCCGTCGAGCCGACGCCGATCACTCAGCCGGCGCAGCAGCCTGCATCGTCCCCTGCTCCGGCTGCACCGGCCGCGAAACCTGCTGCTCCCACCACCGTTCCCACCAAGCAAGCCGCCGCTGAATCCGACGTCGTCATCGAGAACGACCTCTACCGCATCACCTTCACCAACCGCGGCGCGCAGGTGAAGTCCTGGATCCTGAAGCAGTATCGTGACGAGAAAGGCCAGCCTCTGGAGCTGGTACACGCGAACGCCGC
>CAYWSH010000204.1:0-3398 GCA_964460655.1 uncultured Terriglobales bacterium | reverse complement strand
AGCAGTATCGTGACGAGAAAGGCCAGCCTCTGGAGCTGGTACACGCGAACGCCGCCGCGCAGCACGGCTACCCGCTCTCGCTTTGGACCTGGGACGCTGGCCTCCGCGACAAGCTCAATAGCGGTCTGTATGTCCGCAGCGAAACCAAGGACATCCTTCTCGGGGAGGAACGCGCGCAGATTTCTTCCGCGCAGGCTGGGTCGCAGACCTTCTCTACACCCGCCACTCTGACCTTCGAATTCAGCGACGGCACCACCTCAGTCCGCAAGACCTTCAGCTTTGACCACACCTATGTCGTGCGCGTGGAGACCAGCGTCATGCAGAACGGTGCGCTGGTGGCGGCGTTGCCGGCGTGGCCTGCCGGTTTCGGCGATCAAACGGCGCTACCGAGCTACATGGCGGCGCGCGTCGATTTCGAAACGCCGCAGGCGAGCCTGTTCCGCAGTACCACCGTCACACGCCTCGCCGCGCCCAAGGTCAGCGGCGGCAACACCGTTCGCGGGCCGTTCTACTGGGCCGGCGCCACCGACCAGTACTTCGCCGCCGCGTTCCTGCCTGATGATCCCGACAACGCCGCGCTCGTCACGCTCAACCACGCGATCAAGATCCCGAAACCCTCCGGACTGACGACCTCCGATCCGAACGCAACCATCGACGTTCCCGTGGTCGGCGCCGCTGTCGGCAGTCTGAAGGGAACGACGACCGAGCGCATCTTCGTCGGCCCGAAAGCGCTGCACGCGCTCGACGCCGTGCACGCCGCGCCCATCGTCAACGGCCAGGGCACCGGTCCTGACATCGAGCGCCTCGTGGATTTCGGTACGTACTTCGGCTGGCTCGCGCGCCCGCTCTTCCTCTGGCTCGAGTGGACGCACGACCACTGGGTCCCCAACTGGGGCTGGTCCATTGTTGCCCTCACCTTGATCATCAATGCGGTGCTGTTCCCGTTGCGCGTCTCCAGCATGAAGTCGGCGCTGAAGATGCAGCGCGTCCAGCCGCAGATCAAGGCCATCCAGGCCAAGTACAGCAAGTACAAGATGAACGACCCGAAGCGCGCCGAGATGAACCAGGAGCTCAGCGCGCTCTACAAGAAGGAGAACATCAATCCCGCCGGCGGCTGCCTGCCGCTGCTGCTGCAGATGCCGTTCCTCATCGCCTTCTACAGCATGCTGGGCGTGGCCATCGAGCTGCGTCAGGCGCCTTGGGCATGGATCCACGACCTCTCCACACCTGACCCGTGGCACGTCCTACCGATCCTCATCATCCTCAGCATGGTCTGGCTGCAGCGCATGACGCCGCAGGCCGGCATGGATCCGGTCCAGGCCAAGATGATGATGATCATGATGCCGGTGATGTTCGGCATGATCAGCTGGAATCTGGCGTCTGGCCTCTGCCTCTACTACGGCATCGCCAACGTGCTGGCCATCGTGCAGCAGTACTGGATCAACAACTCCGGCTTCGGCAAAGAGATGCGCGCGGCGATGGAGAAGCGCAACCAGCGTAAGAAGTAGGCTTTTTCTACATCCCCACACTCAACCGCTCATCCTGAGAGAGTCCGCCGCGGCGGACGAGTCGAAGGACCCCGCGGACGCCCGCGCAACGACGCCGCTGATTTCGCTCTCCGATCACGTGGCGCGGACGCCCTCGTCCGCGCAGCCCGCGAAGCGGGCGATAGTCCTTCGGAAGGGCACGGCTTCAGCCGTGCCGTAAGACCACCCTAAAACCGTCATCCTGAGGGAGTGCGAACGAGACGATCCCGCCAAGCGGGAGAGTCGTAGCGAGCGCGACCGAAGGATCCCTGCGAATGTCGGTCGAACAAGCGCCGACAGCACGCTTTCCGGTCATGAATCCGCGTCCGGCTTTTGCTTGGGTGCGTTCCTTATGTCGCGAACACAAAGCGCAAATCTCATGACATCTGTACGTTACGCGTTTTCCACCAACCGGCACGCGACGGGCCACAATTAGCCAGTTATTCACAAAAAAGATACAATATGTAGTATAGTGGTCTTGACAGCCACAAGATGCGGGCGTAATTTCCATCCACTAGCGCCCGGTGACCAGGGATAACCTCACCGTTATCGGGGGCCAAAACACGAAGGCCCAGCCGCCCTCCCCTGACAAGGTAAGCGGCCGGACCATGGTGGGGTTGCCCCTTTTGCTCTCACATGGCGTCCCGTCGCATGGACGCACATTCGTCGAAGCCCTACTGACCGGGGATTTATATGCCCCAGAAAGCAGAATTGCAAATGGCCGAGACTGAACCGTGGTACTCGAGTCGTTCTGTCGAGACCCCCTACCACAACAACACTCTTTGCAGCGACGGCGCCAGCATCGAGGATCGAGTCTTTGGCACGGACGGTAGGCATCTCTGCCGCCAGTGCGCCTACTTCAATGACCGCGACGAAATCTGACGCCTAATCGCGCTCCGTGGTGGGTATCAGCACGAGATCCCACCACGGACCTTCAAGCTCACCCGCGTTCATTCTCCATACGCGGCGTAACTGCCAAACTTTAAGGCCCGCCTCAAGCGCTGCCGCAACCGCCTTCAAGCCTTCGCGCAAATCCCCCCTAAAGCTTACGGTAGGCTCAGGAAACGCGTGCCCAGGCCCACCCTCGCAAGACTCAATCGTATGAAGTCCTGCAGCTCTTAGCGCCAATACTGCGCGCTCAATCCCCTTGTCCAACCCAATCAAGGCATGATCTGAATGCTGCATTGCTAAGTTGCTAGCAAGCTACGTTGCTATATTGCTAGCAAACAAATAGGATGTCAAGACTCTTTTATCCACCGAGTCGATTAGCGTTCAAATGAGTCCCGATCCCTCAAAAAAGAAGAAGGTTAAGAGGGTGCAGCTCAACATACGCGTACCCATTGAATTGAGGCGGCGAGTGGGTGTAATTGCTGCTGCTCGTGACGAGTCGCTAGATAAGTTTGTAGGGGATGTGCTGGACGAACGCACAAAGCAATACGTTGACGACGTTGAATCGATTGCGGGACGGGAGCGAGCAAAGGCTTAGCTAAAGACTCGCCAGCACTTCCTCGGCATGCCCCGCCGGCTTCACCGGATCAAATATCTTTCTGATCTTTCCCTCCGGCCCGATCAGGAACGACATCCGGCTAATGCCCTTGAACAGCTTCCCATACATGCTCTTCTGCTTGATCACGCCGTATAGATTGCAGACTTTCTTCTCTTCGTCGGCGAGCAGCGGGAACGGCAGGTCGTACTTGTCTTTGAATTTCTTCTGCGCCTTGGGCGAATCGGCCGAAATGCCCAGCACGGCCAGCCCCGCCTTCTGGATCTTCTTGTAGGCGTCGCGGAACCCGCACGCTTCGATCGTTCAACCCGGCGTGTTGGCCTTGGGAAAGAAGAACAGCACCACGTTCTGCCCTTTGAAGTCCTTCA
>CAYWSH010000203.1:0-6329 GCA_964460655.1 uncultured Terriglobales bacterium | reverse complement strand
AGAAGGCGCGGCCCGAGGAAGCGCACGCACACCGCCTGCGCCTGGCGGACGTGGCATTACGAGGCGGGCCCGGGGTCAGGCCAGACGACCTGCCGCCGCTGCCTGCGGCCCTGCCACCTTCGGCCGGCCGGTTGCCGAAGCCGCCTGCCACTCCGAGCAAGCCAAGACCAGCAAAGCTCGCCATGCCCAAGCCGCCCGTGGCTCGGCGGCTGCCGAAGCCACGCACGATCACGCTGCCGCCGAAGCCCTCGGCTGCGCCCGCGAAGGCCAAGCCGGCGCGGCTCACCGTGCCGAAGCCACCCAAGCGTGGAGGTTAGGGAGCACGCTGCTAGGGTTGCGCGCCCAGCGGGGCGTGGAGCGGCACGACTTCTTTCACGCCGACCTCGGCCCCTCCTGGCCGCGTGAACTGGTTCACGGCGCCGGCGAGTTCAGCGGGGCAGGTGTCGGCGACTTTCGTCAGTTCGCGCACGATAAATTGCTGCATCCCGCTGCTGGATGCGGCTGTCCGGTCACCCGTCGCGTCCACCAATTCGCCGACAAGCATCTGTAAGGCGTCGCGGTCGTCTGCCTCCAGGCGGTACGGTGTGGCGGAGCGCGAATCGACGAGATAGAAGTCGCGATTCGTTCCCGTCAGGCAGCCGCGCAGGCCGTTGCCGGTAGCGGGAGTCAGCCCGCTCGGCCGGACGACGCCGGCAACCGCCGGCGAGCCCGTCATCGAGATCCATTGTGTCTCGTGCGCGCCGCAGCCGGTGAGCAGACCGAGCAGAGCGATAACGGGAATACGGCGCGGCATATCGACCTTAGGAATAAAGCAGCCACCGCCCGGTTGTCCAGCAGTCGCTTCGGCTACAATCGCGGGCTTGCTAGGACTGCCCAGGAGCGCTTGATGCCACAGCCCGGCCCATCGCAGGACATCGATTCGATCTTGCAGGAACGGCGCGTCTTCCCGCCGCCGCCGGAGTTCTCCGCCGCGGCGCGCGTGAAGAGCATGGAGGAGTGGCAGCGGCTAGCGCAGGCCGCCGCTGACGATCCCGAGAAGTTCTGGGCCGAGGCCGCGCGCGAACTGCACTGGTTCAAGCCGTGGAGCAAGGTGCTGGAGTGGGACCTGCCGTGGGCGAAGTGGTTCGTCGGCGGCCAGATCAATCTTTCCTACAACTGCCTGGATCGCCACGTGGCGAGCGGACGACGCAACAAGGCGGCGATCATCTTTGAAGGCGAACCGGGCGAGGTCAGGACCTTCACCTATCAGCAGTTGCTGCTCGAGGTCTCGCGCCTGGCGAATGCTCTGCTCGGGCTGGGGATCAAGAAGGGCGATCGCGTCGCCGTCTACATGGGCATGGTGCCGGAGCTGCCTATCGCGCTTTTGGCGTGTGCGCGTATCGGCGCCGTGCATTCCGTCATCTTCGGCGGGTTCTCCGCGAACGCACTGGTGGACCGCATCACCGACGCGCAGGCGGTCGCCGTCATCACGCAGGACGGCGGCTGGCGTCGCGGCAACGAGATCAAGCTGAAAGCCGCGGTGGACGAGGCTTTGCGGTCGTGCCCCACGGTAAAGAATGTCGTCGTCTATCAGCGCACGGGTTCGAAGATCGAGATGCAATCCGGCCGCGACCACTGGTGGCACGAGCTGACGGCGAAGGCATCGAGCGAGTGTCCGGCGACGCCACACGACGCGGAAGATCCGTTGTTCATCCTTTACACCTCGGGCACGACCGGGAAGCCGAAAGGCATAGTACACACGACCGGCGGCTATTCGGTCGGTGCGTATCTCACAACGAAGCTCGTCTTCGACCTGCGTGAAGATGACATCTACTGGTGTACGGCGGACATTGGCTGGGTCACGGGTCACAGTTACATCTGCTATGGCCCGCTGCAGAACGGCGCCACCGTGATGATGTATGAAGGCGCGCCGAACTGGCCGGAGCCCGATCGCTTCTGGCGGATCATCGACCGCCACCAAGTCAACATTCTCTACACCGCGCCGACGGCCATCCGTGCGTTCATCAAGTGGGGCTCCGACTGGCCGTTGAAGCACAAGCTCACGTCGCTGCGGCTGCTCGGCACGGTGGGTGAACCGATCAACCCGGAAGCCTGGATGTGGTATCGCGAGGTCATCGGCAAGAACCGGTGCCCGATCGTCGATACGTGGTGGCAGACCGAGACGGGCATGATCCTGATCACGCCGCTGCCCGGCGCCGTGCCGACCAAGCCCGGCTCGGGCACGCTGCCGTTCCCGGGCGTGGCGGCTGACGTGGTGACGCGCGAAGGCCAGCCCGTACCGCCGAGTTCCGGCGGCCTGCTCGTCATCAAGAAGCCGTGGCCCTCGATGGCGCGCACCATTTACGGCGATCCCGACCGCTTCGTGAAGCAGTATTGGTCCGACATCAAGGGTATGTACTTCACCGGCGACGGCGCGCGCCGCGATGCCGACGGCTACTTCTGGATCATGGGGCGCGTGGACGACGTGATCAATGTCGCCGGTCACCGGCTCGGCACCATGGAAGTCGAGTCGGCGCTGGTGGCGCATCCGAAAGTAGCAGAGGCGGCGGTGGTCGGGCGTCCCGACGATCTGAAGGGTCAGGCGATCGCGGCCTTCGTCACTCTCGAGCAGGGTAATGACCCATCCGACCTGCTGAAAGACGAGCTGCGTGCGTGGGTGTCGAAGGAGATCGGTGCGCTCGCGCGTCCGGACGATATCCGCTTCGCCGACGCGCTGCCGAAGACGCGCTCCGGCAAGATCATGCGCCGCCTGCTGCGCGAGCTGGCTTCGACCGGGGACGTAAAAGGCGACGTGACGACGCTGGAGGACTTCAGCGTGATCGCCAAGCTGCGCGAGTCCGACGAAGCGTAGCCGCGGGCGTGTCTTCCAGCCCGGCTTGCGCCGCCACGGGCAGCACTCTGATCTCTCCCGTTCCCTGGCAGTCTTCGCAGCGGCGGGCGTTCATTGCCTTTCCTGTGCCCAGGCAACGAGCGCATTTCTGCGTCTTGATCACAACCATCAGCGATTCCTAACTGGCCCTGGCGGCTACCTTGTCAGCGTCGTCCTCGCGGATCGCGGGCAGCGCATAGAGCTGGATGCGAAAGCCGAAATTCGGGTCGTCCACGATGGCAGGGGCGGCACGTAACAGCTCGAAATGCACCTGCGTGGCACATTGCGCGCAGACTGGGAAGATATGGTCCTTGATCAGGGTGACTTCGTGCGACAGGCGGTGCTCCGCGTGGTGGACGCGGTAGATCCCGCTTTCCAATATGGCCTGTCCCGAAAGATAAAAAACCCGAGGCGGGTTCGCGTGCTGACTTACTCTCACCGCCCGCTTACCTCACTGCACTGTCAAACGCGTGCGATGCACTTGCGCGTGCGCGAGTTGCCCCGCTCGTCTGGAACGCACGCGCGCGGGAGATTGGTGTATCTTCGCTGCCGTTCCGGCATCCTTTCGTCATGCAAGGACTCTTAGCCGCGCTCGCGCGCCACGGTTATTCCAGCCTGGCGATCCTGGTCTTCATGGAGGCCATCGGTCTACCCGTGCCCGCGGCGCTCGCGTTGGCCGCGGCTGGAGCGGCGGCGGCCTGGGGCAAACTGAATCCGTTTGTGGCCTTCGGGGTCGCGGTGGTGGCGATGACGCTCGGTGACGTGATCCTGTTCTACCTCGGGCGCGTGATGGGATGGAACCTGCTCGGCGTCTTGTGCCGGCTCGCGACCAACCCGGAGAGCTGCATCCTGCTCTCGGCAGAATCCTTCTACAAACGCGGCCGCACCACGCTCGTGATCGCCAAGTTCCTGCCGGCGATCAACACGATGGCCCCGCCACTCGCCGGCAGCATGAAGATGCGCTTCCCGATGTTCCTGCGGCTCGACCTGGCGGGCGCAGCTCTCTACGTGGCGGCATTCGGCAGCGCGGGCTATCTGTTCAGTGACCTCGTGGGCCGCATGACCGAGGGCGCCAAAGCGCTGGGTGGCGTGCTGGAGATGTTGCTGGTGCTGGCTGTCATCGGCTACGCGGCGTATCACGCGTGGCTGTACTGGAAGCATCGCGTTTTTCGTCTGGTTCCGCGTGTGCAGGTGGATGAAGTTGGCAGGCGGGTCAGCGCAGGCGAAGCCATCGTGATCGCCGACGTGCGCAGCCACGGCTACTACGACTCTGGCGCCGAGCGCATCCACGGCTCGATGCGGCTGGAGCCGAACAATCTGTCGGCGCTCATCAGCCAACTGCCACGCGACCGCGCCATTTACGTGTACTGCACTTGACTGCGCGAAGGCACAAGCGCCCGGGTGGCGCACCTGCTGCGGGAACAAGGCTTCGATGCGTACGTGATCGTCGGCGGCTTGGCGGCCTGGCGCAAAGCCGGCTTGCCGGTCGAAGGTGTGCCGCAGTCAGACCTGGTGCAACTGCCCACCTTTAGTTGATCGCGGTGTTTAAGGCAGTCGCTCTTCGTTGTATAGCTGCGCGGTGTGTTGCGCTGCGGAGATCGCAAACATCAGCGTGATTCCCGCGGCCGCGATGGCTCCGCCAACGTCGTAGAGTCCCATCTCCCGCCCGAGGATGTGCACGCGCGGCTTTACCATCAGGACAAAGTTACCGATGGCCAGGAGGATGCGTCCTTCCGTCGGTCCCACGAAGCCGAATGACATCTCGAACTTCCCGATCACATACGTCGCCAGGTAGACCTCAGCCGAGAGCAGCAGCCAGGCGACCAGCAGCGCGAGGGCAACCAGCGGCTGCATGAACCCGGAGAACGCCAGACCGCCCAGCAGGCTGACGATACCGATCATGTCCACCACGTGGTCCACGTAGAAGCCGTAGCGCGGACGTTGCCGGTTGCGCACGCGCGCCAGCGTGCCGTCCAGGCTGTCGCCGAACCAGTTGACGACGAGCAGGAGGTTCACCACGACAAACCAGCCGTTCCACCATTGCGCCGCCCAATATGCGGCGCCGGCCGCCACCATCGCGAGCGTGCCTAGTACGGTCAGGTGGTCCGAGTTGACCCAGGCGGGCATGTGTCCAGCGAGCCAGATGAGCAGGCGCTTTTCCGCCGCGGCGGTCCAGTTGGTCTGGACGCGCGCCGCGGTCTTGAATCCAGCATCGCCCTTGGCTGGCGCCGGTACGTTGGTCATTGGGTTTAGTGTACTGATTTGCCGCAGGCCGGCGAAGCGCCGCCCAAGTTGTGTAACCAGCGGCCGAAACGCTAGAATTTCGGCCCAATGTTGAAGAATTTCTCCGTCTGTCCGCATTGCACGAAAAAGGGCGCTTCGGGCGCCCTGGTGCGGATCCAGGAATCGACGCCTATCGTCTCCCGCTCGGACGGCGAGAGCTTCCATCTGTTCCTGCAGAATGGACCGATGCCACAACTGCTCCCCGGCGGCGGCGAGACGGGCAATCTGCTGGCGCACTTCCGCTACGTCCGCGACGCCGCCAGCGCAAACAGTTATACCGTCGACCTCCTCCTAAGCGGTGGCAAGAACGTGATCAAGGAGATCGAATCGGCTGCCGACGTCCTGGCTGCGCGCCTCGCCGCCGGCAGCGGACTCTCGTACGCCTACTCGTTCCTCGACGGCAGTCTGCAGACGCTGCGCTCGGCGCCGCGCCACTGAACGGCGGTGGGAGCGGGCCGGGAGCGCGCCCGCCTTCCCCCTGACGGCTTCGGTGATGCGGGAGCGCAAAGTCTCGTCGTCCGTCAGTACGATAAGCGCCACGTTGTTGTCCGCCACCAACGAGGGCTTCATCAGCCATGCCGGTGAGAATGTAGGAGGCGCCGCTCGTTCCGCGTCGAGCACGTCCGTATCTGCGCGGCGCGCCCGGTCGTCGCGGTACACGTAAGTCTGGATCTCCGCTTCGCCCTTGCCCACGACGAGCACGACACCGGAGACCTTGAGGAACGGTTGCCGCACGGCCACATCGCGTCGCACCTTCAGGCCGGTGGACCGCAAGGCGCGGAGCACGCGACCGACGTCCCAGCGCGGCGCTGCTTCACTCCGGAGTGGCGTGCCAGGCAGAACGACCATCGCGATGCAGGTCAGCCTTGCGGCAAAATGAAAAAGGGTGAGGCGTCGCCTCACCCTAATCGTTGGAACCGGGATCGTGTTGTTTACTGCGCCCACAGGACGAACGTATAGACCTTGTGGCCGTTGCCAAAGTCGGCTTCATACAGCGACTCGGACACCTTGCGTCCCTTGTTCTCACGCACCAGCTGGCCCCATTGTCCCGGTCCATCCAATTCAAGCTGATTGACGGCCGCCGGCGCGCCATTCACGGACTGACCGACCGTCGTCGAGCCATCCAGGTGGGTGTAGATCGTGACCAGCTCATCGTAGTCGTGCTGGTTCGGGAACT
>CAYWSH010000202.1:0-6361 GCA_964460655.1 uncultured Terriglobales bacterium | reverse complement strand
CCGCGCGGCATCGCCTTCCGCTACAAGGGCAAGACCGCCGACCCGTTCGCGGCCGCGACGGAACTCAACGTGAGCGGCGTCGTCACCGGCCGCGTGCAGCAGCACAAGGACACGCTGATCGTGAAGGCGGAGTTGGTGGACGTGGCTCGCCAGGCGCAACTCTGGGGCGACCAGTACAACCGCAAGATGACCGACCTGCTCGAGGTGCAGGAAGAGATCGCGGGCGAGATCGTCCAGCGCCTGGAACAGAAGCTCGGCAGCGGTACTTGTACGCCGAAGCGGCCGGCGCGGCGGACGAAAGTCAAAGTCAACCCCGAAGCGTATCGCCTGTATCTGCTCGGCGCGCACCACGCGTACCAGTGGGGCGAAGAGAGTCTGCGGAGGAGCATCGATTATTTCCAGAAGGCGCTGTCGCTGGATTCCGGTTACGCTCCGAGCCATGCCGGGCTGGCGTACTCGCTGGCGATGATGGGCTTCTACGCGTTCATCCCGCCCAAGCAGGCGTATGCGCAAGCGAAGGCGGCCGCGCAGAAGGCGCTGGCCCTGGATGCCACCGTCGCCGAGGCGTACGTGTCGCTCGGGTGGGTGGCGATCTACGGCGAGCACGATCGCCAGGTGGCGGAGCGCGAATACGGGCGGGCGCTCGAACTGCGGCCCGACCTGGCGACGGCGCACCACGGTTACGCGGTCTACCTGAACACGGTGCGGCGGCGCGAAGAGGCGCTGGTCGAGATCCGCAAGACGGTCGAGCTCGATCCCCTGACTGCGCTCTTCCAGGCGCATCATGGCTGGATCCTGCACTGCCTGGGGCGCGATAAGGAAGCCCTCCAAGTCTTGCAGGCCGCTCTCGATGTCCACCCGAACGATTACTACCTGCTGCGCATCATCCTCTACACCTGCCGCGGCGCGGGCCGGCCTGATCTGGCGATCAGTGCGGGCGAGCGCGCCGCCGCGGCCGCGAATAATCCGCGCCAGAAGCTGGGGTTGATGGGCTTCGCGTACTCGCAGGCGGGGGAACGCGAGAAGGCCGAGCAGATGTTCACGGAGCTGCAGGCGGACGCGGTGGTGGATGTCGCGAGCCAGTATTACCGGGCCTTGGGGTGTTCCATCCTGGGGCAGCACGAGCGGGCGATCGAATGGCTGGAACAAACGGCCCTGGAGGGACTGGGGATCGCCTGCATCGTGGCGACGGAGCCGTTGTTCGATCCCCTGCGCGCCTATCCGCGCTTCCACGAGATCCTGCGCCGGCTCGGCCTGGAAGAAGCATCGTAATGCTGAATACCGGGACCAGGCTCGGCCCCTATGAGATCGTCGCGCCGTTGGGCGCCGGCGGCATGGGCGAGGTGTATCGCGCGCGCGATACGCGCCTCGACCGCACCGTAGCCATCAAGGTCCTGAACGCCGCGCTGACCTCCGCGCCGGACGCGAAGGCGCGCTTCGAGCGCGAAGCGCGCGCCATCTCGCAGCTCAATCATCCGCACATCTGCACGCTCTACGACATCGGCCAGCAGGACGGTTCCGATTTTCTGGTGATGGAGTATCTGGAAGGCGAGACGCTGGCGCAGCGGCTCCAGAACGGGCGTCTGCAACCAGCGGCCCTGTTACCCATCGCCATGCAGATCGCGGAAGCGCTCGATAAGGCGCACCGCGCGGGCATCGCGCATCGCGACCTCAAGCCCGGCAACGTCATGCTGACGAAGGCGGGCGCGAAGCTCCTCGACTTCGGCCTGGCGAAGCCGCTGGCGATGGCAGCAGGTTCGTCGAGCAGCGCACCGCTGCTCTCCGCTGCCGCGACGCTGACGACGCCCGCTCAGTCACCGCTCACCTCGCAAGGCACGATCGTCGGCACGGTGCAGTACATGTCGCCGGAGCAGATCGAAGGCAAAGAGGCCGACGCGCGCAGCGATATCTTCGCGTTCGGCGTCGTGCTCTACGAGATGGCGACCGGCAAGCGGCCGTTTGAAGGCAGATCGCAGATCAAAGTCGCATCCGCGATCCTGGAAGATGAGCCGCAGCTCGCGTCCGCCGTGCAGCCCGCAGTTCCGCAAGTGCTTTCGCGTGTTATCACGCGATGTTTGGCCAAGGATCCCGAGAAGCGCTGGCAATCAGCGCTCGATCTGAAGCTGGAGCTGGCGGCGATCGCGGAAGCGCCGGAAGAAACGCGCGCCCGTGTGGGCGCTGGGCCGCAGCGCGGAATGATCGCCGCCATTCTTGTGCTGGCGGCGCTGCTTGGCGGTGTTGCCGTTTGGCTGCTGCGTCCGGTGCCCGCACCGCAACCCGTAGCGCTCACCATGCTGCCCTCGCCGGGCGTGACCTTCAACTTCAGCGGCCTGTACGGTCCGCCGGCGATCTCGCCGGACGGAACACGTATCGTGGTGGCCGGCTCGGACGAGAAGGGAGCGCGCTCGCTCTTCATCCGCCACCTGGACCGCACGACCTTGCAACCGCTGCAAGGCACGGCGAACGCGTCGTATCCGTTCTGGTCGCCCGATGGCAAACAGGTCGGGTTCTTCGCCGGCGACAAGCTGAAGACGATCAATCCGGCCAGCGGCACCGTGCTGGACGTGTGTGCCGTCAGCGAAGGGCGAGGCGGCACGTGGAACGAGCGCGGCGAGATCGTCTACGGCACGCGCACGGCCGGCCTCTATCGCGTTGGCGCGACCGGCGGCACGCCCGCGGTGCTCACTTCGCTCGGGTCTGGCGGCGTCAACCATCGTTTCCCGACTTTCTTTCCCGACGGCAAACACGTCGCGTACGTCATCCAGGCTTCGGGCGGGAAGCAGGCATACGTCGTTTCGCTCGATGATGGGAAGTCGCGGACCTTCGAAGGTGTGGAATCGAACGTGGCATTCAGTCAGGGCCGCATCTTTCACGTGCGCGATGGCGCGCTGCTCGTGCAACGCTACGACGCGCAACAACGGCTCGTGCCCGGCGCGGAGGTCGTGGCGAAGCCGGTGGCCTACGATGGGCAATTCAATTACGCGGCCTTCGGCATCTCCGCTTCCGGCGCCGTCGCCTACGAGGAAGGTTCGGGTTCCACGACCGAAGAACTGGTGTGGGTGGACCGCAGCGGCAAAGAGGTGGGGAAGAGCGCCAGCGCGACCACGGACGCGACTCCATTCTCGTTGCGCATCTCGCCGACCGGCGATCGTGCCGTCTTCAGCGCCTCGACGTCTACGCGCACGGATGTCTATTCGGTCCCGCTGCGGCACGAAGGACCGCGCACCCGCCTCTCGCTGGGCGAGAAGAACGGCGCCAATCCTGTCTGGTCGCCGGCGGGCGACCGCATTGCGCATTCGGGCGGCATCGCCAGTGGCGAGATGGTGGTGCGTGCGAGCAGCGGCTTGGGGGCAGAACGCCAGCTCCTGTCGTTGAAGGGCGAGGTCATACCAGTCGGCTGGACGCCGGACGGTGACTACATCATCTTCGAGTATGCTGGCAACACCGGCGCAGATCGCGAGGTCTGGGTAGCGCCTCTGAGGGCGGGCGAGACCCCGCACGCCATCGTGTCCAAGGCGCGCACAATGAGCACGGCGCTTTCGCCCGATGGCAAATGGCTGGCCTATTGCTCCGAGGAATCAGGCCGCGTGGAGTTGTACGTCATCCCCTTCAACCCGCGGGCCACGCCGGAGACAGCCGCCGCTGCCGGACGCTGGCAGATCTCGACCGAAGGCGGCTCGCAACCGCGCTGGAGCCGCAAGGGCGATGAACTCTTTTTCGCGAACACGTCGCTCACCTCGCTGCACGTCGCGAGCATTCGCGCCAGCCGTGAAGGCATCGAGAGCGGCACACCGAAGAAGCTCTTCGATCTGACGGCGCACGCTACCTGGGGCTTCTTTGATGTCGGCCCCGACGGCAAGATCTACATGTTCCGCTTTGTCGGGCGCGAGACCTCGCCGCTCACCCTGCTGCTGAACTGGCGGCCGGGGAGGAAGTAAGCCCTTCGGAACCTATGCTCGCAGCCGGTCAAAGACTCGGTCCGTACGAGATCGTCGCGCCGCTGGGCGCCGGCGGTATGGGCGAGGTATATCGTGCGCGCGATACGCGGCTGGGCCGTGAGGTCGCGATCAAGGTGCTTCCGCAATCGGTCGCAGCTGATGCGGAGCGGCTGCGCCGCTTTGCGCACGAAGCGCAACTCCTCGCCGCCCTGAATCATTCCAACATCGCGGCGCTTTACGGAGTGGAGGAGACGAACGGCACGCCCGCGCTGGTGATGGAGCTCGTGCCGGGAGAAACACTCGCCGAGCGCATCGCGCACGGACCGCTGCCCGCCGACGAAGCTATCCCGATCGCACGGCAGATCGCCGAAGCGCTGGAGTACGCGCACGAGCGCAACATCATCCATCGCGACCTGAAACCGGCGAACGTGAAGCTGCTGCCCGACGGCGCCATCCGGGTGCTGGACTTCGGCTTGGCGAAAGCGCTCGCCGCCGAAGGAGGCGCGAGTAGCATTTTGTCGTCGCCAACCATGACCGCGGCCGCGACGCAGATGGGCGTGATCCTCGGCACGGCGGCCTACATGAGTCCGGAGCAGGCGAAGGGCAAGGCCGTCGACCGGCGCAGCGACATCTGGTCATTCGGTTGCGTCCTGTACGAGATGCTTACGGGCAAACTCGCCTTCGGTGGCGAGACGGTCACCGACACGCTGGCCGCCGTGGTGCGCGGCGAACCCGAGTGGAGTGCGCTGCCGGCGCAAACGCCGGCAAGCGTGCGCCGCTTGCTGGAGCGCTGCCTGCGCAAGGAGGTGAAGGCGCGGCTGCAGGCCGTGGGCGATGCTCGCATCGCGCTGGAAGAGGCATTCGTCGCCGAGGCGTCGGCGCCTGCACCCGCCGCAGTCGTGCCGCCACCGCGCCGCGCGATGTTGGTGGCGGCGCTCGCGCTCGTCGCGGTCGTTGGCGCTGCTCTCGGCGCGTGGGGCTGGCGGCGCTTCCAACCCAGAGTCGTTCCTACACGCCTGGTGGTCACGCTGCCGCAGGGCCAAGTCCTGGCCGGCCCACCGGCAGTGTCGCGCGACGGTCGCACCATCGCGTACGTGGCGCGTGAAGCAGATGGCGTGGCGCGCCTCTATGTACGCCCACTCGATCGTTACGAGGCCACCGTGATCCCGAACAGCGAGAGCGCCATGCAGCCGTTCTTCTCTCCTGAAGGCGGCCGCATAGGCTTTTTCGCGCGAGGGAAGCTGCTGACGGCCGCCATCGCGGGCGGTCCGCCGACTGCGATCGCCGACACCGACTTCCTGCCCTTCGGCGGCACTTGGGGAGATGATGACACGATCGTTTTCGTGTCGACCCTGAACTCCGGGTTGCTGCGCATCCCGGCAGCCGGGGGCAAGCCGCAAAGACTGACCGCGCCCGACGACGCCGCGGCGGGTTATGCACACGTGTGGCCGCAGTTTCTTCCTGGTAACCGTTCCGTGCTGTTCACGATATGGGGCGGGCAGAATCTCGACGCGTCCGGCCCCGCAGTTTTCCGCCTCGACACGGGAACGTGGAGCCACTTTGGCGCGAGCTATACGTGGTCTTCGCGCTACGCAGGCTCTGGTCACCTGCTGGCATCGAGTCCGCACGGCGTTTCGGCAATGCCGTTCGACGGGCAGCGGCCGCCGGCCACGCAAGCGCGCACGTTCGTCCTCGACGACGTATTCGCGTCGGTGAACCTAAGCAATTCGTGGTTCGACGTCTCCGACACGGGAACGCTGGTCTATGTACCGGGGGATGCCACCTTGGTCACGCCTGCTTGGGTCGATCGCAAGGGGGTGGTCACGCCCATCCTGGAAAAGCCGTTGTCGGTCGCCGATCCGGCCCTGTCACCGGACGGCACGCAGCTGGTGCTGACCCAGGAAATGTCTCTCTGGCGGCTCGACCTGCGCCGCGGCACCATGACGCGGCAGACCTTCGACAACGAAGGCGGCAACATGATTCCCATCTGGAACCGCGATGGCACGCGCATCATCTTCGGCTCCAATCGCGCCGGCGATTGGGACATCTACTCGATACCCGCGAGTGGAGGCCCGGCCACCCGGATCCTCGCGCGCAAAGGCACCCAATTCCCCTTGTCGTTTGCGCCCGACGGCACACTCCTGTTCAGTGAGCGTACCCAGACCACGCGCGCCGATCTGTGGATGCTGTCGCCCGACGGCACGCCGCGTCCCTTCGTGGTTTCCGCGGCGAGCAAGGTGAGCGGTCAATACTCGCCGAATGGGAGCATGGTCGCCTACGTATCCGACGAGACGGGACGCAACGAGATCTATGTGCGGTCGACCGCGCAACCGGACGATGTCGCGCTGGTGAGCAGCGACGGCGGCAATGAACCGATGTGGTCGCACGACGGCAAGGAACTCTACTATCGCCGCGGCAGCGCT
>CAYWSH010000201.1:0-6410 GCA_964460655.1 uncultured Terriglobales bacterium | reverse complement strand
GCGAGGTGCAGCGGTTCAGGATGGAGCGCGTCCGGATGGTCGCGTATTCGACGTCATGGCCCTCGGAGAGGGCGTGACCCTCGGCGGCGAGGCGGGCAATGCCGATCAGGCCAGTGGGCGCGCTCGAATCAAACAAGGCAGGTGATTGGGACTGGCGGCATGATAACCACATAGTTAAGCGAACAAAATACGAATATCGCAGAACGCCTCAGCAGTCAAGCGCCAAAAAGAAAGCCCGGCTAGAAAGCCGGGCTGCGGGAAAAAACCCTTTAGGGCTTCGCGAAGATCGCGGGATCGATGGTCGGATTGATCTCGGTCGTCTTGATCTCGGCCCTTCCGATCTGTTCTCCATTCTGGAATTGCGTGACGGTGAAGGGAATGTTCACACCATCCACTTGTTTCCAGTCAGAGAATTCGGTCGTCGTCGTGGTCGGACCCTGCGGACCAACATCCTGCGACTCCAGCTTCAAGATGCGTCCAGTCGCCGAATCGATCCACCAACGGAAAGTGGCCCCTTCCGAGTCCAGATCCAGTATCTGCGCCTGCAAGTCGCCAACCTTTTCCGTGCCACCAAGTCCCACCTTCAGCTTGCTGGGATCACCCGCGTTGTGGCCGACATAGGTAGGCGTACGGTGGATGGAGTTGAGGATGGTCTGGCGCAGTGTCGCAGGCATGTCCTGGGATTGCGGCCCCATGCGCTGAAAGGCGGCGCTGGGCGAGAGGACCATCATAGCCTCGCCCATCGGCGTCTGGAGCACCTGCCGGACCGAGTCGGGATAGACCACGATCTGCTCGGTATCCAGCACCAGGTCGCCTTGCGGCGTCTTGCGCGTTTGTGAGAGCGTTTGTTTGGTTGCCTTCACGGTGCGCAGCTTCGCTTCGCCGCCGAGGAAGCTAACCACCTTCGCCAGCAGCGCGCGCGCTTCCGGCGTATTCATCGCCGGTGCCGTTCCACCGCCGGCGCTCTTCGCACCGCCACCCGGCGGTGGGATGCTGATGTCGAGCTCGTGCACTTGCCCGAGCGTCGTCAACGGCTTGTCGAACGCTTCCTTCTTGCCGACGATGACGGTGGCCAGCTGGTCGGGGTGAATGTATTTCGCGGCAACGCGCTGCACGTCCGCTAGCGTCACCTTCTCGATGCCGGCGCGGTACTTCTCGACGAAGTCCATCGGATAGCCATAGAACTCCAGCGTCATCTGCTCGCCCAGCAACTTCTCCTTCGAGTCGTAGCGGAAGACGAAAGAATTGAGGATCGAGTCCTTGGCGATCGCCAGCTCCCGCTCGGTCGGGGGTTCAAGTTTCGTCACCTCCACCTGCTTGCGCGACGCGTTAATCGCCTGCACGGTGGATTCACTCTTTGTCCCGACCGAGACCTCGAACAGGCCGGGATGGTCGTAGGGCGCGGAGATGGAGCCGCCCGCAGCGTAGGCCAGGCCGAGCTTGGTGCGGATAGCGTTAGTGAAGCGGCCCGAAAAGCCCCCCGAAAAATAGATCTCGTCCATCACGTCGATGGCATACAGGTCAGGATTGTTCCGCTGGATGCCGATATGCAGCATCCGGATCTCCGACTGGTTGACGTCGGACTTCTCGGCGAAGTACACCCCAGGCTTGGGTCCGGGGAATTGCAACCTGGGCTTCTGGTATGCCGGACCCTTGGGCCAGCTCTCGAACGCCTGCCGCAGCGTGGCCTCCATCTGCGCCGGGTCGAAATCGCCGACGACGCCGATCATGATGTTGTTGGGGTGGAGATGTTGCTTGTGCCAATCGAGCAGGTCCTGCCGCGAGACCGCCGCGACGGTGTCGTACTCCGTGACGCGCCCGTAGGGATGGTCAGCGCCGTAGGCGATCTTCGCCGTCTCGCGGCCGATCACGCCGCCGATGTCGTCGTTGCGGCGAGCGATCGCGCCATTCAATTGCGTCTTGGAGAGCGCGATCTTGTCTTCGCGGAACGCGGGATGCTGCAGCAGGTCGACCGCGAGCTTGAAGACGTCATTGAAGTCATTCTTCAGGCACGACCAGGAGAGCGACGTGTTATCCATGCCTCCGCTGGTGGAGACGGAAGCGGCGCGGGCTTCGAGGAACTCGTCCATCTGGTCGCCGCTCATGCTTTCGGTCCCGCCCAGACGCCATACCTGGCTGTAGACGCTCATCATGCCGGTCTTCGCATTCGGGACCTCGGTCCCACCGCCGCGGATGCGTAACATGCCCTCGATCAGCGGAAGCTCGTGGTCCTCCTGCAGGAAGATCACCAGACCGTTCGCGAGTTCCACGCGCTTCGGCTGCTGCGGATGGAACGGCGGCAGCGGTGCGACCGGGATCTGCTTGTAGCTCGATGGGATGCCGGCGGGCGCAGCCTTGGGTGCAGTCTTCGTAGCCGGCTTGGTCTGGGCGGAGCACAGGGAGAGCGAAAGCGTCACGGCTACGGTGAGAGTGCGAATGCGCTTCATTGCTGGCCTCCCTTCGCGGGCGGTGCTGGCTGTCGCGGCCCCGCGGGCGGCGTTTCGGTCTCGATCACGCCCACCGTGCGATTGCTGGCGACGAACACTTTGTTCGCCACGCGCCGCAGGTCGGCTTTGGTGACCTTGTCGATCTTGTCTACCTGGCGAAAGAGCTCGCGCCAGTCGCCGTAGCGCGTCTGGTAGAGGGCGAGGTTCTGCGCGAGGCCCGAATTGTCGCCCAGGCTGCGGACGAGGTCGGCCTTGGCACGCGTCTTCACCGACTTCAGCTCATCGTCGCTCACGTTTTCATTCTTGAGCCGATCGATCTCCTTGTGGATGGCGTCTTCTTGTTCCTTCGGCGTGTGGCCGGGCGCCGAGACAGCAAAGAACGCGAACAGTTGCGGGTACTTCACACCAGGGAAGCCGCCGAAACCTTGCGCCTGCAAGGCGATCTTCTGGTCGCGCACCAGCGCGCGATAGAGCCGCGACGTTCGCCCACGGCTCAGGATGTCGCTGAGCACGTCGTACACGTTGTCATCCGGGTCGCGATAATCCGGCCGGTGATAACCCTCGAGGAAGATCGGCTGCGAACGCTCGCGCATCACCACGCGGCGCTCGGCCGTCTGCGGCGGCTCGGTCGTTACCGTCATGTCCGGCTTCGGCGCCGCGGGCAGGCGCCCGAAGTACTTCTCGACGATGGCCATGGTCGGCGCCGCCTTCACGTCACCCACGATGGCCAGCACCATGTTCGACGGGACGTAGTACTTCCTGAAGAACGCCGCGCCCTCGGTAGCGGAGATGTGCTGCAGGTCGCTCATCCAGCCGATCGGCAATCGGTGATAGGGGTTCGCGATGTACGACGACGCCAGCAACTGCTCCACCAGCCGGCCGATGGGATTGCTGTCCGTACGCATGCGGCGCTCTTCCATCACCACGTCGCGTTCTTTGTAGAACTCGCGGAACACCGGGTGCAGGAAGCGTTCCGACTCCATGTAAGCCCAGAGTTCCACGCGATTGGCGGGCAGGGAGTAGAAGTAGCCGGTCTCGTCCTCGGAGGTGAACGCATTCATGCCGACTTCGCCGTTCTGGTCGAGGATCTTGCTGAACTCGTTGGGCTCGACGAAAGCATCGGCGGCCTCGCGCGCGTCCATCCACGTTTTCTCCAGCTGCTTGAGCTTGGTCTCGTCACGGCCGACGCGCTTATCGAGTTCGGCGCGATAGTCGACGTAGCTGCGCTCGATCTTCTCCAGCGCGACCCTTTCCTTCGTCCAATCCTTCGTGCCGATGGAGGGCGTCCCCTTGAACGCCTCGTGCTCCATCATGTGCGCCAGGCCGGTCTGGCCATCGATGTCCTGCGCCGAACCCGTGTCGACCTGCGTGAAGAACGAGAACACCGGCGCTACCGGGCGCTCATAGATAAGCACGGTCAAGCCGTTCTTGAGCGTTTTGACGGTGACGTGCTTGGCGATCTCATTGATGTCGACGGACTGGCCGCGCAGGGCTGCGGCGCAGAGGAAGACGAAGCTCAGCAGCTTCGTGGTGGTCTTCATAATGCCTCCGTAGAGGAAGGACAACTCACGAAGCTACGCGGTTGCGAGGAGGAGTGTCAACGCGGCTAGACGTCAAAAACCCGGTAAACGCGGCTGCTGCCGCTGCCATTTCCGGAGACGAGGGGCAGCGCGACATTGTGGACGGGGATCCCCCCGGTGGTTTTGCCGTCGGGCGCGCCATGATGTGCGTGGCCGTGCAGCACCATCGCCGCACCGTGGCGGTCAATGACCTCGGCGAGGCGCGCGCTGCCCAACCATGGTGAGATCTCGGGCGGCTCGCCCTTGATGGTCTCCGCGATCGGCGCGTAGTGCACCACGACCACGCGCTTTTCGGCACGCAACTGGGAAAGGGCGCGCTCCAGCTTCATGGCCTCGTCGATCGAGGCCTGCACGAAGGCCTTGACCTCGGGCTCGCCGAACGCCGTCAGGATGCCGCGGCCGAAGCCGCCGGGAAAGCCCTTCGTGCCGGCGAAACCTACGCCATCGCGCTCATAACCCGACCCGTCGAGCACCTTGATGCCGGCCGCGGTCATCATGCGCATCAGTTCCTCCGCGCGGCCCGATTCGTAGTCATGATTCCCCAGGACCGCGACCGTAGGGATGCGCAGACGCACGAGCGCATTCAGCAACGCCTCCATCTCTTCCGGCTTTCCGAAGTTGGTCAGATCGCCGGCCACCACGAGCACGTCAGCTTCGTCGCGCACCTGGGAGAGCGGCTCACGCAGCCGGTCGTAGCTCTGCGGGGAAAAGTGGAGGTCGGCGGTGGCAGCGATACGCATAAAGATCGGCTGGTTTTGTGATTTGGCGGCTGGGCGATCGGGTTGTACCGGGGCTCAGGCTGCTTCGTCGCGAGCCGCGGAGGCGCCCAGACCTCCAAGGCGCTTCTGGCGGTATTCGGCGAGCAGGTCGTCGAGGCCCCACTCCTTAAGGTCGATGGCGAACATGTTTTCGTCGATCAGGCTCCCTCGGAAGCGGCGCGTGCTCGGCGTTCGCAGTTCCTGCTGGAAGCGCGTCAGGAGTTCTTCCCAGACCGCGGGCGGCACAGAGTCACTGCCCGGATAGACATAGCGGTAGAGCAGGAGCGACCACAGCAGCACCTCCCAATGCTCACCACAGAGGTACAGGATCCGCCGCCAGTCGAGTCCACCGCGAGTGCCGAAGATCACGTGGCAGATGTCCGCGCCATCAAAGCGCTCGCGGCGCGTGACGAAGAGCTTGGATGCGATGAGTTCCTCGGCGGCGAGCACGCGAGCCGGGACTCCCACGACGATCTGGGGCAGCGCGCGCTCGATCCAGGAGTCGTCGACGGCGATGACTCCGTTGGACATGCCCGTGATCAGGTCGACGAAGAAGTCCCCCCGATGCGCCTTGGCGAGCCACACCGGGTCACAGACCTCGACCACGAACCCGGCGGCCTGTAATCGTGTGAGCGCCGGCCGCACGTTGGCCGCGGTCAGGAACAAGTCCAGGTCCTTGGTGTCGCGCCAGATCCCGGTGTGCGCCTGCAGCGCGAATGCGCCCGACACAACGTACGGAATCGCGGCGGTATTCAACAGTTCGAGCACTTCCCGAAACAGACGCGTCTGCTCCTCCGGAAACTGCGGAGGCGTCGAACTGCTTACCGGTAGCGGCTTCTCCGGCTCTGGCATGTACCGTTGGATGGTCGGGAGGGCCGGAAAAGTTGTGGGGTGAAATCGCTGCCGGTGGGCTGGCGGCAGCCTTTTTCAGGCAAACGAAAACCCCGCCGTGGTTGCGGCGGGGTCTACGCTCTCAGGCGATGCCTGAACTTACTTCTTGTTGCGGCGGCGAATGAAGCCCGCCAGACCGCTGAGGCCCGAACCCAGGAGCAGCATGCTGCCCGGCTCCGGAACGGAGTTGACGTTCATCGTGCCGGTATAAACACCGCCTTGCGACGGAACCGGCAGAATGATCGAGTTCGGCTGCGACGCGGTATTGAACACGATCTGGTAAGTCGCGCCAATGCCCGAGCCGTCGACCAAGATCACCTGTCCGGGGTTGCTGCCACCGGTACCCACGCCGAACTGGATGAACAGCTGGCCGCCGTTGAAGCTGATGTTGCCATTGATCGTCCCGCCCACGGAGCCGGCACCAACGGACGGCTGCGTCTGCGAGATGTTCAGGGTGAACTGGCCGTTCGACGGCGCCGCTGAAGGTGCGCCGCCCGGCTGAGTCGTGCTCACGAAGAAGTCACCAAAATTCGTGGTCACGGCCGGGGGAGCGAATACGTTCCCCGCGGCGATGCCGGCAAAAGCCACGCTCACCGTGTTGCCGCTAGCCAGTGTGAGTGTAAGAACGTTCGCTGCAACAGAGCAGTTCGGACCAGCCGCGCAACTGAAAGTCCCCGTAGTCGAAAAATCGACGTCGGTAGCGGCAGCCATGCCCGTCAACATCAGCGCCATCG
>CAYWSH010000200.1:0-6431 GCA_964460655.1 uncultured Terriglobales bacterium | reverse complement strand
TCGCGCGTCGTGGGCAGCTTCACTACTACGTTCTTGTGCCACTTGGCGAACTCGTGCGCTTCTTTGCACATGCCACCGGCGTCGGTCGCGACCACTTCCACGCTCACCGGCCCGTCGACGATCTTCAGGATCTCGAGGATCGTCTCCTTGAATGCCTTGCCTTCCTTGGCGACCAATGACGGATTCGTGGTGACGCCGTCGAGGATACCCATCGCCGCGGCTTCACGGATCTCGTTGAGGTTGGCGGTATCGATGAAGAATTTCATGGTTGGACGTGGTTATTGTCGCATTGAAGTACCCGAACTTCCACCACAGAGACACAGAGGCACAGAGAACCACAGGATCACGTTAAAGAGAGAGGCGTCATCCTGAGGCCCTCCTTTGGCCGAAGGATCTACGGGTTTGTTCCTCCAATCATCTCCCAGAAGGCCGGGCCGCAGCGCCTTTTGCCTTTTTGCCTTTTGCCTTTCCTCCGTGTCTCCGTGCCTCCGTGGTGAATGGTATTGTCTTCCCGTGCCTTCCTCAGAGCTCGAACTCATCGAGAAAATCCGCGGCGCTGCCGCGCGGACGAAGTCGAAGCACGTGATTCGCGGTATCGGCGATGACGCCGCCGTCTTGCAGATCCCGAGCGGGCAGCAAGCGCTGGTCACAACCGATCTTTACGTCGAAAACGTCCACTTTCGCCGCGCGTGGCATCTGCCAGAGTCTGCCGGGCACCGCTGCCTCGCGCGCGGCCTAAGCGACATCGCCGCCATGGGCGGCGAGCCGGTGGCGGCGTTTCTTTCGCTGGCGATTCCCGAGGAGCTTGAGCAGCGCTGGGTGGACGGCTTCCTCGCGGGACTGCTCAAGCTGGCTGCCCGCCATAAGACTCCGCTCGCCGGCGGCGATGTGGCAGCTTCGCCTTCAGGAATCGCGGCGGATATCGTAGTGATCGGCAGCGTGCCAAATGGGAAGGCGCTGCTTCGCTCAGGCGCCCGCGTCGGCGATTCGATCTTCGTGACGGGAACGCTCGGCAGGTCTGCCGCAACGCTGGCTGCCTTGACCCGCGGCGCAAAGATGCCGGCAAGGGCGGCGCAGCACCGTGCACATTTCTTTCCGGAGCCACGTATCGCGATCGCACGCAAGTTGCGAGGCATCGCGACGGCCGCTATCGACCTCAGCGACGGTCTTTCTACCGACCTTGCGCACATCTGCCGCGAGAGCGGCGTCGGCGCGCTTGTGGCTGAGCACAGCATCCCGCGCGGCATCACCTTCGACGCCAGCTCGCTGCACTACGCGCTGCATGGCGGTGAAGACTACGAGCTGTTATTCACCGCGCCCGCGAAAGCCAGCGTTCCCGCGAAGATCGGCGGCGTGCGCATCACGCGCATCGGGCAGGTCATCGCCGACAAGCAACGCCGCATTTTTCTGACGGACAGCCACGGCCAGAGGAAGCTGCTGGGGCCGGGCGGGTGGCAGCACTTCAGGCACTGATGGTATTTATGTCGAGTCGATGATGGAAAGCGCAAACGAAGCTCAAGTCAGGCCACCTTCGCGGCTGGGACGCGGCGTGGGCCGCATGCTGGCCGCCTTCGGCTATCGCGACTTCCGCGTACAGTGGATCGGCGCCTGCAGCTCGGCGATCGGCACGTGGATGCAGATCGTCGCGCAGAACTGGCTCGTCCTCTCACTCACCGGTTCCGCGTTCTACCTTGGCCTCGACGCTTTCCTGCAGCAGCTGCCCATCATCCTGTTCACGCTCATCGGGGGCGTGTTCGCCGACCGCTATGACCGGCGCAAGACCCTGCTGATGTCGCAGTACATCCAGACGTTCACGTCGGGCACGCTCGCCATCCTGATGTACCTGCACATCGTCCAGGTGTGGCACATCCTGGCGCTCTCGTTCGTGACGGGCGTGGCCCAGTCATTCGGCGGCCCGGCGTATCAATCGTTGCTGCCTTCGCTCGTGGACAAGAAAGACCTGCCGAATGCTATCGCGCTCAACTCGATCCAGTTCAACCTGGCGCGAGTGCTCGGACCGCTGCTCTTCGCGGCTACACTCGCGGCGTTTCTCCAACGCGGTTACACCGAGCCGCAAGCGATGAACGCGGCGTTCTTCCTCAACGCACTGTCGTTCTTCATCGTCATCGGCACCCTGATGTCGCTGCGCGTGAAGCACGTGCCGCCTGCCCGCACGCAGCGCATGCGCGAGGAATTGAAGGGCGGCCTGCGCTACGTGCGCCAGCACGCCAACCTGGTCGCCCTGATCGTCCTCGCCGCCGTCACCACGTTTTTCGGGTTTTCGGTCCTGACGTTCCTGCCGCTGTTCGCGCAACGCGTGTTCCACGGTGACGCCAGCACGTACAGCCGCCTGATGGCGTTTTCCGGGACGGGCTCGATCATCGGCGCTCTCGTCGTGGCCTGGCTCGGGAAGTTTAAGCACATGGGGCTGACCGCGCTGCTGATGCAGGCAGTCTACGGACTCTTAGTCTTTTCGTTTGCCGTGTCGCGCAACCTGTGGCTGAGTCAGGTCCTGCTGCTCTTCACCGGCGCGGCGCTGATGATGGTGTTCTCCACGGTGACGTCGCTCGTGCAGCTGATCGCACCGGACGAGATGCGCGGCCGGGTGATGAGCATCTACATGGTCTCGTTCCGCGGCGGCATGCCGCTCGGGAGCCTGGCCGGCGGCTACTTTGCCACCATGATCGGGGCACCGATGGTGATCGGCATCAACGGCGCCCTGCTGGTGTTCATTGCCGCGTACTTCCTTCTCGTCCGGAGCCACGGGATACGCGAGGCGTAACGTTCGGCACCCATGATTCCGTCATCCTGAGCGGAGCGATCCCGCGCAGCGGGAGAGCGCAGTCGAAGGATCCCTATTGCACCCCTGCATACTCGTAGCTATAGGGATCCTTCGACTCCGTCCCGGCCGGGCCGGGACTCCGCTCAGGATGACATCAAGATTCTTCCCGCTCCATCGCCTTCCCGCGATTCACCCAGTAATCGCGCGCGCTCTCGCTGAGGTCGGGCGCTTCTCTCTCGCCGCGAAAGACGCGGCCCACACCGCGCACCACGCGGCGCAACGGCAGTTCGCCGCGGTCGTCGGCCAGGAAGATCTCGCCGACGCGCGAGCCGCGGTAGTACCAGCGGCGCAACAGCGCAAGGTGATCGGCGAGTTCAGCAGCAGAGACATCAGGGTGCGGCGGTGCAGCTGCGAGCGCTGCGGTGATGCGTGCCTCCATGGATTGCCCCGACTTGCCGGCCTCGCTCGCGCGCGCCACGCTGAACATGATCGCGTCACCAATATGTCCGCCGCGCAACGGGAACAGCGCCACACTCTCCGGCTCGGCGCTCTTCTGCACGATCACCCCATCGAGACGATCAACGCGCCGCACGACGTCAGGACACTGCCCGACCGCCGCCGCCAGCTTCTCCAGCCGGACGTGCGCTGCAGCGGCGTTCTCGAACTCCAGCGCGCCACTCGCGCGCTCGCGTTCCGTCTTGATCTCGCGCACCAGCGACTGCCCGCCGGTCTCCAAGAACTGCTGCACCCGACCGACCTCAGCCGCGTACTGCTCGTCGGTGCAGCCCTTAAAGCACGGCGCCAAGCACATCTTCATCTCGGAATAAATGCAGCCGGGAAACGCCGGATCGGGATTGAGGTCGAAGTCGCAGCGGCGCATCTTGAAGAAGTCGAGCGAATCGTTCAAGAACTTTTCCGCCGCCGCGCGCGTGCCGAACGGACCGAAGTATTGCGACGTACCGCTGAGTTTACCGAGCTTCGCAGTGAGGTGCGCGCGCGGGTAAGGATTGTCGAGCACCAGCTTGATGAGCGGCGCCGGCCGAAGCTTGAGCCGGTCACGGAACTTCGCTCCGAACGCCGCGCGCAGTGCGCCATACAGCGCCAGCCAGGATTCGAAGTCTGAGCCGGTCAACCGATACTCGATGCGCCGTACGCGCTCGCGCAGATTGAGCCGCCGTGACTTCTCCGTCGGCGCCGCAAGCAATCGCATCAACCGTCGTCGCAGGTTCGCCGTCTTCGCGACGTACGGCTCGCCGTCGCCATACAGAGCGAACACCGCCGCCGCAGCCGGCGCCGCGGCAAAGGCTTCTTCGTCGCGCTCGGGAGCGAACTCGATGATGTGCGGCAGCACGCGCTCAGCTTAACCCACATTCGTTACACTGGCGCCATGCCGCCGCATCCTCTCGAACAACATCTCCCGCCGCTTCGCCGCACGCTCGGCGACTTTGAGCTGACGCTGCTCTCCGACGGCAACTACTACCTCGACGGCGGCACGCTTTTCGGCGTGGTGCCGAAGGCGATGTGGTCGAAGCGCATGGAACCCGATGCCGAGAACCGCGTCGCGGTCGCGATGAACTCCCTCCTCGTTCGCACGGGCGACAAGACCGTTCTGATCGAGACCGGCGCGGGCAACAAGCTCACCGACAAGCAGCGCGCCATCTGGCACAACCAGGCCAAGCTGCTCGACAGCTTCGCCGCCGCCGGCGTCACGCCCGACGATGTCGACATCGTCATCAACACGCACCTGCACTTCGACCACTGCGGCTGGAACACCGTGCGTCAGGCCGACAAGATCGTGCCGACATTTCCGCGCGCGCAGTACTACGTCCAGCAGGGCGAACTCGACCACGCGCACGAGCAGACGGAGCGCGACCGCGTCAGCTACCTGACCGACAATTACGACCCGCTCGTGCAATCCGGGCAGATGAAGCTGCTGCGCGGCGACCAGGAGATCGTGCCCGGTATCCGCGTCGAGGTGTTCCCCGGACACACGCGCGACCTGCAGGTCGTGGTCATCACGAGCGGCGGCCAAACGGCGTGCTACACCTCCGACCTTCTCCCTACGACCGCGCAACTCGACGTCATCTGGACGGTCGGCTTCGACCTATACCCGGTCGAGACGATCGCCAGCCGCAAGCGCCTTTACGCGCGCGCTGCGCCGGAGAATTGGCTGCTCGTCTATACGCACGACCCGCGTGTGCCTTGGTCGCGCATACGATCGCCCAAGCCGGGGAAGTACGAAGCGGTCGCCGCAGATGAACGCAGATAAACGCGGATCGAACCGCCGAGACCACAAGGGACGTCATCCTGAGGCCTGGCTTTGGCCGAAGGATCCCACAATTGCCGGCACCACGTGTGCTGTCGTTGGCCTTTTCAATCCAAATCCATGTCCCCTGGCCGAAAAGTGACGGCCACCTGCGTCGTGCGATCAGCGGCGGGATCCTTCGGCCACAATCTGGCCTCAGGATGACATCTCTGGGTGTGAGTGGTGGGTGACGCAGTCTACAAACGCTCTAGCGTCAGCGGATCAGGCTCGCCGCCGAAGTATTTCTGCAATGCCGCCGCGAAAATCGCGTTGTCATCCGTTGCGCGCGCGAACAGCGTCATCGACGAGCGGAATTTCATGTCGTCGGGATAGCCGAGTATCTCGTCGAGCGGCTTCCCTTCGACGTTCACCACCAACTGCGTGCACTCGCGCAGCCGCGGCCCGAGCACAGGATGCTGCAAGTACGCTTTAGCTTCAGCGAGTGACGCGATCGCATAATGCTGCGATATCTCACTCACTCCCAGCCCGGCGATCTGCGGAAAGATGAACCAGATCCAGTGGCTGCGCTTGCGCCCGACGCGCAGTTCGGCCCACACGCGCTCGTAGACCGGCTCCTGAGCAAGGACGAAGCGTTCCAAGTCGTAAGCATCTGAATCGCCCGGCATGCGCGTCGTATTCTAAGCGTCCGATCCCCAAACCGCGTTCATCTGCGTTAATCTGCAGCGAGAGGGTCTCCGATGCCGAACTGGTCGATGTCAGGCGAGTACATCAAGAACTGCAGTTGCGCGCCGGGCTGCCCGTGCGACTTCTGGGCTGCGCCGACACATCACTTCTGCGACGGGATGGGGGCGATGAACATCCAGCGCGGCCACTTCGACAGCGTGAAGCTCGACGGCTTGCGCTGGCTCGTCTGCTATCACTGGCCCGGGCCGCTGCACGAGGGCAACGGGACTTTCCAAGCCTATGTGGACGAGCGTGCCACAGAGGAACAGCGCACCGCGCTCCTCACCATCATGAGCGGCAAAGCCGGCAACGCATGGTTCCAGGTGCTGGCGAGCGTGGTGAGCACCATCCTGAAGCCGAAATTCGTGAAGATCGAGTGGGAGTTCGACCTCCAGCGCCGGCACGCGCGCGTTGTTGTTCCCGGTGAGGTCGAGACCATCACCGAGCCGATCAAGGACATCGTCAGCGGCAAGGACCATCGCATCCTCGTGAACATGCCGAACGGCATGGAGTACTTCGAGCCCGAGATCGCCACCACGAAACTGCTGCGCTCGACCGGCGCCATCAAGTTCGATCGGCCCGGCGCGCACAGCTCGATGGCCGTGGTGCACCATACGCAGGATGGCATCAAGCGCGAAGCACCGCGCCAATGAGCGCAGG
>CAYWSH010000199.1:0-6465 GCA_964460655.1 uncultured Terriglobales bacterium | reverse complement strand
GCGCGAGTTGGTCGAGCGGCCCGAGGATTGGCGGTGGAGCAGTTTTCGTGCATATCTGCTTGGCGAATCGGGGCCGGTGACGCTGAATACCTGGCCCGAGCCGCGCCTCGGCGCTCACGCCTGAACCCACCCTTCGCTCCGCTCAGGGTGGGGCACCCAGCTGTCTGTCAATGCCCGTCTCTGGCCGCCCCCTCCTTGTCAATGTCCCCTTTGGTGCTGTGAAAAACTAGGGTGCTGCAGGGGCAGCCCCGCCGTAGTAAGCTGCGCCCGTTTGGCGTGGTATTCTTGGAAAAACTGAGCGCTTTCACGCACCTCTAACGGCCGAGCCGCAGGCCCTCAGGAGCCGTAATGACGACCAAGGAACGATTCGAGACCCGCAAGCTCCCCATGATGCCCATTCGGGACGTGGTGATCTTCCCCTTCATGATGACGCCGTTCGTCGTGGGCCGGGAATCCAGCGTGCGCGCCCTCGAAGAGGCGCTCGCCGCCGACAAGAAGATCTTCCTGGCCACGCAGCACGACGCCACCATGGACGAGCCCAAGGCGCACGAGATCTACCAGGTTGGCACCATCGTCAACATCGTGCAGTCTTTGAAGCTCCCTGACGGCAACATCAAAGTTTTGGTCGAGGGCGTGGAACGGGCGAAGATCCTCCAGGTCACGAACGACGCCGGCTTCATGCAGGCCACGGTGCGCACCGCGAAATACACGGTCGAGGTGAATCCGCAGATCGAAGCGGCGATGCAGCGCGCGACGGCGCTCTTTGAGCAGTACGTGAAGCTTTGCCAGTCGCTGAATTACGAGACTATGATCGCCGCCGTGCGCATGGAAGACCCGGCGAAGCTCACCGACACCATCGCCTACAACCTGCAACTCTCGATTGAAGAAAAGCAGGAGCTGCTGGAGATCTTCGACCCCGCCGAGCGCCTCACGCGCATCGGCGACGTGCTCGATATCGAGATCGAAAAGCTGAACATGGACCGCACCATCCAGTCGCGCGTGAAGCGGCAGATGGAGCGGGCCCAGAAAGAGTACTACCTCAACGAGAAGATCAAGGCCATCCAGAAGGAACTGGGCCGCGGCGAAAAGAGCGAGTTCGATGAGCTGAAGAAGAAGGTCGACGCTGCCGGCATGCCGAAGGAAGTCCACGAGAAGGCGCTGCAGGAGCTGAAGAAGCTGGAAGCCATGCCGCCGATGTCGGCCGAATCCACCGTCTCGCGGAATTATCTGGATTGGCTCCTCGCCGTGCCGTGGAAGAAGCGGTCGAAGGAGATCCGCAACATCGAGCGCGCGGAAAAGATCCTGAACGCCGATCATTACGGTCTGGAGAAGATCAAAGAGCGCATCCTTGAGTTCCTCGCGGTGCGCCAGTTGGTGAAGAATCCGAAGGGCTCCATCCTCTGCTTTGTCGGACCTCCGGGCGTGGGCAAGACGTCGCTCGGCATGTCGATCGCCAAGGCCACGGGCCGCAAGTTCGTCCGCATGTCGCTCGGCGGCGTGCGCGATGAGGCCGAGATCCGCGGCCATCGCCGCACCTACATCGGCGCGCTGCCCGGCCAGATCATCCAGATGATGAAGAAGGCCGGCACCAAGAACCCGGTCTTCATGCTCGACGAAGTCGACAAGATGTCGATGGACTTCCGCGGCGACCCGTCGGCCGCGCTGCTCGAAGTGCTCGACCCCGAGCAGAACTTCATGTTCGTGGACCATTACCTCGACGTCGAGTACGACCTCTCGCAGGTCTTCTTCGTCGCCACCGCGAATGTCATGCACACCATCCCGCCGGCGCTGCAGGACCGCATGGAAGTGCTCCGCCTGCACGGCTACACCGAGCACGAGAAGGTCGAGATCGCCAAGCAATTCCTGGTGCGCAAGCAGCGCGCGCAGGCCGGCTTGAGCGAGCAGAACATCGCCTTCGCCGACGACGCCATCACCGCCATCATCCGCAGCTACACGCGCGAAGCCGGTGTCCGTAACCTCGAGCGCGAGATCGGCAACGTCTGCCGCAAGGTCGCGCGCCGCGTCGTGAAGGACGGCGAGAAGTATGCCATCACCATCACCGCCGAGAACTTGAACGAGTTCCTCGGCGTCACGAAGTTCCGCGATACGCAGGCCCACGAGCAGAGCGAGATCGGCGTCGTTACCGGACTCGCATGGACGGAGGTCGGCGGCTCCATCCTGCCCACCGAGGTCTCCGTCGTCGAAGGCAAAGGCGGCAAGCCGCTGCTCACCGGTAAACTCGGCGACGTGATGCAGGAATCGGCGCAGGCCGCGCTCACCTATGTGCGCTCGCGCGCCGCGCGCCTTGGCCTGTCGAAGGACTTCTATCGCTCCATCGACATCCACGTGCATGTGCCGGAAGGCGCCATCCCGAAAGATGGCCCATCGGCCGGCATCACCATCGCCACTGCGATCTCCAGCGCGCTCAGCCGCATTCCGGTGCGGCGCGACGTCGCCATGACCGGTGAGATCACGCTGCGCGGCAAAGTCCTGCCCATCGGCGGCTTGAAGGAAAAGCTTCTCGCTGCGCATCGCGCCGGCATCATGGAAGTCATCCTGCCACGCGACAACGAAAAGGACCTCGCCGATGTGCCCGAGAACCTGCGCAACGTGATGAAGCTGCACTTCGTGGACAACATGGATCAGGTGCTGAAGCTCGCGCTCGAAGGCCCGCTGCCCGAGATCCGCGAAGAAGCGCCGGCCGGCATCAGCAGCGTGAGCGTGCCGCCGTCCACGCAGCCTGAGGTTCCAACAGCCCGGCAGTAATTGATGTCCCAGCCTAGCGACAACCCGAACGCGGTGCGGCATTGGGTGCGCTTCCGTCACGTCATCGAGCGTGCCGATCCGTTCCTGCGCGCGGTGTTCTCACGCGACGGCCTCGGCTCGCGCACCGGACGCATCCTCATCCGCGGCAAATTCCGGCGCATGTTCCTCGCGACCATGCCAGCGCTCGCCCGCGCCCTGCAGCGCCACTACGGGCTCACCGGCGGCTGCGCGCGCTGCGGCACGAGCTGCAACCTGCTGAACCGCTGCCCGCACTGGGACGAATCCGCCGGTTGCACCGTTTATCACGACCGCCCGAACGTCTGCCGCCTGTATCCCATCACTCCGGCTGACATCCGTGATCGCGACATGGTGAATCCACAGATCGCCTGCGGCATGTCGTTCGCCCACAAACAGGCGCCGACCAACCTGTTCGCGATTTCCCGTCACGCCAAGTAGGCCGTCTGCTGCCGTAGAATCGCCGTATGGCTGGGCTGAGTAAAGGCACGCTGGTCGCCGGCGGCGCGCTCGTCTTCGTCGTCGTGGTCATGCTGCTGTTCCCGCCGGCGCGCCTCTTCACGGCGATCAGTCTCGTCGTCGGCCTGGTGGTCGCCATCATTCTGCATTTCGTGAACCGTCGTCCGGTAAAGCTCAAAGACGAAGACAATAAGCGCCCGCTCGGCCTCGACTAGCCCGCGATGAAAGTCCACGCCAAGTTCGTCATCTCCGCCGCCAGTGTCGCGCAATTCCCTGCCGGCACGCTGCCCGAGGTCGCTTTCCTCGGCCGCTCGAATGTCGGCAAATCGAGTGTGCTGAACTCGCTCACGGGCGAAAAGATCGCGCGCACCAGCTCGACGCCGGGCCGCACCCGCACTATCAATTTTTTCGAGATCCGCCGCGCCGGCAAGCCGCAGCCGGACCTGATGTTCGCCGACCTGCCCGGCTACGGTTATGCGAAGTTGCCGCGCGAAGTGACGGACGAGTGGGCTGGATTTATCGACCCGTATCTCGCCAGCCGCACGCAGCTCGCATTGTGTGTGGCGCTCGTGGATGCGCGCCTAGCCGCCCAGAACAACGACCAGCAGTTGCTCCAGTACTTGCGTGATTCGGGACGCAGGTTCCTCGTGGTCGCCACTAAGTCGGATCGCCTGAGCGGGAACGAGCTGGCGAATTCCCTGCGCCGTCTGCAGACAGATTTCGCGGTCGAGACGCTACTTCCCTACTCCGCCAAGACCGGCGCGGGACGTGATGAATTGTGGCGCGCGATCTGGGAGGCCGCGGCTACGTGAGTTCAGCGCCGGCGGCGATCGTCCGCCAGCATTTGTTCATCCCGAACCAGTAGGCGATCTCGCGCCAGTCGCGTACATCGAAGATGGCGATGTCGGCGTCCTTGCCCGCCTCGAGGCTTCCTTTGCGCTCTGCCAGTCGCAGCGCGGCTGCGCCGTTGATGGTCGCCGCCGTGATTGCTTCTGCCGGCGTCATGCGCATCTGCGTACACGCCAGCGACAGCACCAGCGGCATGCTCGCCGTTGGCGCGGTGCCGGGATTGAAGTCCGTCGCCAAGGCCACCGGCACGCCCGTGCCGATGAGGTGCCGCGCTGGCGGATAGCGGTTCAGCCCCAGGAAGTGGTTCGCTGCCGGCAACAGCGTCGCCACCGTAGCGAGCGGCGCAAGCCCCTCGACCTCGTGTGCCAGGACGTAGTCCATGTGATCGAGCGATGCCATGCCGAACCTGCGCGCCATTTCTGCGATCGCCGGGCACAGCGTCTGTCCCAGCTGGCACACGTGTGCGCGCAGGCCCAGTCCGGCGCGCCGCGCCGCCGCAAAGATCTGTTCCGCCTCGCTCGCATCGAAGGCGCCGCGCTCGATGAAGACGTCCACGAACTCCGCCAGCTTGCGCTTCGCCGCGGCCGGTACCAGTCGCGCGCAGAACATCTCGACGAACACGCTGCGATCCCGCGCGTACTCGCGCGGCACGATGTGCGCCAGCAGCGTAGGCGTCACCGTGCCGCCCCACCGCTCCGCCGCCGCACGGATTGCTACCAGCGACTTGATCTCATCGGCAAAGCTCAAGCCGTAGCCCGACTTCGCCTCTGCCGTCGTCGTGCCTTGTTGCGCCATCGCGCGCAACGCATTGCTCACCGCGCCAGTCAGGCGCGCTTGTGTTGCTTTGCGGACCAGCGCTGTGGTCGAAGCGATCCCGCCGCCCCGCTGCGCGATCTCTTCGTAGCTGGCGCCGGCGATGCGCGCCTCGAAGTCCGTCAGCCGCGGCGCGACGAAGACCGGGTGCGTGTGCGCATCGACGAAGCCCGGCAGCGCCACGCGTCCGCCGCAATCGACCTCAACCACTGCTTTACGATTGCGCCGCAACCACGCGTCGCGCATAGCGTCGCGCCGTTTGCCGACCGCCACGATGCGGCCGCCGGCACAAAGCACTGCCGCGTCCTGCACGATGCCGAGCTCTTGCATCGCGGGGCCCCGGCGCGGCGACGCACCACCGCGCAGCGTGAGCAGCTGTCCGATGTTGGTGAGCAGTAAGGCAGCCGGGCGCCGTCGCTTCACTCCATCACCTGGCTGAAGATGAAGTCGTGCTGCCAATCCTGCTTGAAGCCGGCTTGCCGCAGCACCGTGGCGAGTTGTGCCCAGTGTCGCATGCTGTGGAACATGGCGTGGAGGAACATCTTGCGGCGCGTGCCGACGCGCGACCAAGTGCGTTCACCGCCGCCAAAGGTCAACTGTTCGTGCCACTCGAGCGCTGACGCGAGCGTGGCGCGGAGCAGTTCACGTGCCTGTTCGTGCGTCGCGAAGAGTTCGTCGAGCGTTGCGAAACGGAAATCGTCGTACACGATCTGGGCGCGCGCCGTCCCATGGATCACCTCGGCGTAGAGCAGTTCAACGGCAAAGATGTGCCGCACCATCTGCCGGACATCGGCGACATCGGACTGCCAGGTGACGTCGAGCGCCGCCGGATTCTTCTCGAAGAAACCTCGCCACCGCGCCGTCTCTTCTTCGTTGTGACGCAGAAGTTCGTCCAGCGCAACCGTCGCCGGCGCCGTCGCCACGCTGCTCATCGCTCCTCCATCGGTACCCGCACGCCCTTCTTTGCCGCGAACGTCTTCGCTTCGTCGTAGCCGGCGTCCACATGCCGCGCCACGCCGATGCCGGGATCGTTCGTCAGGACGCGCTCGATGCGCCGCGCCATCTCCGGCGTGCCGTCGGCCACCGTGACTTGCCCCGCATGCTGCGAGTAACCGATCCCCACGCCACCGCCGTTGTGGATCGAGACCCAACTCGCGCCGCTCGCCGTATTCAGCAGCGCGTTCAGCAGCGGCCAGTCGGCGATGGCATCGCTGCCGTCCTTCATCCCTTCGGTCTCGCGGAAAGGTGAAGCGACCGAGCCGGTGTCGAGATGATCCCGCCCGATGACGATCGGAGCCTTCAGTTTCCCTTTGGCGACGAGTTCGTTCATGGCCAGCCCGAACTCCGCGCGCTCGCCATAGCCCAGCCAGCAGATGCGCGCCGGCAGTCCCTGGAAGCGGATGCGCTTGCGCGCCAGGTTGATCCAGCGGTCTAGGATGCGGTTCTGCGGGAAGAGTTGCAGCACGAGGTCGTCGGTCACCGCGATGTCCTGCGCATCGCCGCTCAGTGCGACCCAGCGGAACGGGCCGCGCCCCTCGCAGAACAGCGGACGGATGTACGCCG
>CAYWSH010000198.1:0-6492 GCA_964460655.1 uncultured Terriglobales bacterium | reverse complement strand
GGGCGAAAAGTGCCGACCGGCGGTTGGAGCCTCGCAACCTCGGACTGGCTGGCGGTGTGCGCAGTCAGGATCGAACTCTGCTCCGGGGCAAATTCCCTGATAAGCAGGGAAAATACAGGGAATTTTCGCAGAATCAGAATGGACTCGCCGATCTGCCAGTTGAATTAGGCCCGTTTTTCTAGACTTCTTGATCGAATTCCCTGCGCAACGGAACAGGGAATTTTTTGCGCGGAGCAGGGAATTGATTCGATGGATCAGGGAAGCCGGGTAAGCGTCCAGGGAACGCACACTTGGCTGGGGCCAGGCAGTTCCGATCTGTTCTCTTTTGCGTCTTTGAGACGAAAGGAGACCAGGGTGATGGACGAGCAAGGGCGGCGGGCGCGGTACGGTGAAGCATTTTGGCGTGCTCATCACGAAGCGTGGAAGCGTAGCGATCTGAATCAGCGAGAATATTGCGAGGCTCAGAACATCCCGCTCAAGGCGTTCGGCAATTTGGCGAGCGAAGTTCAAGGCGGAGCCGCAGCCGCCGACACGCATGCTGCTCTATCGGCGTGGCGGGGCAAGTCACAGTCTTAGTCACACCGCAAGTCACACCCTTAGTCACAGTCTAAGTCACGTGACTTATCCCTCTTCCGCACCGTTGCTGGCTCCCATCGTCCTGCCGGCACGCGACGGCCATCGGCGCCGCTTCATCTCCGAACATCCGCGTCCATGGCAGCCGAAGGCGTACGGCCCTTATGCCCTTTCCGCCAGACGCTGGGAGCCGCCCCGAATCGCCGACGAAACCATCGCGAAAACGCGCTAATTTCCGAGAAGCCGAGGATCTCGCTGATCTCGGCAAGGCCGCGATCGCCTTCAGCTACGTAGCGCGCGGCCAATTCGCCGCGTACTTCGTCAAGCAGAGTGCTGTAGGTCGCTCCAGACGCTACAAGGTGTCGATGCACGGTCTGGCGATCGATCCCGAGATTGTGGGCGATCGTCTTGAGCGAGCATCGGCCCGTCGGCAAGAGCGCGAACATCAATTGACGTACCTGATCCCTAGTCGTCGCGGACTTCGGGTGATCTATCAGATGGAGGTATTGCTGGGCGTACCGGCGAAACGATGGGTTAGCCATCGGATTCGGCCGATCGAGATCATTCGACAAGCACACGATCCCGCTGAAGTCGTGGTCGAACTCGATGCGGCCCCCGAAAATGCGGCGGTGTGCGGTCGAGCCCCGCGGCTGCCCATGAGCGAATGCGACGAATTCCGGCTGCCACTTCGAGCCGAGCAGTTGGACGAGAATCCGGTGGAGGGCGCCGACCGCGAGTTCGACCGCCTGCCGCACCACAAGCGGTTCACCGGGATCGAGAGTGAGGGCGATCGTCGCAAGTCCATCCTCATCGGTCAGATCGATGCGCAGGGCTTCGTTGTGAAGATGTAAGTAGCCGACAAAAATGCCGAGTGCGCCGCGCACCAGCGGCTCCTCGCGTGCAACAAGGCTCACCGGACCTAAGACGGTGAATTCGCGGAACTCGCTGAGACGCAGCCCGAAGTCCTCGATATTCGACGCAGAAGCCGAGAGCTCGAGCAGTTGGGTAAGCGCTCTGACCGGGATGCGCCTGTCCGGATCGGCGAAGGACGCCTCGTCGATGTCGACCGCCTTGAGCAGGCGCGCGCTGTTGAGACCCATCGAGCGCGCGAGTTCCGTATAGCCGCCAAGCGATGCAGCGCGGATAAGTTTTGGCATAACCGGTTCCCGCCGCTAACTATGTGACAACAAGTCAAGAAAAAGTCACATAAAGTCAAGCCTCGCAGGCGCCGTTCGCTATCATTCCCCCATAGCCGAAGGCCATGGGCAAGCCGCCCCCCGTTCGGCGATCGAAGCGCCACGCACCACGCGGTGCCGGGCGAGGGAGGGATCACATGAAACAGCGGAAATTTGGAGCGCGCGCCGCGCTGCTGGCTGCCGCCCTGGCGGGAGCGAGCGCGGGATCGGCATCTGCACAAGGCAAGGGCGAAACGCTCAAGATCGCCGACGCGGCGGGCACCGGAAATCTTCTGGCCCGGGTTGCAATCGCGAAGGGCTATTGCGAGCAGGCCGGCATCAAGTGCGAGGTCCAGACCTTCGCGTCGGGCCCGATGATGACGCAGGCACTTCTGGCGAAATCGATCGACGTCGGTTTTGCCGGCTCGGAAAACGTCATCCAATCCGTCAATCGCGGTTTCAAGATCCAGATCGTGGCCGGAGGATGGGTCACTGGCCCGGCTTCACTTGTGGTCGGCAGCGACGTTGCCATGCCCAATGCCGGCAAGCCCTATCCTACTTGGATCGCCGATTTCAAAGGCAAGAAGATCGGGGTTCTCGCACGCGGCGCGCCGGTCGAGAACATGATGAACATCATCCTCGACAAGGGCGGGCTCAAAGCGGCGGACGTGACCTATGTGGCGGTCGGCGGACCGATCACCTCCTTCCAGGCTGTCGCCAACAAGCAAGTCGACGCCGTCATCAATGTCGAGCCGATCACCTCGATGTGCGCCGTGACCAAGAAGTGCCGGGTCGTTTGGGCGATGGCCACCGACAAGGAGCCGGCCGAGCTCTACGCCCTGAACGGGGCCGCCATCGTCAGCTATATGCGCAGCGAGTTCATTGCAGAGAAGCCGCACGCCGTTGAAGCCTTCATCACCGCCCTGGCCGCCGCCGAGAAATTCGTCCGGGAGCCCGCGAACTTCGACGAAGTCGTCAAGATCACGGAAAAACATTTCAAGCTCGAAATACCCGGCGGCGACGCAATCCTCCGCGACGCGCTGAAGCGCGTCATCCCAGGCGCCAAGGTCGCGGTCGATCCGAAGGCGCTCCAGGCCACGATCGACTACATGCTGCGCTCCAAGACCCTCGAGAAGCCGGTCAATATCGAGGCCGTGCTCTATTCGAAGGCGCGCTAATATGCACGGCGTCGTCGACAAGCGATCGCAGTTCGTACGCGTGGAGAACGGCCAAGCTGTTCTCCACCCCGGAACGGCAGGAGCAGCGCAACGCACGGGCGATCGGCCCGGGGAGCGCGAGACTATGGGCGCGGCAGCGAGCATCTCGATCAGCAACCTCTCGGTGCGCTTCGGCAGCGTGCTCGCCGTCGACAACGTATCGCTCGACATCGGCGAGGGCGAATTCGTCTCGATCGTGGGACCGAGCGGCTGCGGCAAGACGACGATCCTCAACATCCTCTGCGGGCTGGTGCCGCTGACCGAGGGCGAGATCGCGCTGCGCGGACGCAGGCCCTTTGCCGGCAATCCCGATGTTGCCTACATGATGGCGCGCGACAGCTTGCTGCCCTGGCGCACCGCGCTCGGCAACGTACTCTATGGCATGGAGATACGGAAGGTTCACGCCGACAAGCGGGAAGAGATGGCGCGCGAGGAACTGCGCCGCGTCGGACTCGGAAACTTCGTCGATGCCTACCCGAAGATGCTGTCGCACGGCATGCGGCAGCGCTGCGCGCTGGCGCGCACTTTCTGCCTGCCATCGCCCGTCTTGCTGATGGACGAGCCGTTTGGCGCGCTCGACGCGCAGACCAAGATGGCGCTGGAAGATTTGCTGCTCGAATTGTGGTCGAGCGAGCGGCGCACGGTCGTGTTCATCACGCACGACCTCGCCGAGGCGGTGGCAGTCTCCGACCGCGTCATCGTGATGCGCCCCCATCCGGGGCGCATCATCGCCGACATCCCGATCCCGCTGAAGCGTCCGCGCTCCGTGCGCGCCCTTCAGAAGGACCATCAGTTCCACGAGCTCTACACCGAGGTGTGGAGCAAGCTCGAAGAGGGCATGGAGGCCGACCGTGATCAGTAGGCCAAGCGCACGCTTCGCAATCGCGCAAGTCGCGGCTCTGTCCGCGCTGGTTCTCGCCGCCGAATTCGCGTTCCGTCAAGGCTGGTTGAACCCGGCCTTCTTTGGCAAGCCTTCAGGCATCGCCGAGTATCTCTGGAAGGGGTTCGTCGCGTCGCGCAACCTCTGGCTCGATCTGGCCTACACGGTCGGCGGCACGCTGATCTCGTTCGTGATCGGCAGCGTCACCGCGATTCTGACCGGAGCCCTCTTCGTCACGTTCCCCAAGGTCGAGCGCGCCGTCGATCCATACCTCACCGTCATCAACGCGATGCCGCGCATCGCGCTGGTGCCGCTCTTCATCTTGTGGTTCGGCCTTGGACTCGGCTCGAAAATCGCGGTCGGCGTCAGCCTCACTTTCTTCATCGTGCTCTCGAGCACCACGGCCGGGATACGTGGCGTCGAAGCGGATCACCTCACCCTGTCACGCGCGCTCGGCGCCAGGCCGCTCCAGGTGTTCTGGAAGGTGACGCTGCCGTCCGCCGTGCCGGTGATCTTCTCGGGGCTACGGCTGGGACTGATCTACGCAATGCTGGGCGTCGTCGGCGCGGAATTGCTCGCGGCCGAGCACGGTCTGGGGCAGACGCTCGCGCAGGCACAGGGGCAGTTCAACATGGACGGCGTCATGGCGCTCCTGATCGTGCTGGCGCTGATGGGCCTCCTGGTGTCGATCGGCATGACGCGCATCGAGCGCCGGCTCCTCCGGTGGCGGTGAGCAGAGCCGGTCCGATCGAGAACGGGTGAATTCCATGACCACCGCCGAGAAAAACACCAGCAGTCCGACGCCGGTTTCCGACGCCATGCGCGCGAACGGAAATTGGAATTCCGCCTGGGACCAGTTTGCCGCGCTCGATCCGGTGTGGACCGAAAGGTTCATGAAGATGGCGACGACTCCGATCGCCAAGGGCGTGCTCGACCCCAAGGTCTATGAATTCCTGGCGATCGCCGTCGACGCTTCCTGCACGCACCTCTACGCGCCGGGCGTTCGACGCCACATCCGCAAGGCGTTCGAGCTGGGGGCCACGAAGGAGGAGATCCTCGCGGTCCTGCAATGCGTGAGCGTTCTCGGCATCCACTCCATGAGCCTCGGCGTCCCGATTCTGGTCGAGGAACTGGCGGCAGCAGAACGCAAAGCGGCAAACCGGCCACATGGCGCACACGAACGACTCAACTCTGACTCGAAAGGTTAGTCCGATGCATTTCCTTGATGACGCCCTCCTCCCCGAGAACCAACAGAAGCTCGTCATTCAAGTTGCGCCCTACGGGCCGGAATGGCTGCCGGGCGATTCGGATGACATCCCGCTGACAATGGACGAACAGGTGCAGAAGGCCGTCGATTGCTACAACGCCGGCGCCACGGTGCTGCACGTTCATGTTCGCGAAGCCGACGGCAAGGGCTCGAAGCGCCTCTCGATGTTCAACGAGATGCTGGCGCGCCTTCGCCAGGCGGTGCCGAAGATGCTGCTGCAGGTTGGCGGCTCGATCTCGTTCGCGCCCGAAGGTGAGGGCGCCGCGGCCAAGTGGCTCAACGACGACACGCGCCACATGCTCGCCGAGCTCGATCCCAAGCCGGACCAGGTGACGCTCGCAATCAACACCCAGCAGATGAACCTCTGCGAGCTGCTAACCGACGACGATGTGGCGGGAACCTCGCTCGCGCTGCCGCAATACCAGGCGGCATATCGAGAGATGTGGTTCGCCTCGGGGCCGGCTTTCGTCGAGGAGCATCTGAAACGTTTGCAGGCGGCCGGAATCCAGCCGCATTTCATGCTCGGCGATGTGGGCACGCTTGAGACCGTAGAGCGCCTGATCCGCCGCGGCGTCTATACCGGCCCGCTGGTGCTCAACTGGGTGGCGATCGGCGGCGGCGCCGATGGCCCCAACCCCTACAACATGATGGAGTTCATCCGCCGCACGCCAGATGGCGCGGTCCTCAGCATCGAAGCCCTGATGCGCAATGTGCTGCCGCTCGCGACGATGGCCATCGCGATGGGTCTGCACGTGCGATGCGGCATCGAGGACAATCTCTGGGGCCGCAAGGGCGAGCGGATGACCTCCGTGCAACAGGTCGAGCAATTGGCGCGCGTTTCGCGCGAACTGCATCGCGAGGTCGCGACGGGCGAAGAAGCGCGCCGCATCTACCAGATCGGCGTCCATTACCGCGACGCCGACGAAACCCTGGCCAAGCTCGGCTATCCGCCCAATCGCAAGACAGGCGAGCGTGGCGTTCCCGTTCGTGGCCAGGATGTGCCAGCCGTGCGCAGGGCGGCGTAGCGATCGGATCGAGAGGAAGAGACATGCAGCTCAAGACTCAAGCCAAATCCAAGGGGAAGACAGCGCCTGTCGTTCGACCCGCGGTCGTGAAGTCTTCGATCAAGGTCGAACCGCTCACCTGCACGATCGGCGCGGAGCTGCGCAATGTGAGCCTCGGCGTCGCTTCGCGCGATGCCGGGCTTGTCGCCGAAATCGGGGCGCTGCTGCTGAAGTACAAGGTTCTCTTCTTCCGCGATCAGGACATCACACGCGCCGAGCATGTTGCGTTTGCGCGCCATTTCGGCGAGCTCGAAGACCATCCCGTGGCCGGCAGCGACCCCGAGCATCCCGGGCTCGTGCGCATCTACAAGTCGCC
>CAYWSH010000197.1:0-6505 GCA_964460655.1 uncultured Terriglobales bacterium | reverse complement strand
GACCCGCTGCACAAGGTCACCATCATCCCGCGCGGCATGGCGCTGGGCGTGACGATGCAGTTGCCGCTCGACGACAAGCACACCTACACGCGCGACTACCTGGAGACGCGGCTTGCCATCATGATGGGCGGACGCGTGGCCGAAGAGCTGTTCCTGAAGACGATGACGACCGGCGCCGGCAACGACATCGAGCAGGCCAGCGACCTGGCGCGCAAGATGGTGTGCGAGTTCGGCATGTCGAAGCTCGGTCCGCTCACCTTCGGCAAGAAGGAAGAGCAGATCTTCCTGGGCCGCGAGATCAACCAGCATCGCGACTTCTCGGAAGCGACCGCGGTCGAGATCGATTCCGAAGTCCGGCGCTTCGTCGATGCCGGGTATCAGTCGGCGGTCGAGATCCTCGGTTCGCACCGCCCGATCCTGGAAAAGATGGCGGTGGCGTTGCTGGAACGTGAGGTGCTGGATGCCACCGAGATCAAGGCGATCATCGAGGGCCGCGAATTGAGCGCCAAGCCCGCCAGCGGCGGCGGCGATACCGACCTGCAGAAGGTGCTGAAGCCGGAAGCTGGACGCCAGCCGGGCACGGTGCCTGGGCCGGCAACGGCGTAAAGCAACTCACGGATCAACACGGATGGGCACGGATCAAGTGCTCATCCGTTTTTGTTTGTGCGCGTGCTACGCTGGCGCGCTCTCCGGGAGCTTGCATGCGCGCTCGTCTGCTGGTTGTCTCATTTCTCGCTGCTGCCGCTATTGCCCAAACAACGACTGCGACGAAGGCGGTCCGCTTTGCCAAGCTGATCGATGGCAAAGGCCATGTCACCAACGATGCGGTTGTCATCGTTGCCGGTGATCGCATCACCGCCGTGGGCTCCGGCGATGCGGCCGTGCCTGCGGGCGCGCAGGTCATCGACCTGCGGCCACTCACCGGCATTCCTGGCCTGATCGACGTGCACACGCACATGACCTACTTCTACGACGCGAACGGCGGTCGGCCGTTCGCGCAAAGCGGCTCGCGCCTGCCGCAGGTCACGGTTTTTCTGGCGCAGGAGAATGCGCGCAAAACGTTGGAGACCGGCGTCACGACGGTGCGCGACCTCGGCGCCGGCGACTACAGCGACCTGGCGATGCGCGACCTCATCAATCGTGGTGCGATGCCGGGCCCGCGCATGTTCGTCTCCGGCTATGGCCTGCATCCCACGAGTGCGCAATTCCGTCCCGGTGTGACGTTGCCGGCGGGAGGCACCGCCGACGGCGCAGTGGAAGCGATGCGCGTGGTGCGGCAGAACATCGCGGCGGGCGCCGACGTCATCAAGATCTACGCTTCCACCGGCACGGGCTTTGACGTCAGCGGGCGGCAGACCTATACGTATGACGAGATGCGCGCCGCGTGCGAAGTGGCGCATGAATATGGCAAGCGCGTCGCGATCCACTCCTACGGCGCGAGCGGCGCCCGTGATGCGGTGCGCGCCGGCGCCGATTCGCTCGAACATGCCGCCGATCTCGACGATGCCACTCTGGCTGAGATGGCGCGGCGCGGCACGTTCTATGTCCCCACCGTGGACCACAACCGCTACTACATCGACGCGCGTCAGCTCTACGGCTACGCCGAAAAGGACGTGGCGACGGTGCAGGACTTCATCAACCGGAACCTCGAAACCGTGCGCCGCGCGCACCAGGCAGGTGTGCGCGTCGCGATGGGGTCGGACGCCGTCTTCACCATGTTCGGCCAGAACACCCGCGAACTTGAGCAACTGGCGAAGGCCGGCCTCTCGCCCGCGGAAGCGCTCGCTACCGCGACTACCAACGCTGCCACGCTGCTCGGCATGGAGAAGGACCTGGGTTGCGTCGCGGCCGGCTGTTACGCGGACATGGTCGGCGTCGAAGGTGATCCGACGGCCGACGTCGCGGCAGTGACGAAAGGCGTGCGCTGGGTGATGAAGGCCGGAGCCGTCGCGGTCGACAAGCGCGCGAAGTGACACGTTTTGTTGCTACCATGCGCGCTATGCGGCGCTGGTTCTTTCCGCTTGTCGTCCTGTGCTTCGGAGCGCCCGTTGTTGCGCAGGACCTGGTCGCTATTGCGCCGCAATACGCGAAAGTGGTGCATGAAGACGCGCGTGTCCGCGTGGTCCATCTGCAGGTGCCACCGCACACGTCCGTGCCCATGCACGATCGTGGGCCGCGGATCGTCATCCCCCTCGCGAATAGCGTGGTCACCACCACGACGCCCGAGGGCCGCAGCGGGCCGGCGCGCAGCGTCGCCGGAACCGCCGGTTGGAGCGGCGTGACGAAGCGGTCGTATGTCACGGGCGACGAGCCAGTGGATAACGTCATCGTCGAGTTCAAGCGGGCGGCCCAGCCAGCACAGCCGCTCGGGTCCCTGCCGACGGATGGACCTGGGTTCATTGGCGCCCACTTTCACCGCTGGCTGTTCGGCAATCAGTACACGAACGCGTATGACGTGCGTATCCCTGCGGCCGTGACTACGCACTGGGTTACGCACTCCTGGGACGAAGTCAGGGTCTATCTTTCTGCTGGAAGCGTGTCCACCCTGCCGCGTGGTGGCAGCGCGTCCCCACCGGAGAAGCGGAACGCCGGTACGGTCAGCTGGTCGGCCTGCGTAAAGCAGCCCTGCGAGCGCCGTGAGAAAAACGCGGGTACGGCCGAGTTCCACTACATTCTGATCCAGGTTCTTCCGTACGAACCGTTCCCGCCCGCGACGCGCGCCGCGCGCGGGCGATGAGTACCGAGCAAGGCCATCCACCCACTCATCAGTTCATTCGTTCGGCTTGACACGCTGTATATAATAGGAATATACATCCGGCGTGAACTTTCCGGACGACCTGGCCGCGTGTACGGGCTTCGAGTGGGATGCGGGTAACGTCGAGAAGAACTGGAAGCTTCACCAAGTGAGCCATACGGAGTGTGAGCAGGCGTTCTTCAACCGACCGGTCCGCGTCGCGCCTGACCTGCAGCGCTCCGGCCGCGAGGATCGCTTCGCGTTGCTGGGAGTCTCAAACGCCGGTCGCCATCTCGCCCTGGTGTTCACAATCCGCGGCGATCTGGTGAGGGTGATCTCAGCCCGTGACATGAGTCGGCGCGAGAGGAGGGTGTATGGGGCAGCACAAGAGGAAGGCTAGGCCGGTCCCTCGATTCGCGTCGGAAGACGCGGAGCGGCGATTTTGGGCGAAGAGAGACTTGGTCGATTACTTCGACTGGGAGCGCGCCGCCTCACCGACCTTCCCGGCCTTGAAGCCTTCAACCGCTTCCATCTCCATACGGCTGCCGGTATCGATGCTGGAAGAGCTGAAGGCGCTGGCCAACGAGCGTGACGTGCCATACCAGTCACTGATGAAGGTCTACCTTTCGGAACGCCTAGCAAGGGAGCGCGGCAAGAAGTCTGCGTAGTGCCTTCTGTGTTCTAATCGTGCGCTTCTCGCCAAGGAGATCCGCCGATGCGACGTCTTCTCGCCGCGTTCTTCCTGCTTTCCGCTATAGCTGCCGGACAACCAGCCACTACCCCGCCGAAGAACGTCGACGTGATGTGGGCCGTCAAGGTCCCCATGCGCGACGGCGTCAAGTTGAACGCGACGGTCTACCGGCCGCATGAGCAAGCGGGGCCGCTGCCGTGCATCTTCACCCTGACACCGTACATCGCCGACACCTATCAGGAGCGCTCGCTCTACTTCGCGCAAAACGGATACGTCTTTGCGCTGGTGGACGTGCGCGGGCGCGGCAATTCGGAAGGCAAGTTCGAGCCGTTCGTTAACGAAGCGCGCGACGGTCACGACGTGGTGGAGTTCCTTGCCACGCAGCCGTACTGCAACGGCAAGGTGACCATGTGGGGCGGATCGTACGCGGGTTTCGATCAGTGGGCCGTGCTCAGCCAGGCGCCGCCGCATCTTTCGACCATCGTCCCCGCGGCGGCGGCGGCGATGGGCATTGACTTCCCGATGGATGGGAACGTGTGGGGTTCGTACGACATCCAGTGGCTCACCTACACGAGCGGCGTGACGCCGCAGGTCAACCTGTTCGGCTACGGTACGTACTGGTCACAGAAGTTCAAGCAGATGTATGACCAGCATCTGTCGTTTCGCGAGCTCGACAAGATCGCCGGTAACACGTCCACGATGTGGCAGACGTGGATGCAGCATCCGACAGCTGATTCCTATTGGACAGCGATGCGGCCCACGACCGAACAGTACGCGCGCATCACGCAGCCGATCCTGACGATCACCGGGCACTACGACGGCGACCAGCGCGGCGCGCTCTACTACTACCAGCAACACATGCGCTTCGGTTCGGCGGCGGCGAAGCAGCAGCATTACCTGATCATCGGGCCGTGGGACCACGCGGGCACGCGCACGCCGCGCACTGAGGTCGGCGGGCTGCAGTTCAACGAAAGCAGCAAGCTCGACCTGAACAAGCTGCACCGCGAGTGGTACGACTGGACGATGAAGTCCGGCGCGAAGCCCGAGTTCCTGAAGAAGCGCGTCGCGTACTACGTGCCCGGGCCGGACATCGCGAAAGAAGAGTGGAAGTACGCGGATTCGCTGGAGAGCATCGCGAGCGAGCATCGTACGTTGTATCTAGGCTCCGATGGCCATGCGAACGATGCATTTCATTCGGGCACGCTCGCTGAGTCGGCCGCGCAATCAGGACAAGACCGGTGGACGTACGATCCGCTCGACACGCGCTTCGGACAGCTCGAAGGCGTGGACCAGGTGCGCGAGTACGTCTTCGATCAGAAGGAAGCTCTCAACCTGTTCGGCGCGGGCGTCATCTATCACTCGGCGCCGTTCGAGCGCGACACCGAGATCACTAGCTGGCTCAAGCTCACGCTGTTTCTCACGATGGATGTGCCCGACACCGACCTCGAGGCCCAGGTGTACGAGATCATGCCGAGCGGGCGCAGCGTCGCGCTTACCGGTACGGTGATCCGCGCGAGCTATCGCGATTCGCTCACCGAGCGCAAACCGGTTCCCGCCGGGCAGGCGGTGAAGTACGAATTCACCAGTTTCCCGTGGTTCTCGCGCAAGGTTGCGAAGGGCAGCCGGCTGCGGCTGGTGGTGAAATCACCGAACTCGATCTACACGCAGAAGAATTACAACTCGGGCGGCGACGTCGCGTCGGAGACAGCGAAGGACGCGCGCACCGCGCACATCACGCTGCTGCACGACGCCGCGCATCCCAGCGCGCTGGAGTTGCCGATCGTGAAGTGACGATCAGAGCGCCTGCGCGATCAGGGCAACGCCGCCGATGATCGACGCGATGCCGATGGCGCGCGCGAAGCCGGCGCCCCACGGCAGCAGCTTCTCCGCCGCGATGAGGAGCGCGACCGCCGTCATGATGCGCAGATCCATCACACCGAGGGCGAGCTGGATGAGCATCAGCCCCCAGCAGCAGGCGGCGCAGAACGCGCCGTGATGCACGCCGAAGCGAAGAGCGCCGGCGGCTCCAACGTGCAGATGACTGGCGACGAGTTCCAGCGGGTCGCGGCAATGGCGCAGGCAGGCGGACTTCCACGGTGTCAGCTGCCAGATCCCCGCCATGACCAGTGCGCCACCCACGGCGAACGGCACGGCGCGGCTCACCACCTCGTAGTGCATCGCGCCTTGCGTGATGGCGATGCCGATCCCGTAGGCCACCGCGCCGAACAACGTCCACACACCAAAATAGCCGGCGCCCATAGCCCAGGTGCAGAGGCCGAGATGCGGCTCGCCGGCGAAGGCGATGGCGCGGCGGTAGATGATGAGCATGGGCAGCGTGGAGGGCAGCATCATGGCGAGCATCATGGCGGCCCACATCAGGAGAAAGAGGGCGGTCGTGACCGTCCAAGACTGGCCGGGCATGCGCATCCACATCATGGACATGCGCCAGCCGCCGGGCATCGGCATGCCCGCTTGCATGGCGCGCGCGCCCCACAGCGTGGCGGCCGCAGTCGCGAGAAAAACGCCGAACGCGGTGGAGTAGAGCAGGGCGTAGGGTGGCTTGCGATGCGGTTGTTGAGTCGGCGAAGCAGCGCTCATTGTCGGCGCTTTTTCATTGGTATCGACGGATAAGCGTCGTCCTGCTCCACCGGAGACATTGTTATCTCAACTCGATCTGGCAATTGAAAGACGATTTTGGGACTCTGGTGTAAGTCCCGTGGAACAGCCTTGCCTTCGATTTTATAAACAATCGTCACCATCATCCGCCGGGGCTGGTCAGGAGCCGCAAACTGCCATTCCATTACGGCTGTCTTAGCTGCCTCTTGAAGAACCCGATTCCCGATAACATCCATGATTGTCGGATGGCCTTCGAGGTCTACCCCGATGCTGACCTTAACCTCGCCTTGCACTCGAGCTGCGAATGCTAGCGGCGGATACTCCGGAGCGACGACGCGAACAGGTTGAAGATCAGTAGAGGCAAACAGGAAGAACGCTGCTACGAGTGAAATCCACATAAGTCTCTGCCCCTGCGCTCATTGGCGCGGTGCTTCGCGCTTGATGCCATCCTGCGTATGGTGCAC
>CAYWSH010000196.1:0-6518 GCA_964460655.1 uncultured Terriglobales bacterium | reverse complement strand
ATATGCACGAAAACTGCTCCACCGCCAATCCTCGGGCCGCTCGACCAACTCGCGCTTCACGGGATTGCGGTGCATGTACTTCAACTTCTCTATCCGCTTCTTCTCGGTACGCACATTGAAGTCGTAATAGCGCTTTTGCCAGAAGTGCTCGCCGGGAATGTGATCTCGCTTGCGTAGCTCGCGTGCGCAGTTCTGTTTTAGGAGTTGGATCGCGAGCGCGAGGCTGCTATGGGGCGGCTCGCTCAGCAGAAGATGAACATGCTCCGGCATGACGACGTAGCCGATGATGACGAGGGCGAACTGCCTCCTGATCTCTTCCAGAACGCGAAGGAACAGGTCGCGCGCCGCGGCATGATTCAAGAACTTGCGGCGATGGTAGCAGCTGAACGTAATGAAATGCAGGTCGCCGGCTTCCTGGAATCGTTCGAGGTTGCGGGTCATGCCGGCGCATTATCCCACCCTTCGCGCCAAAGGCGGGCGCTCAGGGTGGGGCACCCGAGTCTAGATGGATCTGGCGTATGCAGAGCGCGATCAATCCCTAGTGTGGCAGCTGTTTTCGCTGAATGGCGACTAGTTGCCGGTGAATCGGCATAGACTTGGCCCAATCAAACCAGGGGAGAAAGCATGCCTAAGAACGACTTCTCCGTCCATCCTGACGTAACGCCCCGCATCATGACGTGGGAAGGCATTGCCGTCCGCGAGGACGTGCTGTGCGCGAACAAGAAGGGAGTGGAGAAGGCGGGCATCCGCAAGGCGACACAGGATGTGGTACGCCGGTTGCGCGCCCCGTTGCAGGCGGTGCTCGAGCCCGGGGAGGCGGTGCTGTGCGTGGCTCGTGGGCAGGCGCCGTTGAACGCGCTGCAGCAACTCAGCCTGGGGTGGTGGGCGCAGTTGCTGACGGCCACCACGCTAGTGATCACGAACCAGCGAGTGTTGCAGTTCGGCACTACGCGCAATGGGAATTGGGCGCGCACCATGCGCGCCGTGCGCTGGAGCGACATCGAACAAGCACCGATCAAGGGCTGGCTGACTTCGACCTTCGAACTGAAGTGCCGCAACGGCAAGAACGAAAAATTCTGGGGTATGCGGCGGAGCGATACGGGGATATTGCGCGTCGTCGTCTCCGCGCTGCAGGCGAGGCTTGCCGGCGAAGCGCCAACTCCTGGCGGGATGGTCTCGTTGTGTCCGGAGTGCCGCAACGCGCTGCAGCCGCGCGTTTACCAGTGCGCGAGCTGCGGGTTAGTGTTCAAGAACGAATCCACCTTGATCAAGCTGGGGATACTTGTTCCCGGAGGCGCTTACTTCTACACGGGACATCCGCTGCTCGGGGCAGTGACAGCGCTGGGAGAGCTGTATCTGCTGTTGCTTATCGTCGCCGTGATCTTTACCGGGATCATGCAACCAACGGCGATCGAGGACCCCTCAGGATTCTGGGTCGCGGCGGCCTTCTTCATTTTCGCCTATGCCTTGGAGACGGCGATCACGATCGGACACAACCTGCGGCTCGTGCGCGACTTTCTGCCCACCGGCAAACGCGCGCCTGCGTTAGGCGCAGCGGCGGCCGCGATGAGTTCTGGTTCGTCGTCTTCCGCCTGGAACAGTCCTCGTAAGTAGTCAGCGCTACTGCAACGCCGCCAGGCGCTGCTTCGTCGCCGCGATGTAGTTCTGGTCTGCCAGTTCCGCCAGGTTGATCTCCACATTCGCCGCGGCGCCTTGCAGCGCCGCACGAGCAAGGGCGGCGGCGACTGCGAGATCCGACGCCATCTTGGGGTTCGTGATCGGCCGCAGCTGCTCGATGATGCCGGTGAGCTGGCGGGCACGCTCGGCGACACCGAGCGGTACATTCGCGGCGCCTTTCGTCGCCGCTTCGATCTGTTCATGCGCGGCCGTGCCTTCAGAGTTCTTCGCCGCCTTGAAGGCCTGAACGACGGCGGTGTAGGCGGCGGCGTCGGCGTCGATGGCCGAGGCAAACTCTTCGCGCATGCGCGCGAGGCGCGCGAGCGCGTCGCTAAGCTGGTTTTCGTATTGCGCGTAGGCTTTCTTGCCGCGCGACATGCCGGCGACCATCTGGGCGAGCGCGGCGGACATCGCGGCAGACGCGGCGCTGGCGCTGCCGCCGCCGGGAACGGCGGTCGGCGCAGCGAGCTGTTCGAGGAATGGCTCGATGCCGGCGCGCAGTCCGCCGACGGCCATCTTGCCGCCCATGACGGCGGTGAGGCGGTTCTCGAGGATCAGCGAGGAGTTGAAGTTCTCGACTTGCAGGAACCACTCGGCGGCGTCCTCGAGCGCGCGCTTCGGAATGAGCCCGACGATCTCGCTGGCGAGCGGCTGCGCGCCGTAGCGCGCTGCCTCGCGCTTCACGTATTCGAAAACGCGCGCGATCGGTGTCTGCTCGAAGTCGGTGAGGTTCATCGAGACCTGCGCCAAGCCGCGCACGCTAAAGCCGGCGGCCTTGACGTAGCGCAGTCCGCCGGTAGAGAAGCGCACGGCCTTGGCGACCCGCTTGGCGATCTCGACATCAGCTGTGTTGAGAAAAACGTTGTAGGCGATGAGGGCTTTGCGCGCGCCGACAACGGTTGCGCCGGCAGTGGGATGAAGTTTGGCTTCGCCGAAGTCGGGTTTGCGCGCGGGATTGATGACGATGTCGTCGCGCAGGCCTTCGAACTGGCCGCGGCGGATGTTCTCCAGGTTCTGGCGTTCTGGCGTCGTCGCGGCGGCTTCGTAGAGATACACCGGCACGCGGCAGCGCTTATTGATCTCCGCGCCGACGTGACGCGCAATGGTGACGCAGTCCTCCAGCGTGACACCGTCGATCGGGATGAACGGAATGACATCGGCGGCGCCGATGCGCGGATGCGCGCCCGTGTGCTGCGTCAGGTCGATGAGTTCGGCAGCGCGGCAGACACCGCGGATGGCAGCTTCGGCCACAGCGTCACGGTCACCGACGAGCGTGATGACGCAGCGATTGTGGTCGGCGTCCATCTCGCGGTCGAGCAGGTAGACGCCGTCCACCTTCATCGCAGCAATGAGCGCGTCCACCTTGGCGGCGTCGCGCCCTTCAGAAAAGTTGGGAACACATTCGACGAGCGTAGACATGGGGGGAAGTATACGAGTACTGAGTTGCGAGTACCGAGTACTGAGTTGTGGGTGCGTACTCTGCGACCGGGTCTCAGCGTACGTTGCGGTTAAAGGATTGGTGTACTGCGGCCAAAAAGCGCTTAACCGCAGATTACGCAGAACACGGCGCGCAGATCTCGCAGAATAGTGGTTCAGCGTTTGCCGAACGAGGTGAGCGCGAGCTGGAACTGGATCGTGTTGACGCCCGGATTCGGCGTGGCAAGTCCGGCATTCGAGATGTGGACGTAGCGTATGGCGACGGTCGGATTCCAGCGACGGCCGGTGAAGTGGAAGCCCAATCCGAGTTGGGGCGTGAAGTTGACCTTGCTCGTCGTGATCGGAACGTCATCCTTGGTGAAGAGCACTCCGCCCACGAGTTCCAGATAAGGGACGACGCGCTTGCTGCCGGCGAAGTTCCATTTCAGCCCGAAGGGATCGAAGCTGGCGCCGTAGGTGGTGCCTGAGGTCTGCGTAACGATGTAGAGCGGGATGGCATCGACGGCATATTCCAACGAACCGTGCAGGAAGCCGGGGCCAATGGGGTTGGTGAGCACCCAGCCGTAGCGCAAGCCGGCGTTGACGACGCCCATGTCGGTGCGTCCGCCGGCGACGCTGGGTCCGCCGGCGACGAAGAAGCCGAGTTCGCGGTCACCACGCGCGGTCTGGGCGGAGCAGGCGGTACACAATAAGAAGATGAGAGCGCAGTATCGCATCACGGGAATGTAGCAGGCGTCACAGAGGGGCGCAGCAACTTTCATTCTGTCGCTACGCTCCAAACCGCGGCGAGTCCTGCTCTCCCAAAGCACCTCGAGGCCTCGCATCGCGCTCCACCTGCACTGGCCGCTTCGCTTTGCTTGCTCCGCGTGCCGAGTGCGGATAGCATGTGCGCCGCTCATGGGCCGTCTGCCGCGGGGTTTCGGGGTGATGTTAGCCGTCGCGCTGGCGGCGGTGTCGGCGCACGCTGTTTGCCAGGTGCAGACCGTCGCGTCGCTGACGGGATACGACCCGACGGGTGGACTGCCGACCTATCCGATCACGGCGGTGGCGGCGCCCTCGCAAGGCGCACCGGTTGCCGTGGAAGGCCTGACCGAGCGACTGAGCGACCTGCTGGTCTACGACGACGGCAACGCGCCGAACTGTTTTGCTGCAGGGAATGGATTCACGGTCACGTACTCCGCGCCGCTGACCATCGCTCCGGCGAGCGCGACGTTTGCGTTCTTCGATGTTCTCGACTCGCAGGGCGCGAGCGGGCTGGTGATCTCGGCGAGTTCGCCATCGGGCAGCGTCGTACAAGTCAACGTGCTGCAGGCGGGAACAGCGGGCGGATCGGCGACCGTCGGCGGCGTGGGCGTCTCGGGCCAATCGATCCTGAACAGCGCGAACGGTTCCGGAGTGCGCATCAAGAACATCCGCACCAATGCGAGCGGCGTCGCGGTCGGTTCGCAAATCTCGGCGACCCTGGTGTCAGGAGCGCCCGGCGTGCTGCCGTCGACGCTGAAGTTCGTGGGCAGCGTGTTTCGCAGCATCGCGCCGGGCGCGGCGATCACGCAGGCGGGGCAGGGATCGCAGGCGAGCGGTGGTGGGCTGAGCACGGCGGCGTTCTTCAGCTTCAGCGAGAACTTTGGGGCGGCATTACGGCCGGCGACCACAGCGAACCAGAACATCGCCGGCGAACCGGCACGTAATGGCACAAGTCTCGTGCTCGACCTCGGCAATTCGGTGCCGAGCGGCGTGACGGTGACCTTCCCGTCGACGATCACGACGTCGAGTTCGGCGGCGGCGAACGCGGGAGTCATCTTCAACCTGCGGAATCCGACGTCGTGCAGCGGGCCAGCGGCGTGCGTCGCGATCTACGACACGGTGGCGAACGGCAGCGCGGCTGCGAGTTTGACGCTGCGCACGACGAATGCGCCGAACAGCGGCGCGAGCGGTGTGCCATCGATCGGCGTGCAGATAGCGAACAACTCCGGCTCCGGGACTGTGACGCTGCACGCGTTCTTCGGTCCCGCGGCGACCGCGGCGAGCGGCAATGACGACGCGAACGCTTCCGCCGTGCCGCGCTACGTCACGGCGAATACTGCCGGCGGAGTGACGCGCGACATCCTGAGCGGGACGCTCTTCACGGTCCAGGCCGTGGCACCGAGCGTGGTGCTCAGTCCGACGAGCCTGACGTTCAGCAGTCAGAATGTGGGGACACAGAGCAGCGGACAGACTGTCACACTGAGTGATACGAGCCCCGTGCAACTTTCGATCGCGAGCATCACAAGCAACAGCGCCGATTTTCAGGTGACGAATAATTGCGGCGCCGTGCTTGCTGGGTTGACGAATTGCAGTATCCAGGTCACGTTCACGCCGACGCAAGCAGGCACGCGCAGCGGCACGGTCACGATCGTGGACAACGCGCCCGGCAGTCCACACACGTTCGCGGTGAGCGGAACAGGCGTGACGGTGGTGCCGGCGCCGACGCTGATATCCACGTTGCCGACGACGGTGCCGGCAGGCAGCGGGCAGATCACGCTGGCGGTGAATGGGACCAATTTCCAGGCGAACTCCGTCGTGCAGTGGAACGGCACGCCGCTCGCGACCATCTTCAACACTTCTACGTCGCTGCAGGCGACCGTCGGCGCGCCGTTGCTGGTGAGCGCTGGGACAGTGGGGATCACGGTGGTGACGCCGGCGCCGGGCGGTGGGACGTCGAACGTGGTGCCGTTCTCCATCGGTACATCGCCGCTGCCGGCGATGCCGAAGCTGTATTACCTGCCGCATCTGGTGAGCGGTGGCGGCTACGTGACGAAGATCACGGTGGTGAATACGAGTCCGACGACGAACACGGTCGTGGTCACATTCCTGACGCAGGCGGGGACGACGTCGCAGACCGAGACGCACACGCTCGCCGCGGGTGCGACGTTGCGCGTCGCTACGCCGGAAACGGAGCGCAACGCAGCGCTGCAGATACGCTGGGCGGTGGTGGGTTCGCTGACGCCGGTGGCGGTGAATCTTTTCTTCGAGTACATCGACGCGCCGGGCACGCGGCACGTGGTGAACAGCGTGGGCTTCACGGATTCGCCGCCGCTGACCGATTTCTCGTTCCCCGTAGAGTTCGAACCGGTGGCGCCGGACGTGCCGATTGGACGCACGGGCGGGCTCGCGCTGGCCAACACGTCGGCATCGAGCACGACGGTGACACTGCGCCTGCTTGACAGCGTGGGGAATGTGCTGGCGACCGCGAACGTGCAGCTGGCACCGTTCAGCCAGACGGCGGTAGCGCTCGACCTGATGCCCGAGTTTGCGGCGGCGATCCCGGCGGCGAACTTTATCGGGTCGGTGATCGTGACGGCGACAAATCCGGTGGCGGCGATCGCGCTGGAAGATGACTTTGGACCGTTCTCGGCGACACCGGT
>CAYWSH010000195.1:0-6528 GCA_964460655.1 uncultured Terriglobales bacterium | reverse complement strand
GCGAGCGCTTCGCTGTCGGAAGCGGAAACGTATTCGGCACGGCCCGAGGCATGCAGGGCCGCGTGTTCCGGGCCGATCGCCGGGTAGTCGAGGCCTGCGGACACCGAGTGTGTGGCGGCGATCTGCCCGGCACCGTCTTGCAGGACGTAGGTGTACGTGCCTTGCAGCACGCCGGGAGATCCTCCGGCTTTGCCCTTGCCGGAAGGCGGGGAGACGCGTGCCGCATGTTCGCCGAGTGCGGAACCACGTCCGCCGGCTTCGACGCCGATGAGCTTCACCTTCTTGTCGGGGATGAACGCGTGGAAGATGCCCATCGCGTTCGAGCCGCCGCCCACGCAGGCGATCACGGCGTGCGGCAGGCGTCCCGCAAGCTTCTTGATCTGGGCGCGCGCCTCGCGCCCGATCACGCTGTGAAAGTCGCGCACCATCGTGGGGTACGGGTGGGCCCCCAGCACCGAGCCCAATAAATAATGAGTAGTGCGGACGTTCGTCACCCAGTCGCGCATGGCATCGTTGATGGCGTCTTTGAGCGTGCGCTGCCCGGACTCCACGCCGCGTACCTCGGCGCCGAGCAGCCGCATGCGGAACACGTTCAGTTCCTGGCGGCGCATGTCTTCCGTGCCCATGTAAACGACGCACTCCATGCCCAGGAGCGCACACACGGTCGCGGTCGCGACACCATGCTGGCCGGCGCCGGTCTCCGCGATGATGCGGCGTTTTCCCATGCGCTGCGCGAGCAACGCCTGGCCGATGCAATTGTTGATCTTGTGTGCGCCGGTGTGGAGCAGGTCTTCACGCTTCAGAAAGATGCGCGCGCCGCCGAGGTCGCGCGTGAGGTGCTCGGCGAACCAGAGTGACGTGGGCCGCCCGGCGTAGTCGCGCAGCAGGCGCTGGAACTCGCGCTGGAACTTCGCGTCGCGTTTGGCCTTCGCGTAGGCGCGCTCCAGTTCTTCGAGCGCGGCCATCAGCGTCTCGGGAACGTAGCGTCCGCCGAACTCGCCGAAGCGTCCGGGTTTTGCGGTCGTGGCCATGAAGAACCAAGAGCAAACACGAAGGACACAAAGGTTACACGAAGCACGCAGAGTTAAGAGCTAGAGGCGCCCGGCGACATCGACGAGATGCACGGCTTTGATGAAGGCGCGCAACTTGTCGTGATCTTTCTTGCCCGGTGAACGCTCGACGCCGGTCACGGTATCAACGCCGTACGGCCGGAACTTCGCGATGGCCTCACCGACGTTCTGCGGTGTCAGGCCGCCCGCAACGATGAGCTTGGACGTGACCGCCAGCATCTTGATGAGTGGCGTGGCGTGCTCCCAGTCGAAGGTGCGACCGGTGCCGCCTTGGCCGGGCTTGGCGGAGTCGAGCAGCAGCGCGTCGAAGTGCTCGCCCAGCACACGTGACTGCGCGAACGTCATGCCGGTCGCTTCACTCAGGTGCAGCGACTTGAACACGCGCAGCCGGCAGCCTTCGCAGGGCGAATCGAGTTGGCGGGCGTGCTCGGCGGTCTCGCTGCCGTGGAGTTGGATGGCGGTCAGCTTGGCCTGCTGCGCGACGGCCTGTACGCGTTCGATGGCTTCATCCGCGAATACCCCGACTTTTTCGACCTCGGGCGGCAAGCCGGCGATGATCTCCGCTGCTTTCTCGGGCGTGATGCAGCGCGGACTGTGCGCAGCAAAGATGAAGCCCAGAGCGTTCGCGCCGGCGGCGATGGCGGCCTGCGCGTCTTCGAGGTTGGTATTACCGCAGATCTTGATCCAGGTCATGAGCAGTTGTCAGTGGTCAGTTGCCAGTAGTCAGCGGAACCGCAGCACGGCGCTGCATAAGTTGAGCCAATGCTTCGCCGGGGCGCGGCGCCTTCATGAGCGACTCGCCGATCAGGAAAGCTTGGTAGCCGGCGTCGCGCAGGCGCTGGATGTCGTCGGCGGTGTGGATGCCGCTCTCAGCGACACGCATTACGCCGCGCGGGATGCGCGCGGCCAGTCCCAGCGCGGTGTTGAGGTCCACCTGAAACGTCCGCAGGTTACGGCTGTTCACGCCGATGATGGCGCAACCGGCGGCGAGGGCGCGGTCGAGTTCGCGCTGGTCGTGGACCTCGCAGAGCACGTCGAGCTGCAGGTCGCGGGCGGCAGCGTGCAGGGTGCTCAACTCGGCGTCGGTCAGCGACGCGACGATGAGCAGCACGGCATCTGCACCATTGGCGCGCGCTTCGAGAACCTGGAAGTCGTCGACGATGAAGTCCTTGCGCAGGCAGGGCAGCGAGGTTGCCGCATGGGCAGCCCGGAGGTTCGCGAGCGAGCCCTGGAAGTGGTCTTCTTCGGTCAGGACGGAAAGTGCGGCCGCGCCGGCTTGTGCGAGTTCGCGTGCGAGCAGGGTGGCGTCGAAATCGGCGCGGATGACGCCGCGCGAGGGCGAGGCCTTTTTCAGCTCCGCGATGATCGCCACGCCGGATTCGGCGGCCCGGAAGAGAGCTCCACCGAAGGCGCGAGGCGTGTAGGCCTCAGCGGCGCGCTCGAGCGCAGCACAGTCGGCGGCTGCTTTGGCGGCAGCGACGGAGCGGCGGCGGGCCGCAACGATCTGGTCCAACGTGGCTGGCATGTGTGTAAGTGCTGAGTATAACTGCCAAGCGTTGACATGTGCAGGAAGCGGGCGTAGCGTGCGGGCGCATTCCCTTTGTCTGAATCTTTCAGGAGGATCCCATGCGGATCACGAAGTGGTGCGTTGCGGGTCTGGTTGTTTGCCTGTTGGCTGGCGTTGCGCTGGCGCAGGACCCGGTGAAGGTCGATCCCAAGCATTACAAGGTAGAGACGGAGAACGCGCAGGTACGTGTGCTGCGCGTGCATTATGGGCCGCACGAGAAATCGGTGATGCACTTCCACCCGGCATCGGTGGCGGTGTTCCTGACCGATTCCACCGGCAAGTTCACCTTCCCCGACGGCAAGACGCAGGACATCAGCGGCAAAGCGGGACAGGTGATGTACAACGATGCGATCACGCATCTGCCGGAGAACACGGGCGACAAGCCGTTCGAAGTCATCGTGGTGGAAATGAAGGGCCACGGAGCGTCGGGAGCAGCGCCCAAGGCGGCGCCGGCGAAAGGCGCGGCGGCAAAGAAGTAAGTCTTGTGGTCGGTTACAGAGGGCCACTCCGGTGGCCCTTTTTTGTCTGCACAGCCAAGCGATATGCGAAACTTGTGGGCGATGAGACGGCGCCTTGCCCTGTTCGCGTTGGTGTTCGCGGCCTCGCTGCCGAGTCTGCGCGCGCAGGCGCCGGTCATCAACGCCGCGACTCGAACCGAGGCGATCAAGGTCCCTCTCGGCCTGCCGCCCCTGCCCGCCGATGCCGCGCCGGCGACACCGGCACAGGTCGCACTCGGCAAGCGGTTGTTCTACGACACGGCCCTCTCGGTCGATTACACGGTGGCGTGCGGCACCTGCCACGATCCGCGCTTCGGATTCGCGGACGGCAAACGCATCTCGCAGGGCGTGGGCGGCTCGCGCGGAACGCGCAACGCGCCGACGATCGCCAACGTCGCATATTTTCACGAGAATTTCTGGGATGGACGCGCGCCGGGACTGGAAAAGCAGGCAGAAGCGCCGGTGGAGAATCCGGTCGAGATGGCGCATTCGCTGGCGGGCGTAGAGAAGCGCTTGAGCGGCGAGGCGAGCTATCTGCCGCGTTTTGCCGACGCGTTTGGCAGCGGCCCGATCACTTATGACAAAGTCGCGCGTGCGCTGGCCGCTTTCGAGCGCACGTTGCTCGTCGGGAATTCGCCGTTCGACCGCTGGTATTTCGGCCACGAGGAGAACGCGATCAGCACGGCGGCGAAGCGGGGCTTCGAGTCGTTCCGCGACCCGAACCGCGGCAATTGCACCGCGTGCCATGAGATCGGCGAGACTTCGGCGCTGTTCACCGACGGCAAGTTCCATAATACCGGCGTCGGCTGGGTAGACCGCACACCGCGCGATCCGGGGCGGTACGAGGTCACGCACGAGCAGGCGGACCTGGGCGCGTTCAAGACGCCGTCGCTACGCAACGTGGCGCGCACGGGACCGTACATGCACGACGGAACGTTACTCACGTTGGATGACGTGCTGTGGTTCTACACCAACGGCGGGAACCCGAACCCCAACATCGATCCCAAGCTCCGCTCGCGGCTGGGCGCCCAGGACCGCGAAGATATCATCGAGTTCCTCATGACGTTGACCGGCGACGTGCCGTGGGAAGCTCTGCCGCTCGACGTCCACTTCGAGCACAAACAACCCTAGGTTATTGGAACGGCCGGGGTATCAAGCCCCGAGGCCGACTTGCGCGCCAGGCGGTGCGTCACGAGTGCCTCGTGGATCTCCGAGAGCGCACGGCTATCTAGCGGTTTTCAAGCGGAAAGCCGCGAGGCCGACTTGCGCGCCGAGCGGCGCGTCACGAGCGCCTCGTGGGTCTCCGAGAGCGCACGGCTATCTAGCGGTTTTCAAGCGGAAAGCCGCGAGGCCGACTTGCGCGCCGAGCGGCGCGTCACGAGCGCCTCGTGGGTCTCCGAGAGCGCACGGCTCTCTAGCGGTTATTAAGAAAAGGACTGGTGCCGAAGAAGGGACTCGAACCCCCACACCCTTGCGGGTACATGGACCTGAACCATGCGCGTCTGCCAATTCCGCCACTTCGGCTTACAGCAGAACGCGGCCCCTTGGAGAGCCGCGCGGGAAGAACTCCGTTGATTATTTTTGCAGCGGCGGTGCGATAAGTCAAATGCGCGCTTGCACGGCGTGAGCCGCGACTTCGCGACCGGCGATGCGCAGCAGGATACGCTCGGTCAGGAAGGCCAGCAGGCCGGCTATGGCCGTGAAGCCGCCGGCGAACAGCACTGCCTTCTGGTTGAGCGTGACCGGAACGCTCATCGTCCGCTGCCACATCCAGATGCCGGGCAGGATACCGCCAGGAAGGCCGATGAAGGCCAGCACACTCCAGAGTCGCGTCGACCAGCGCGCCGGGAGTCCATCGAGCGCATGAAAGATGTCGGAAGCGGCGAGGCCTGTAAGGCCGACCAGCAGCGTGAACGAGCACCAGATGCCGAGTTTCAGCGCTTCGGCGTCGACTTGCCAGGCGCGCGTGAAGTTGGCGAGGTTGAGCAGCAACGGCACGCCGCCGCCCACAAGGAACGCGATGGCGTTGATGCGCCAGAGTCCGGCTTCACGATCGGTGTGCATAGGAATCGAGGTCTCCCGCATTGATAACCAACGATAGTGCTTACCATCGTGCGACACCAAGTTACTCCGGTCACCGGCCCAGCGCTCTAATCGGCTGAGACCGACGTTTTCGTGCCCGCGGCCTTTTCCAGGATGCGGTGGGCGAGCAGGTCGTTGATGCCGAGCAACACGAGCGCGGCGCCAGCGGTGCCGAGCCATATCTGGTTGGCGGTCGGGATCACGGTGACCCGCGAGCGCACGGCAGCGAAGATCACGGGGATGATGCCGGCCACGATTTGCACGAGGCCGAACAGGCGCAGGCGCGCGGATTCCGCAGCGGCGCTGCCGAGCTGCAGGGCCTGCATCACGCGACCAGCGGTCCAGCCCGCTGCGCCCGCGATGCAGATGAACGCTGCCGCGAGGTTGATGCTCAACATCAGGTTGTTATCGGGACGCAGGCCGCTCATGAAAGCGGGTACGGCCCACAGCGCAGCGCCTGCGACGAACGAAGCGATGCCGATGTTCTGCCAAAGCCTGGATTCCGGCATGCCAACACCTCCGGACGGCGCGCAGCTTACGCCGAGCCTGAGCGCGGTGCAAGCACCAGCGAGGCTCGTGTGGCACAGCCGCCTCGGTTGTGCTGCTCGTCTTGAAACCAGGACCGTTGTCCAGTCATCTAAACATTGACAATAACTCACTCAGATATTAGTATTCGTTCGTTGTCATACATCTGTACTAATAGATTCAACAAGTTAGGAGACTGAAATGGGCAAGACCATTGGAATCGACCTAGGAACCACGAACTCGGTGGTGGCCGTGATGGAAGGCGGCGAACCGAAAGTCATCGCGAACGAGGAAGGCGGTCGTACCACGCCTTCGGTCGTGGCGTTCACCAAGAGCGGTGAGCGCCTGGTCGGACAGGTGGCGAAGCGGCAGGCCATCACGAATCCCGAGAACACGGTTTACTCGATCAAGCGCTTCATGGGCCGGCGCTACGACGAAGTGAATGAAGAAATGAAGATGGTGCCCTACAAGGTCGTGCCCGATGGCGATCGCGTGGCCGTGGACATCTCGGGCAAGAAACACACACCGCCGGAGATCTCGGCGTACATCCTGATGAAGCTGAAGAAGGCCGCCGAGGACTATCTCGGCGATAAGGTGACTGATGCGGTCATCACCGTGCCGGCGTACTTAAACGACGCGCAGCGCCAGGCGACGAAAGACGCCGGCCGCATCGCCGGGCTCGAGGTCAAGCGCATCATCAACGAGCCGACGGCGGCGGCGCTGGCGTACGGACTCGACAAGAAGAAGGACGAAACGATCGCCGTCTACGACTTCGGCGGCGGCACCT
>CAYWSH010000194.1:0-6584 GCA_964460655.1 uncultured Terriglobales bacterium | reverse complement strand
CGCCTGCGGCCCGAGCTGTGCGTCCCAGCCGCCGCCGACCGCTTTGTACAGATTGGCGTAGGACTGGAAGAGCTGCGACTGCACTTGCACATAAGCGAGCTGCGCGTTGAAGAGCGACTGCTCGGCGCTTGAGACTTCGAGGTAGATCGTCGCGCCTTCGCGGTACCGCAGCGCCGCGAGATCCCGGAAGCGTGCGAGCGCGGCAACATTCTTCGCCTGCACATCGCGTGCTTCGCCGAATTTGGTGCGGTCGGTCAGCGCGTTCTCGACATCCTGCAGTCCGACAAGGATCGATTTTTCGTAGCCGGAAAGCGCCTCGCGGTGGAACGCTTCCGCCTGCATCACCTGGCTCTTGATGCGGCCGGCGTTGAAGATCGGCAGCGTCGCGCCGGCGCCGATGGCACCGCGCTTGGAGGGTGATTTCAGCAGCTCCGAGAGGTCGGCGCTCTCGAAGCCGAGCGCTGCGGTGAGGCTGATGCGAGGAAAGTACGCGGCGCGCGCGGCGCCGATGTCGGCGTTGGCGACAACAAGGTTCGCTTCGGCCTGGAGGACGTCGGGCCGGCGCGCGAGAAGTGTCGAAGGCAACGCGGCGGGGACTGAGGGAAAGGCAAGCGCCTCGATCTCGCGGCCGCGCGTGATCGGTCCTGGATTGCGCCCGAGCAGCACGCTGATGAAGTTCTCCTGGCGCGTGATCTGCCGCTCGAGCTCGGGAATCTGGGCCGCCGCCGACTGATACGCGGATTCCGCCTGCTGGTAATCGCTCTCCGGGCGCGCGCCTTCCTGGAAGCGTATGCGCTGCACGCGCGCGGCTTCGCCGAGGCTTTGCGAGGTCTTGCGGGCGATGTCGAGCTGGCGGTCCAGCGCTCGCAGCTGCACGTACCCGGAGGCGGCCGAGCTGGCGAGCGTCATCAGCACCGTGCGCCTGCCCTGCTCGCTCGCCAGGAGATCGGCGCGCGCCGCTTCGGTCGCCCGTCGGATCCTGCCCCACACATCGAGTTCATAGCCGAACGACAGGCCTGCGGCGAAATCGTCGAAAGCCTCTTTTCCGGCGGGGACGCCGACCGGGCCGGCGTTGCGGCTCGCGCGTTCCCGTGCGGCAGACCCCGCGGCGTCCACCTGCGGAAAGAGCGCGGAGCGCGTGATGCCGTACTGCGCGTAGGCCTCTTCGACCCTCGCGGTCGCGATCGCAAGATCCTTGTTGTCCATCACCGCGTCCCGCACGAGCGCGGAGAGCACGGGGTCCTTGAATTGATCCCACCACGGGACGTTGGCAGCTTCTACCGCGCCGTCTACGACCGTAGTACGCCATGCGGCGGGCGTCTCGACCTCAGGGCGTCGGTAGTCCGGCCCGACGGTGCAGCCAGCAAGCAGCACACTAAGGAAAAGAGTGCGGTACTTCATGCGTGCGCCCTCTCGCTACGCTCAGCGCGCCGAAAAGGCCACTGGCCTTCGCTCAAGCGCTGGAGCAACACGTAGAACATCGGCGTAAAGAAGCAGCCGACCAGCGTCGCGCAAAGCATGCCGCCGACCACCGCCGTGCCAAGCGCGATGCGCGCACTGGCGCCCGCGCCAGTGGCGATCGCGAGCGGCACGGTGCCGAGGATGAACGCGAGGGACGTCATCAGGATCGGCCGCAGGCGCAGCTTGGCGCCGTCGAGCGCGGCCTGCACGATCGCCGCGCCCTTCTCCCGCTGGATCCTCGCGAACTCGACGATCAGGATCGCGTTCTTCGCCGCGAGGCCGACGAGCGTGATGAGGCCGATCTGCGTGTAGACGTTGTTGTCGAGCGAGCGCAGGTAGAGCGCCATGAAGGCGCCGAAGACGCCGAACGGGACCACGAGCAGGATCGCGACCGGCATCGCCCAGCTCTCGTAGAGCGCCGCGAGGACCAGCAGCACGAACGCGAGCGAGACTATGAAGATGAAGCCGGTCTGGCCACCCGTCTTCTTCTCCTGGTAAGTCGCCTCGCTCCACTCGTAGCCGAAACCCGGCGGCAGAGTGCGCGCGATCTCTTCCATCGCCGCCACCGCCTGGCCCGAGCTGTAGCCCGGAGCGTTGGCGCCGTTGATGGTCGCGGCGCTGTAGACGTTGAAGCGCTCATAGTATTGCGGACCATTGATCGGCCGCGCCGAGATGAGCGTGCTGAGCGGCACCATAGTGCCCGTGTCCGCGCGAACATAGAAGCGGTTGACATCGTCCGGCGAGTTGCGCTGCTCGCCTTCGGCCTGCGCGGTCACGCGGTAAGTGCGGCCAAACAGGTTGAAGTCGTTGACATAGAAGCTCCCGAGGAAGGTCTGCATGGTGAAGAAGACGTCGGACAGCGGGATGCCCAGCGACTTCACCTTCTCGCGATCGACCACGTACTCGAGCTGCGGCACCCGCGGATCGAAGCCGCTGTAGACGACGCCGATCTCCTTGCGCTTACGCGCCTGCGCCAGAACGTCCTGCAACACCTTTGCCAGCTCCGCCGGGCTCGAGCCGGCGCGGTTCTGCAGCACGAATGTGAACCCACCGCTCGTGCCGAGGCCACGGATCGGTGGCAGGTTGATCATCAGCACATTGGCGTCCTTGATCTCGCGGTTCAGGCGCGCAGTGAGCGTTCGCTGGATGACGCCGACCTGCTCGGCGGGGAGCTTGCGCTCGTGCCAGGGCTTGAAACGGATGAATGCCGTGCCGTTGTAGGAGGCAAGCTGGCCGGTGAGGAGGTTGAAGCCGCTGAACGACACCAGGCCCTCGACGCCAGGTACCTCGCGCGCGATCTTGGAGAGCTGCGCCACCGCGACGTTGGTGCGCTCGAGCGACGAGGCAGGCGGCAGCGCGGCGATGGCAACGAGGAACCCCTGGTCTTCGGGCGGAACGAGCCCTGTCGGCCGCGTGCTGATCAGTCCCCAGACCGCAACGAGGAGCACGCCGAAGGTCGCCATCACAAGGAGCGTGTGGCGCGCCATCACCGACACGGTCGCGATATAGCCGTCGCGCGTCAGGCCGAAGGCACGATTGAACGCAGCAAAGAATCGGGCGAGCGGTCCATGACCGAGCTTCGATTTGTCGATCCGCCGCAGGAGAAGCGCGCACATCGCCGGCGTGAAGGTCAGCGCACAGAGCGCCGACAGGATGACCGACACGGCCAGCGTCAACGCGAACTGCTTATAGAGCTGGCCGGTGAGTCCGCCGAGGAACGCGACGGGCACGAACACCGCCGCCAATACGAGCGCGATTGCGATCACCGGGCCGCCGACATCGCGCATCGCCGCCTTGGTCGCCTCGAGCGGTGTCGTGTCGCCGCGGTCGAGGCGCTCCTGCACCGCCTCGACGACGACGATCGCATCGTCGACGACGATGCCGATCGCGAGCACGAGGCCGAAGAGGGTCAGCGTGTTGATGGAGAAGTCGAGCGCCGCGAAGGCGGCAAACGTGCCGATCAGCGAGATCGGCACGGCGAGGATCGGAATAAGCGTGGCGCGCCAGCTCTGCAGGAAGAGGAACACGACGAGCGTCACCAGGACGAACGCGATGAACAGCGTGTTGACGACCTCTTTCAGCGATTCGGTGACGAACGGCGTGGTGATATATGGGATCGAGTACTTGATGCCCGGCGGAAAGCGCGCGGCCTGCTCGTCCATTACCTGCCGGACCGCCTTGGCGGTGTTGAGCGCGTTCGCGTCCGGCTGCAGGAAAATGGCGATCGCGACTGCCGGTTCGTCGTCCTCGGCCACATAGATGGAATAGTCCGCAGCCCCAAGCTCTATACGCGCCACGTCTTTGAGGCGCACCACCTGGCCGTTGCGCGACTCGCGCAGGACGATGTTCTCGAACTCGCTTGTCGCAGCGAGGCGGCCCTTGACGAATACCGTGTACTGCATCTGCTGGCCCTTCGGCACCGGCGGCAGACCAACCGCGCCCGCGGGCGCGATGACGTTCTGTTCGCGCACGATGTTGGCGACGTCGATGGCGGTCACGCCTCGGTGCGCCATCTTCTCCGGGTCGAGCCAGATGCGCATGCTGTAGTCGCGCGCACCAAAGAAGCGCACCTCGCCCACGCCCTTTACCCGCGCGAGCGCGTCGTACAGGTTTAGCAGCACGTAATTCGACAGGAATGTCGTGTCGTAGCGCCGCTCTGGCGACTTGAGCGTGATGATCTCAAGAAAATCGGTCGTCGCCTTGCGCACCGTGATGCCGTTGCGGACTACGTCGGGCGGCAGCTGGCTTTGTGCGATCGCGACGCGGTTCTGCACCTCGACCTGGTCGATGTTCTTGTCGGTGCCGATCTCGAAGGTCACCGTCAGGCTGTAGGTGCCGTCGTTACCGCTCTTCGAGCTCATGTAAAGCATGTCCTGCGCGCCGTTCACCTGCTGCTCGATGGGGGCGGCCACTGACTGCGACACGATTTCAGCGTTGGCACCCGGCAGCTTCGCGGTGACAGTCACCTGCGGCGGCACGACTTGCGGGTACTGCGCGATCGGCAGGCCGAAGGCAGCGAGCACGCCGGTAAGGATCAGGACCAGCGCGATCACTGTCGAAAGGACCGGGCGCTCGATGAAGAGGTCGAACATGGCGCGGCTAAAGCCTCGCGCCGACGGCGGGGATCGGCTTCACCGGTGCACCGGGACGGATCTTGCCGGTTCCTTCGACCACCACGCGATCGCCCGCGACGAGGCCGCTCACTACTACCCATTCGTTGCCAAGGCGGCGGTTCGCGACGATGCGACGCGCCTCGGCCTTGCCGTCGGCGCCGACCACGAACACCGATTTGTTCCCCTGCAGCTCCTGCACCGCCTGCTGCGGGATGCAGATCGCCTCCGACGTGTCGAGGACGGGCACGCTAACGCGCACGAAGAGTCCAGGGCGCAAGGCACGCACCGGATTCGGCACCGTCAGCCGCACTTGCAGCGTGCCAGTCTTCTGGTCAATCGCTGCGTCGACGAAGTCCAGGCGACCGCTCATAGCGTAGTCGGTGCCGTCCGCGAGCTTGATGTGGAACGACGTCGTCTTGTCGGGCGTGCGCCCAGTTCTCTGCAGTTCAAGCAATCGGTCCTCGCTAATGGTGAAGTACACCCACATTGGGTCGGTCGAATAGAGCGTGCTGAGGAGTGTTTGCTGGGCGGTGATCAGCGCCCCGGGCTTCACTTCCGAGCGCGACATGAAGCCATCGCGCGGCGCGCGCACGCTGGTGAACTCGAGGTTGAGCTCGGCATTGGCCAAGAAGGCGCTCTGCGCGTCCACCAACGCGGCGCTGGAGCCTTCCTGCGCGACCGCGGTGTCGTAATCGGCCTGGCTCACAGCCTTTTCCGCGATCAGGCGTGCGTTGCGCGCGAGGTTCTGCCTGGCGTTGACGAGGTTGGCCTGCGCCTGCGCGAGATTTGCCCTCGCCTGCGACACCTGTGCGCGGAACGGCCGCTGGTCAATGACGTAAAGGAGATCGCCTTTCTTGACGCGTGTGCCGTCGGTGAATGCCTGCCGGTCGAGGAGCCCGGTCACCTGCGCGCGGATCTCGATCGTGTCAGGCGCCTGCGTCTGCGCGACGTAATCGTTGAAAAGCGCGACCGGCTTCGGCGCCACTTCGATCACTGTCACTTCGGGCGGTGGCGGCCCGGCGGGCTTGGCCGGCGCCTTGGTGCATCCGGCAAACAGCGCCAATCCGGCGATCGCCAGGGCGATGCCGAGCGCGGTGAAGGCGGTCGAGCGCATGACTCTTTCCTCTCTGCGAACGCCTGAAGAAGGCCAAGCGGCTTCGATGCCGAGCGGCACTCCGTTATAGGTGTCCATGGCGCGAAGCTAACCAGCATGCGCGACGAGCGCGTCACACGCGAGCAGCGCAATGTGACAGCCGTCATGAGAAGTACCGCGGCGTGACACTCGCCGGTGCGGCGCGGCTGTTCTGATGAGCGCGCAGCACACAGATAAACAACGCGAGGATCCTCCGTGACGCAGACTCTGGTCGTCAAGACGCTGGCTGCAATCGCGGCGAGCGTCCTGCTGGTTGCCGGTGCTTTCGCGCAAAGCACCGTCGTCGACGTCGCAAACGAGCCCGCGCCAAACCTCACCTTGCTGCCGCCCCTTCCCGGGCCGCTCGCGCAGAAGGTCGTCTTCATTCCCTACCGCCTGGAGAATCTCCGCATCACGGCGGTCGGCGGAGCCGCGGTGCGCCACGTCGCGGTGAAGGGCAAGGACTACATCTTCCATTCGTACCAGAAGCGGTAACCTCAATTGGAGGCAACATGTCCGAGACTATCGATATCGACCGGCGCCGCCTGCTCGGCGCCGGCGCCCTGAGCGTCGCCGCCGCCTATATGGCCAAATCACGTGCGGCCAGCACGCCCGGCAACTTCGGGCCGGTGAAGCAGATCGATGCCGGCGTGTTGAATGTCGGCTACGCCGAGGCGGGACCGGCGAACGGCAAGCCGGCGATCCTGCTTCACGGCTGGCCGTACGATATTCACGCCTTCGTCGGCCTGGCGCCGCTTCCCGCCAAAGCCGGTTACCGGGTGATCGTGCCGCACCTGCGCGGCTACGGTACCCAGCGCCTTCCCTCCAGCGAAGGCCCCCCCAACCGCCAGCCGGCGGCCCCCCCCGTCGAAGTCCCC
>CAYWSH010000193.1:0-6737 GCA_964460655.1 uncultured Terriglobales bacterium | reverse complement strand
CCTGTTCGCCTTTCCGCGTCCTGACGGCGCGGCTGGCAGCGGCCCAGGCAGCGGCTACCGAGAAGCTGAACGTCGAGGCTGGCCGGACGAAATGATCTGAAAGGACGAATATGAAGATGCGTGTTGTTCTAGCAGGATTGCTCACCTTGACGGTCGCGGGCTTGCTTTACGCGCAGACATCCAAGGCCGCGCCGAAGACCGCAGCGAAATCGGCTGCGCCCAAAGCAGCGGCCAAGCCGAATCCGAACATGCCGACACCAGTCCAGGGCGAGCCCGTCACGACGAAGTCCGGGTTGAAGTATTGGGACATCAAGGTCGGTACGGGCGCGACCGCGCAGCGCGGCGCTAACGTCAATGTGAAGTACGCTGGCTGGCTGACCAATGGGAAGAAATTCGACAGCGGCAATTACCCCTTCAAGGTGGGCAACGGCGATGTGATCCGCGGCTGGGACGAGGGCGTGGAAGGCATGAAGGTCGGCGGTAAGCGACAGCTACGCATTCCTCCTGACCTCGCCTACGGCAACCGCGGAGCGGCAGACGTCATTCCGCCGGGTGCGACGCTGATCTTCGACGTCGAACTGCTCGGCGTGCAGCCGTAACTGCGTCAGGACTTCCAGGGGCACGGCGAGCTGTGCCCTTATCTTCTTCATCACCGCGCTGGTCCCAACCCATGCGCGCGGCAAAAGTTCCGCTCAAGAGGTCTGATGAACGTGGCCATTCCTCCGCAACTTTCCTGACCGAAAGTGTTTCAGCGGGACAAGAAAGAGCCACGGTGTAACAGGGGAATCACTCGGCCGCACAGTGCACAGTGCGGCTTTTTATCTCTGTCGCTCCGCTCCACACCGCTGGCGGGCGCGGCACGCCCAACGTCCATCGAGGCCTGCGGTCACGCTCCGCGGCCAAGACGGCCGCTCCGCCTTGTTGTGTCTTAACGCTTAGTGCACGCGTTGCAAGCGTGCGATGAGCTTCTGCGCCAGGTTCTCTTCCGACTCCGACCACAGCACGCGGCCGCTGATGCCGCAGTTCTTCTCCACCGCAGTAGTGAAGCTCACGAGCTTCTGCACGTTGGCGCGCACGTGGAGCTCGGCGTCGTCGAGCTCGGCTTCCTCGTGCAGGAAGGCGACATCCTGCCCGAAGTCCACCATGATGTTTCCCTGCTGCTGGTAGATGCCGCCGTCGAAGCGCGGCCCGTGCACGGTGAAGCGCACGGCCTCGGGCGCGAGGATCCACTTCGCGGGCTCATCGGACTTCGCGGTCCACAAGTCCCACGCGGCTTCGAACTCGTAGGCGTAATCGTCGTGCAGGAATTCGCCGGCGAGCTGGGTGACGTGCTCGGCGTCCGTTCGGAAGTCGAACGTCTGCTCGAAGATAGGCGCCTCGTTCCACGAGATCGGGTGGACGCCGACGTAGCCGAACCCCGGCTTCGCCGCCGAGAACGGGAACTGGCGGAAGATGGCAAGCACGCGCGGCATCATCTCGCGCTCCCCGAAGCTGGGGAACCACAGGCTGAGATAGAGCGAATCCGACATAGACGAGTGGCTTGCCCGCGCGCCTCTAGATGCACACGGCCGCCGATCAAAACGCGACATCATACAGCTTTTGCGGAAGCGAAGTCGGGAGTATGCTATGCGACCGTTATGCGACGCCTGACTGCCATCCTCATCATGGGTCTGCTACCGGTACTAGCCGCGGGTCAGTGCACCCTGCAGCGGGCCGCGCAGCCTGTCCTCCCTAATATCTTCTCGCCGGAACAGGAAATCATCCTCGGCGAGGTGATGGCCGACATGCAGCGCGGCCAGACTCTTGATAGCCCAGATCAACGTCAGCATCTCACCGACGTCGGCGAACGGCTGCTGCACGCTGCCGGCCAGCCGTTCCAGGTCCAGTTCTTCATCAGCGAAGTGCCGGTAGCGAACGCCTGGGCATTGCCAGGCCGCGTCTATGTAACTCGCAAGCTGATTGCTTTCCTGCGCAATGAGGATGAGCTGGCAGCTGTGCTCGCGCATGAGCTAGGTCATTTGTTGAGTCACCAAAGCGCCATCCAGACGACCGCACAACTGAAGGAAGTCCTCAGCGTCGACCGAGTTACCGCCCGCGATGACATCGCCAATCGCATCCAGCAACTCATCGAGAGCTGGCGGAAGAACCGCAAGGCGTTTCAGCACGCATTAGAGGAGGTCAAGAAACCGCAGATTCTGGCAGATCAGCTAGGCCTTGAAGCACTTGTGCGTGCAGGTTACCGACCCGAAGCGATGAACGAGATGTTCGACCGCCTGGCCGGCACATCGGGTAACACCGGCAGCTGGCTGAGCGATGCGTTCGGCATGACGTCACCGGACCAGCGTCGGCTGCGTGAAATGATCCGCGATGTGCGACAGCTGCCTAAGGAATGCGTAACGACGCGCGCTACCGAGAACGCTGAGGCATTCTCGCAATGGCAGTCCAAAGTCGAGCAATTCCGCGGCAGTGCCTCGGTGGCCACGCTGCACGGACTTCTTTCCCAGAAGTTATTGGCGCCGACATTGCGCGACGACCTGTTCAACGTCGCATTCAGCGCGGACGGCCACTACATCCTGGGTCAAGACAGCGGCAATGTCTACATCATGACGCGCGAGCCGTTCGAGGCGGTATTGCGCATCGATGCTCCTGCCGCCTTCGCCGCCATGTTCACGCCTGATTCGAAGGGCGTGGTGTTCCGCTTGCCGGTGAACCGGGTGGAGCACTGGGCTATCACTACACAGGCACGTGTCTCCGTCCACGAGATGGTGGTGCAGAAGCCGTGTGTCCGCTCGGTCTTATCACCCGACGGGCTTCTCCTTGCATGCATCGGTATCGGGAATTCGCTCGCCTTACTCGACGTAGCAACGAATGCCGTGCGCTATGAGCGTGGCAATTGGGACAATCAGCATCTCCCAACCGCCGGCGTCATCAGCATCGACGACTTACTGCGGGCGCAGCAAACGCTCTCCATCAACTTCGGCTTCAGTCCCGATGGCCATTACTTTGCCGCTGGCGACCGAGACTTCGACGTTGTCGTGGACTTGCGGACGATGAGACCCATATCGGTCCCCGGCGCCATCGGCGCTGCCGTGCGGCAAGCGTTTGCCTTCCTGAGCGATGGGAAGATCGTGGCTACGCAGCTGATGGATCCGCGCTCCGTGGTGTTGCGTTTTCCCGGTGGCGAAAAACTGGCGACGATCGCGTTGCGACAGCAATCGATCCAGGGCGCCGCGCACGGCGACTACGTTCTGGTCAGGCCACTCTTCGGTCAACCTCTGCTTATCTTCGATATCAAGCAGGACAAGCTCATCCTCGGCTCGGACTCCAGGGTCTTCGACCTCTATGATGAGACCTACGTTCGGCAGCAACCCTCAGGCCGCATAGCGCTCTATAACCTTAACATGCGTGCCGCGATCGCTGCCCTGGATCTGCCGGCGGGCAGGCTCGGACCGGTTGTCGCGGCCGACCTTTCCGACGACGATCGCCTTCTTGCCTTCTCACAGCAACACCGCGGCGCTGTCTTCGATGTCGAGAACGGTCAACGCCTGGCTCACATCCGCGGTTTCAGCAGCGTGCGCTTGCAGGCTGGCAATCAGATCCTTGCGCGCTTCCAGGGGCACGAAGATGTGCTTCCGGCCGTACTGCGTTTTCCGGTGCTCCAGCCCGACCGCGAGCAAGTCTTGTTCGAGGAGAAAAATCGCGGGATCACCAGCGGTGTTTACGGCAACTACATCGTCCGACGCACTGTCACAGCAGGCAAGCCCCCGACACCGATCAATGAAGGCAAGGTGGAGTTCGAGGTAGTCGACGCGTGCACTGGCCAATCGCTGTGGCGTCACGAATACCCTCAGCAGGGTGCGCCTATGCCGCAGATCGATTCCGCGCGAAGCACGCTCGGCTTATTATGGGATTCGCGTCATAAGCCGGCACGCGAAGAGCTCAACGCACGCCCGGAGATAAAGGCCTCTCTCGGTCCCGTGGCGCAAGACGATAACAACGGCTTCATCGAGCTGCTCGACCTAGCCACGGGGGCGGTACGCGCTGCGTTGGCGATCGACACACAGAAGGGTGCTTTTCGCCCGGTGGCGTGGTGGATCGCCGACAAATGGATCCTTGTGCAGGACTCGCTCGGCCGAACGCTTGTCTATTCTTCGACTGATAAGCAAGACCCTCTTGCCCGCATCTTCGGCTCGCTGGCCGCGGTCGGGGAGGTGAGTCACCTGGCCGCGGTGTACGACCGCCAAGGTAACCTCGAAGTCTACGATCTGCAAACGGGCAATAAGATCGATGAATTCGTTTTGCCGGTAGGACCGGCGCTCGTGCGCTTCAGCCACGACGGGAAGCGCATGCTCGTCCTCGCGCGGGACCACAACCTCTATGTCTTCGACACCGCGGCATTTGGGCAAAATAGCAACTGACGCGCGTCACACCCGCTCCACCGCCATCGCCACCGAGTTTCCGCCGCCGAGGCACAACGCGGCGATACCACGGCGGGCGTTGCGGCGCGCAAGTTCGTAGATGAGCGTGGTGAGAACGCGCGCGCCGCTCGCACCGATGGGATGGCCGAGCGCGACCGCGCCGCCGTTTACGTTGACGCGGGACGAGTCGAGTCCGAGTTCTTGCGTCACGGCAACGGCCTGCACGCTGAACGCTTCGTTGAGTTCGTAAAGGTCGACGTCGCCGGCCTTCCAGCCGGTCTTCTCCCAGATCTTGCGCACGCCACTCACGGGCGCCATCATGACCCACTGCGGCTCCACGCCGCTCGTCGCCTGCGCCACGATGCGAGCCAACGGCTTAACGCCGAGTTCTTGCGCGCGCGTCGCGCTCGTCACCACCAGAGCCGCCGCGCCGTCGTTCATGCCGGGCGCATTGCCGGCCGTGACGGTGCCATCTTTCTTGAACACGGGCTTGAGCGCGCGCAGGGTCTCGACGGTCGTGTCTTCCCGCGGCGATTCGTCCTTCGTCATCATCAGGACATCGCCTTTTTTCTTGCCGGGAACGTCGACGCCGACGATCTGCGAGGCGAAGCGGCACTCCTTCTGTGCAGCGATGGCTTTAGAATGCGAGTTGACGGCGAACTCGTCCTGCTGCTCGCGCGTGATCTTGTACTTCTCGGCCACCAGCTCGGCCGTCATGCCCATGTGGAAGTTGTTGAACGCGTCCCACAAGCCGTCGTTGATCATCGAATCGACGATCTTCGCGTTGCCGAGGCGGTATCCCTTGCGCGCTTGCGGCAGGAGATAAGGCGCGTTGCTCATGCTCTCCATGCCGCCGGCGACGACGATGGAGCTGTTCCCCGTCTGGATCGCCTGCGCGGCCAGTGCGACGGCCTTAAGTCCCGAACCGCAGACTTTGTTGATCGTCATGGCGGCGACCTCGGGCGCGAGTCCACCCTTCAGCGCGGCCTGCCGCGCGGGATTCTGGCCGAGCCCCGCGGCAACGACGTTGCCCATGATGCATTCGTCGACCAGCTTCGGATCGAGGCTCGCGCGCTTCACCGCTTCGCGCACTGCGATGGCGCCGAGGTCGATGGCGCCGACCTCGCCCAGTTGTCCTTGGAATTTGCCGATGGGCGTGCGCACGGCGGAGATGATGACGACGTCGTCCATGATGAACTCCCGGGCCGCTACAGAGCAGCGGCGGCACATGTAGCGAACCACTCATTATAAGATGACCGAGAGCGCGTCGTCGGACCGTGACGCGCGTCATGCGCCATGACGACCACACCCCTTGAGCTCACTCCTGCCGTTCCGGCGCCACGCCACGCGCCCGTAGCGTCTTATGTGCACACTCTGATCCTGGTGGTGCTGATCGTCGGCGTCTCGGCGGCCAGCGCAGACTCGCAGCATACGTTCGCGGCCCGCAGCGGCAAGATCTCGCTCTACGTGACGACCTTCATCTGGGAGTGGATCCTGTTCGGCATCGTCTGGTGGGGCATGCGACGACGCGGCGCGCGCGTGCGTGACCTGATCAATGCGCGCTGGAAATCGCCGGAGATGGCGCTGCTCGATCTGGCGCTCGCTGCCGGATTCTGGATCGTCGCAGTGCTCGTCCTCGCCGGAATCGGCGTCGCATTGGGGTTGGCCGACAAAGGCAACCTCGATGCCGCCAAGAAGACGATCGGCTTCCTGGTGCCGGGCAGCTCGCTCGAGGTCGCGTTATGGATCGGGCTGAGCGCGACGGCGGGCTTCTGCGAAGAGATCATTTTCCGTGGTTATCTTCAAAGGCAGTTCGCCGCTCTCACCCAGAGCGCACTCGGCGGCATTCTGCTCTCCGCCGTAGTCTTCGGATGTGGTCACGGCTATGAAGGAACGAAGCGCATGCTGCTGATCGCAGTCTACGGCGCGATGTTCGGCGTGCTCGCGCACTTCCGCAGGAGTCTCGTGCCCGGCATGGTCGCGCACGCGTGGCACGATGCGTTCTCGGGGATCATGCTGCGCATGCTCGGCTCGAAATTCTGAAGTCGCGCGCCGAACAGCGGCGATGTCGCTGCGGTTTCTCTTCTCGGTCGTCGTGCGACGCGATGTGCTGCATCATTTTTCTGTTGACATCGTTTTTGAATAACTCTATACAATCACTTAATCGCAACAGAGCAACGTTGCACACCATGAAGAATGGAAGGGAGAATAGATCCATGGCAGCCAAGAAAGCGAAAAAGGGCGGCAAGAAGAAGAAACACTAAGCCGCACTCAAGGTAGCGAAAGGGGACGCGCAAAGCGTCCCCTAAGTTTTTGTGC
>CAYWSH010000192.1:5536-6835 GCA_964460655.1 uncultured Terriglobales bacterium | reverse complement strand
GGATCCTTCGGTCGCGCTCACTTCCGCCGTCACTGCGTGACGGCCCGTTCGCGCTCCCTCAGGATGACACTTCATTTAGTGTGGTCTTAATCACCGGGCTGAAGCCCGGTGCCTTCAAGGCCAGATTTTCGGTAGCCCTCACACTTCGCGCACCGCGTTCCGGCGCGTTTGCGCTTCCTCAGGATGACAATCATCATCGGAGCGGTCAGAGATGCAGGCCTGAAAGGCCTGCTCCACCCGTGGCGGGATCGCGCTCGCTCGGGATGGCGATGGAAAAGAATGGGTATCGCAGGCCTGAAGGCCTCCTCCACGCGCCCGCATCTCTTTTTTTGTGGTGGAAGAGAGGGGGTGCCGGCATCGGTTTGCGGTCAGGTGTGGGGTCCTTCGACTTCGCACGGGATGAGCAGGTGGGGGAACAGGCTAGGCGGAATACCCACCCTGGCAAAGCCGGCCAGGGTGGGGCACCCGCCTCAGGATGACATCAACAGCATGGAGTTATTGAGTCAGCGGGTCATTGAGTCATTGAACGTGAAGAGAAGTACCGGCGGCTCATGTGCTGCCGAACATTTGTGGGGTCCTTCGACTCGTCCCGTCCCGAAGCTTCGGGACGGACTCGCTCAGGATGAGCGGGATCTTCATTCCTTCCTTCTCCGAAGAATCAAACCCGTAGATCCTTCGGCCAAAGATGGCCTCAGGATGACATCAACAGCATGGAGTGGAAGGGAGACGTAGCAAGCTACGTCTCTACCAAGAGAACCGAGCGCCGACCGAGCACAGCCGAGGCGGCTGTGCCACACGGCTTCTCTTGCGCCCGCTTCGCATGCCTCGGATCAGACGGCACCAGGATGCGAGGCTCCCTCCTTCCTCGTAACCAGCAGCTTGTTCTCCTTTGAGAAATCAGCTCAGGTCGCGTGACGTTTTGCGTCTCGTCGCGGATTAGGTAGGTGTGCGGCGCAACAAGCTGCGCAAGGCGGCTGGGCGGCGGCGTCTTCATGTTGGAGACACCGCTCGGGAACACGGCGCGGGGACAGGTCAGGGAGCGATGGGCTTGAGTGCGGTGGAGAACCTTCCGGCGGAGCGGCTGCTGGTGGTGGAGGCGGCGCAGCGCGATCCCGGCTGCTTTGCCGAGCTCTACGAGCAGAACTTCGAGCGCGTCTATGGCTACTGTTCGCGTCGGGTGGCGACGCGCGAAGAGGCAGAAGACGCGACGGCGGAAGTGTTCCAGGAAGCGCTAGCGTGTCTGCACAAGTTCGAGTGGCGCGGGACACCGTTCGTCAACTGGTTGTTGCGGATCGCAGC
>CAYWSH010000192.1:0-5436 GCA_964460655.1 uncultured Terriglobales bacterium | reverse complement strand
ACAAGTTCGAGTGGCGCGGGACACCGTTCGTCAACTGGTTGTTGCGGATCGCAGCTTGGAATCCCACCCTGGCAAACCCGGCCAGGGTGGGGCACCCAGGGTCGGAGATCGAGATCGAGCGGGCGGCGCTGCTGAGCGAGCTGGTCGAGATGCTGCCCGAAGACCAGAAATATGTGGTGCTGCGGCGGTTCGTGGACCAGCGGAGCACGCGCGAGATCGCGCAGGAGATGCGCCGGTCGGAAGGTGCGGTGAAACAGTTGCAATATCGCGCGCTGGAAAGTCTGCGCGCGAGAGTAAGAGGAGGGAACGATGGCAAGCGTAGCGATGGTGAATGAGTTGGATGCGCGGATCGATGGGATGTTGGGGATCCCAACGTCAGACGGGTCCCGACGAACAGACAAATCCCACCCTTCGCAAAGAACGCTCAGGGTGGGGCACCCGGAGAATGCGGTGTTGCGCGAACTCTTGAGCGTTGCAGAAGAGTTGCGGCATGTGGCGCGGCCGGAGTTTCGAGCGCGGTTGAAGGCGGAGTTGGGCACTCCCACCCTGTCCGCGAAAAGCGCGCGGACAAGGGTGGGGCACCCGGCGGCGTGCTCGCTCAGGATGGGCGGCGGAGAAGGGGAACAGCGGAATACCCACCTTGGCAAACTAGGCCAGGGTGGGCCACCCGGCGGGTCAAGGCTCATCTACCTACAAAAACCAAACCCGTAGATCCTTCGGCCAAAGGCAGGCCTCAGGATGACGACACGAAGTTTCTTGCAAATCCCACCCTGGCAAACCCGGTCAGGTGGGGGCACCCGGCAAAAGGAAAAAGAAAAACCTTGGAGCATCGTTGAAGAGAGCGACCGACTCCTGGAACGGAGCAGACGGCCGCGGGGTCCTTCGGTCGCGCTCACTCCGACTCGACCGCCGCGGCGGACTCGTCTCCTTCGCGCTCCCTCAGGGTGACAGTAGTTTGGAAGCTTCAATATGCAGGCCTGAAGGCCTGCTCCACCCGCCCACGGTTCGGTTCTGTGGTGAAAGAGAGGACGTGGCGGCGTCGGTGTGCGGTCAGGCGTGGGGTCCTTCGACTCGTCCGCCGCAGCGGACTCGCTCAGGATGAGCGGGTGGAAGGGTAACGCTCATGGCAGGCCTGAAGGCCTGCTCCACCCAATCGCGGCGTTACAATAATGAGTTTTCACAGGGAGCGCTGCGATGAATAGTTTTGGCAGCCGGGCGGTATTGCGCGCAGGCGGGCGTGAGTTCGAGATATTTCGGCTGGATGCGCTGGAGAAGAATGGATTCAACATCAGCAAACTGCCGTATTCGCTCCGCATCCTGCTGGAGAACCTGCTGCGCAATGAGAATGGGCGGTCGGTGACGGGCGAGGAGATCGAGTACCTCGCCAAGTGGGATGCGAAGCTGCCACCGTCGAAGGAGATATCGTTCGCGCCGGCGCGCGTACTACTGCAGGACTTCACCGGCGTGCCGGCGGTGGTCGATCTGGCGGCGATGCGCGATGCGATGACGGCGCTCGGCGGCGACGCGGCGCTGATCAATCCGCTGCAGCCGGTCGAGCTGGTAATCGACCACTCGGTGCAAGTGGATTCGTACGGCTCAGCGGATTCTTTCCATCACAACGCCGACTTGGAGTTCCAACGCAATCAGGAACGCTATGCGTTCTTGCGCTGGGGGCAGTCGGCATTCCGCAATTTCAAGGTCGTGCCGCCGGACATGGGGATCGTGCACCAGGTGAATCTCGAGTACCTGGCGCGCGTGGTGTTCACGAAGGACGGGAACGGCGGGATGGCGCAGGCGTATCCGGACACGCTGGTCGGGACGGACTCGCACACCACGATGATCAACGGCCTGGGCGTGCTGGGCTGGGGCGTGGGCGGGATCGAGGCCGAGGCGGCGATGCTGGGGCAGCCGGTGGCGATGCTGCTGCCGAACGTGGTCGGTTTCAAGCTGACGGGTGACCTGCGCGAAGGGTCGACCGCGACAGACCTGGTCCTGACCGTGACCGAGATGCTGCGCAAGAAAGGCGTGGTCGGAAAGTTTGTCGAGTTCTACGGCGATGGCCTGAAGAACCTGCCGGTGGCGGACCGCGCAACGATCGCGAACATGTCGCCGGAGTACGGCGCGACGTGCGGCATCTTCCCGGTGGATGATGCCACGCTCCGTTATCTGCGGATGACCGGGCGGTCGAAGGAGCAGATCGCGCTGGTGGAGGCTTACAACAAGGAACAAGGGCTGTTCCACGACGCGACATGTTGCGACGCGGAGTACAGCGACACGCTGGAGCTCGATCTGGGCACGGTGGAGCCTAGCCTGGCGGGTCCGAAGCGTCCGCAGGACCGGGTGACGTTGTCGGAGGCGAAGGCGTCGTGGACGGCGGCGCTGCCCTCGTTGCAGCGGCCGGCGCCGGCACCGCAGAAGACGGCGTTGAAGGTGCTGGGCCGCATGGAAGGTGAAGGCGGACCGGCGAGTCCCGCGGCGGTGATCGACGAGGTGGAGAATCAGCCTGAGGTCGACGAGGCGACGGCACGCAAGGTACGGGATGGCTCGATCGTGATCGCCGCAATCACCAGTTGTACGAACACGTCGAATCCGAGTGTGATGCTGGCGGCGGGGCTGCTGGCGAAAAAAGCGGTCGAGCGCGGGCTGAAGACGCCGAAGTGGGTGAAGACGAGCGTGGCGCCGGGGTCGCGCGTGGTGACGGATTACTACCATCGCGCGGGGCTGATGCCGTATCTCGACGAGCTGGGGTTCAACATCGTGGGCTACGGCTGCACGACGTGCATCGGGAACTCGGGGCCGCTGCCGCCGGAGGTATCCAAGGAAGTGGAAGAGCACGGCCTGGTGGTGGTGAGCGTGCTGAGCGGGAATCGGAACTTCGAAGGCAGGATCAATTCCGATGTGCGCGCGAATTACTTGATGTCGCCACCGCTGGTGATCGCGTATGCGCTCGCCGGCCGCATGGACGTTGACCTGATCAACGAGCCGCTGGGCCGCGGCAACAACGGGCCGGTGTTCCTGAAGGACATTTGGCCGACGCAGCAGGAGATCGCCGACGCGATGCAGCAGAGCATCTCGAGTGAGATGTTCGCGAAGAATTACGAGACGATCTTCGCGGGCGACGAGCGCTGGCAGGCGCTGAACGTACCGGGCGGCGAAACGTACGCGTGGGACGCGCAGTCCACGTACATCAAGCGCGCGCCGTACTTCGACGGCATGAAGCGGCAGCCGGAGCCGGTGCGCGACATCATGGGCGCGCGGTGTCTGGCGAAGCTGGGCGACAGCATCACGACGGACCATATTTCGCCGGCCGGGTCGATCAAGGTAGCGAGCCCCGCGGGGAAATACCTGGTGGACCGGCACGTCGAGGCGAAGGACTTCAACTCGTATGGCTCGCGACGCGGTAACCACGAGGTCATGGTCCGGGGGACGTTTGCGAATGTCCGGCTGCGCAATCGGCTGCTTTCCGATAAAGAGGGCGGCTTCACGAAGCACATGCCGTCGAACGATCAGATGACGATCTTCGAAGCGTCGGAGCGCTATCACCGCGAGAATGTGCCGCTGGTCATCCTGGCGGGCAAGGAGTACGGCTCGGGTTCGTCGCGCGATTGGGCGGCGAAAGGTCCGCTGCTGCTGGGCGTACGGGCGGTGATCGCGGAGAGCTACGAGCGCATCCATCGCTCGAACCTGGTGGGCATGGGCATCCTGCCGCTGCAGTATCTGCCGGAGGAAGACGCCGAGATCCATGGGCTGACGGGCGAGGAGATCTTCGAGATCCACGGCATCAAGGCGATGCTGGCGGATTTTGCGAAGACGCCGCGACAGGTGACGGTGAAGGCGCTGCATCCGAGCGGCGGCTGCGTGGAGTTTGGTGCGACGGTGCGGATCGATACGCCGCAGGAGAAGCTGTATTACGAGCACGGCGGGATCCTGCATTACGTGCTCAGGCAGTTGCTGCAAGGGAAGTAGGGTTTCGCCCGCTTCGCGGGCTGGCGATCCTTCTTGAAGAGAGCTACTGACGGCGACGTTGCGCGGGGGATGTGGGATCCTTCGGTCGCGCTCCTTACGGCTCGTCCGCCGCGCGGACTCGCCTCGTTCGCGCTCCCTCAGGATGACATTTTCTGATAATGAGTCTTGAACGGCGCGGCTGAGGCCGTGCCCCTTCGAAAGAGTGGCGCGCGGCTGCACAGACGAGGCGGCTGTGCCACACGAGTCACCCCCGGAATTCCTGTTCAAGAGAAGAACTGGCGGCGTCGTTGCGCGGGCAGGAGTGGGGTCCTTCGACTCGTCCGCTGCGGCGGACTCGCTCAGGATGAGCGGTTCAGAGCTGTGGGCCCGAAGGATCGGGATTCGCGCGGACTCGCTCAGGATGAGCGGGGAGAGAGATTCTGATTGCAGGCCTGAAGGCCTGCTCCACCCGTCGACGCTCAGGATGAGCGGGGAGAAATGGAAGGAGACGTAGCAAGCTACGTCTCTACGAAACTTGATAAGGGCAGCAATCAGTCTTGCCGGCTGAGAGCGACTGGACTCCATAGCTCGCAAATGCTCAGCGGAGACGTAGCAAGCTACGTCTCTACTGGGGAGCGCGCGATTGTGCGAGCAGGGTCCGGACTTCGTCGTCTGTCGTTTGATTGAAATCGGCGTACCACTGGCCGACGGCGAAGAAGGCGGGCGGCGTCTGGAGGCAGACGACCTCGTCGGCGTCTCTCTTTAGGGCAGCGCAAGCTTCCGTGGCAGCGACCGGCGCGGCGGCAATGATGCGCGCGGGGCGCTGGTCGGGCGACAGGGCACGCAAGGCCTGCGCGGCAGCGCGCATGGTGGAGCCGGTGGCGAGTCCGTCGTCGATGAGGATGACGATGCGGCCGGCGACGGAGAGCGGCGGGCGGCCATCGCGATAGAGCTGTTCGCGGCGCGCAATCTCTTCGGCTTCTTGCTTAACCACGCGATCAATCTCATCCGCCGAGATAGCGAGTTCGCGGACGACTTCGTCGTTCAAAAAACGCAAAAATCCCCCACTCTCCGCTGAAGCGGAAGGGTGGGGCACCCTTACCAGCGCGCCCATAGCGAGCTCGGGCTGGATGGGCGCGCCGAGCTTGCGCACGATGAAGACATCGAGCGGTGCGGCGAGGGCACGCGCGACCTCGAACGCAACCGGCACACCGCCACGCGGCAGCGCGAGCACGACGACATCGTCACGACCGCGATAGTGTGCGAGGGCAGCAGCGAGCTGGCGGCCGGCGTCGGTGCGGTTGTGGAACATGGTGGATCCAACCTATCGTTAATCCCACCCTTCGCTGGTCTCGCGTTGCTCGACTGTGCTCAGGATGGGGCACCCAGCGATTGGATGCTACACGCGGCGCGGCGTCAGACCGCTTCTGCGCGCTGGCGGGCGAGTTCGGAGAAGAGCAGGACGCGATTGCGTCCGTTGTGCTTGGCGGC
>CAYWSH010000191.1:5536-6982 GCA_964460655.1 uncultured Terriglobales bacterium | reverse complement strand
GTGTGGGCGTCCACCTGCTTGTAGGCGCGCATATCGCCGTTGGGATCGCCCTTGAGAGCGTAGTCCTTGCCGTCGAACTTGCCGGTCCACTCGCTGTGCATGGGTTTGCCGGCGGCGTCTTTGGCATCGACGCTGACGACGATCTGGTCGCCCTTCGCTTCGTACTTCACCACGTCGGCGACGACACCCGAAGTGATCTTCGACTTCGCCTTGTTGAACTTCCACGTGCCAAGCTGCGGATTGTCGGCGGCGAAGCAAGCGGTCGCGACCAGGCACAGCGCGAGTACTGCGATGCGTTTTGCTGTCATCTTCTTCCTCTCTCCTGTTTTCAATCCCTCAGCGCATACGTATCGGCGGCGAGGATCGTGCGGCGGCCATCGTACGCGGCGCGTGGCGAACCGGCAAAACAAATCGCAGCCTGTAGAATGACGTGACCACCCAAGTGATAGGAGAACGAATGAGCCAGCGCCGGAGTGCGCGGTTTGGGATCTCGTTGCTGTTGCTTATTGCAGCAGGATTGCTTGGTGCGGCGCCGCGCGTTGATGACGTGCTTGTGCCCGGCGAAGGGCGTCACTTGCGCAACGTGCGGCAGATCACCTTCGGCGGACAGAATGCCGAAGCGTATCTCTCGGCCGACGACAAATGGCTCATCTTCCAACATGCGGGCACAGGCGTGGCGTGCGACCAGATCTACACGCTGCCGATGAGCGTCGCACCGAAGGCGACCCCAGCAGGCGATTCGCAGTTGCCGGCCGAAGCCAAGCTCGTCAGCACCGGCAAGGGCCGCACCACGTGCTCGTACGTTTTTCCCGACGACAAACACATTCTTTATGCCTCGACGCATGGCGCCGATCCGGCGTGTCCGGCGCGTCCGGATTTCTCGCAGGGCTATGTGTGGGCGGTGTATCCGACGTATCGGCTGTATCGCGCGAACCTTGACGGCTCGGATCCGCAGCTGCTGACCGATGCGCCGGGCTACAACGCCGAAGCGACGATCAGCCGCGACGGCAAGAAGATCGTGTTCACGTCATCACGCGACGGCGACCTCGATATCTATTCGATGGACGCCGACGGCAAGCACGTGAAGCGCCTGACGAGCGAGCTCGGTTACGACGGCGGCCCGTTCTGGTCGGCGGATGGCAAGAAGATCGTGTACCGGGCGTATCACCCAAAGACCGAAGCGGAGATCGCCGATTACAAAGCGCTGCTCGGGCGCGGACTCATCCGGCCGGCGAACTTCGAGCTGTGGGTGATGGATGCCGACGGCTCGCACAAGCGGCAGATCACGCACAACGGCGCGGCGAACTTCGCGCCGTTCTTCCATCCTGACGGCAAGCGCATCATCTTCGCGTCGAACGTCGCCGATCCGCAAAACCCGCGCAACTTCGATCTCTACGTCATCCGGGAAGACGGTACCGGCATGGAGCGTGTCACGTTCCATCCGGA
>CAYWSH010000191.1:0-5436 GCA_964460655.1 uncultured Terriglobales bacterium | reverse complement strand
GCTAACGTGGCGCGTCGGCTGCGCGCTGGATAGCGGCGAACTCGGGCGATGAGCGGATGGGATCGAGGCGCGGATCGCGCAGGCGATTCATCCACGGGTCTTCTTCGGTCACGGCGGTGTTCAGCCACTGCAGCGCCGCCTGCCGATCGCCCAGCGCGAGATAACTCAAAGCAATGTGGAACGCCGAATAGTAGGACTGCTTGTGCAGGACGACCATTTCCGCCAGGAGCTTCTGCGCCTCGGCCTTGTGGCCGGCGAGCACCAGGGCGTGCGCTAGGTAGCCATCGTACGTGGTGTGGGGGCCGACCTTCTGCGTGGCTGTGCGGAACGCCTCGACCGCCTGCTCGTAGCGCCCAGTCTGCTCGTAGACCTGGCCTAAAACCCAATAGGCCGGGGGAAAGCCGCTGTCAGTGCGGAATGCGTGACGCTCCGCTTCTGGGTAGCGGTGCGCATACACGAGGATCCAGCTCGTCGTGGCCGAATTGCCCGGCCAGAGCGGATCGAACTTCTCGCTCAGCAACGACTCCTGCATGGCTTCGTCGTCGCGCCCGCGCTCGCTGAGGAACATGGCATAGGCATGGTGGGCATCGGCGTTGCCGGGCTCGATCTCGATAGCGCGCTTCCAGGCACGTTCGGCGGCGGCAAAATCGCGATGGCGGTAGAAGACGTAGCCCATCTGCGCCTGGACGGCCGCGGAGGCGGGATCGAGCTCAAACGCGCGGCGTGAGGCGGCGTCGGAGCGCGGCCCGGCCGACGCCGGCGTGAGTCCGCCGTAGAAGCTGAGCAGGCCATAGGCCGCGGCCATGCCGAGATAGGGTTCCGGGTAACTCGGATCGATGTCCACCGCCTGCTGGAAGTACTGCAAGCCTTCGAGGATCCTGGCGTTGGTGCGCCGGTTGAGCGCTTGCTGGCCGCGCAAGTAGAGATCATAGGCGGCGGGCGCGGGCCGGTGCCGACGCGCCCAGGATTGGCGCTGTTCGCCGTTGAGCTGGAGGCGGAGCTTGTCGAACGTCTGGCGCGCGATCTGCTGCTGCACGGTGACGAGCTCGGTGCGCTTGAGGTCGAAGTTCTCACTCCACAGCTGGCGACCATCGCGCGAATCGACCAATTCGAGGTTGATGTGCAGGTCGTCGCTCTGCTGCCGCACGCTGCCGAGCAACAGGGCGCGCACGTTGAGTTCGCGCGCGATCTGGGCGCGACCGACGTTGCGTCCTTTGTAGGAGAACGCCGAGTTACGCGACATCACGTGCAGCGTAGGCAACTGCGCGAGGTTGCTCATGATGGTCTCGGCGATACCGTCGCTGAGGTAGTCGAGCTCCGGGTCCTTGGCTTCGTTGACGAATGGCAGCACGGCGATGGAATCGATGGCATCGGCAGAGACCGTGTGCCACGGATGCCAAATGAGCAGGCCCGCGACCACGAGCACAACGATGATGATGCCCGCCCAGGCTTCGCGGCGGCGATAGAGGCTGACCGCAACAGCGGCTGCGGCGCGCGCATCGGCAGGCGTGGCTGGTGGAATCGGGTTCGTGCAGCCGCCCGGAACGATCGCGGGCGCGGTTGTGGTGGCCGGTTCCGCTATGGCTTGTTCCACTTGCCCGAGGAAGCGATAGCCGCGGCGGGGCAGCGTCTCGATCCATTTGGGATTGTCGGCGCTGTCACTGAGCGCGTCGCGCAGGCGTCGGATGGCGGTGTTCAGGCCGTGGTCGAAATCGACAAAGGTGTCTTGTGGCCAGAGGGCGCGCTGGATCTCCTCCCGCGTGACCAACTCACCCGGTACCGCGAGCAACATGACCAGGACCTGGAAGGGTTGGTCCTGCAGCTTGATGCGCGTGCCGAATTTGCGCAGTTCGCCGGTGCGCAGATCGGCTTCGAAGGGGCCGAAGCGGATGACGCTCGGGTTGGCGGTCGAAGTCGCCATAAATCTTCGCGGAGTGTACAACGAGAGCAGACGAAAAGCGATGGGCAGGCCCCGTGTGATGTGTAGCTAGACAGCTTGTTTTCAGTAGCTTAGGCCGTGATGTACGTTCCATTTGTAGGTGACGCTCCGTCCATTGAGCGGCAAGCGCGGCTCGGCGAAAGTGGCGCCCGTCCACAAGGAGGACGTCATGAAAAAGATCAGCTTCGCGGTCGCCGCTTTCGCCCTTGTCAGCCTGATGGCCACCAGCGCCGCCGCCCAGAATATGGTGATCGGCAAGGCCGATGTCCCGTTCAGCTTCACCGCCCACAATCGCACGCTGCCCGCCGCTCAGTATGTTGCTCGGCAGCTTGGCGCTCAGGTGCTCCGCCTCGAGGACGTTACCACGCACGAAGGCGTGACCCTGGTCGGCGCGTTCGATGCTCCGAGCAAGGTCAGCAAACTGATCTTCCATAAATATGGTGAGCAGACGTTCCTGGCGTCGGTGGAGAGCGTGATCGGTTCGGTGACGGTGCCGAAGAGCGCCGAAGAGAAGTCGGCCGCGCGGAAGTCGCGCGAGTCCGAGATCGCGACGCTATTGAAGTAGAGGCCGTGGCCCGCGCCGCACGCGCGTACTACGAGTCGAGCGCGGGAAACGAAAGCCACGGAGTGAGCTCCCGTGGCTTTGTTTATGCTCGCTGCGCTCGCAAACCGCCAGAGGGCGGTTCTCGCCGTGAGACCCACGAGGCCTTGCGTCGCGCTACGCGGCCTGGACCGAAGCATCGGGACGGCCGCTCAAGGCCTTGCCCGCGTCGCGCCGAGCAGACACACCGCAATCACGCACTTCTCCTTGGCGCGGTTATGCCACGCATGGCGCGTCCCGTTCTGCACGACGCAATCGCCCGCCTTCAGCAGGACTTCCTTGCCATCGTCCAGCTCCAGCCACACCTCGCCTGCCATGACCACGTCAAAATCCACAGTGTCCGTGGTGTGCATCCCGGGATGATCCGGCTCGAGCACATCCACCAGCCCGGGCAGCTTCTCGTGGAACTCCGGCAGCGCGGCCGCGAACTGCTCGGGCGGTATCGCGTCGTTCGCCGGCGGAATCACGAAGAAGCCGAACCGATAACCACCGGGAGAAGGGAAGTACAGGCTCGGTTGGTGAGCTTTGCCGTCGGTCGGGACCGTGGGACGCTCGTCGCTTCCCCACAGCCGATGGAACTCGTATCCAAGCGCGCCCTGCGGCGGCACGGCTTCGTCGCGCGTAATGACCGATCTTCCGGCTGCATCGTGGCCGGTGATCACGCACCGAATGTTCATGGCAGTTCCTCAAACGCGAAAGCATACGCGAGGGCGCCAGGCACGCACCCTATTCTTTGAGAGAGTGGGGTCCGGTGCTACGCACCGGCTCGACGGGCGAGGGCGCCCGTCGCCACACGAGTCGGGTCATTCCGCCGCCGCCCTCGCCGGCGGCTTCCAGCGCAGGATCGGTTTGCGGGCGGCGGTGACTTCGTCCAGGCGCGAGACGCGCGTCGTATGCGGCGCTTCGAGGATCAGGTTCGGGTCGCGCTCGGCTTCCTCGGCGATCGAGCGCATCGCGTCGATGAACAGGTCGAGTTCTTCTTTCGACTCCGACTCGGTCGGCTCGATCATGAGCGCGCCCGGCACGATGAGCGGGAACGATGTCGTGTACGGATGGAAGCCGTAATCGATCAGGCGCTTGGCGATGTCGCCGGTCTTGATGCCGTGGCGCGTCTGCAACCGGTCGCTGAAGACGACTTCGTGCATGCTGGGTGTGGAATAGGGAAGTTCGTAGGCGCCGGTGAGCTGCTTGCGAATGTAGTTGGCGTTGAGCACGGCGTCTTCGGTGGTCTGGCGCAGGCCATCGGGACCGTTCGCCATGATGTACGCCAGCGCGCGCACATGCATACCGAAGTTGCCGTAGAACATGCGCACGCGCCCGACGGAGCGCGGGCGCTCGTAGTCAAAGGCGAGCACGCCGCCTTCTTTCTCGACGACGACCGGCACCGGCAAAAACGGCTCCAGATGCGACTTACAGGCGACCGGGCCCGAACCGGGGCCACCGCCACCGTGCGGCGTGGAAAAAGTCTTGTGCAGGTTGAGGTGCATCACGTCGACGCCGAAGTCGCCGGGCCGCGTCTTGCCGACGAGCGCGTTCATGTTGGCACCGTCCATGTAGAGCAGGCCGCCCTTGGTGTGCATCAGATCGGCAATCTTGTGGATCTCCTGCTCGAAGACGCCGAGCGTGTTCGGGTTCGTCAGCATGAGCGCGGCGACGTCTTCATTCATCTGCGCAGCGAGCGCGCTCACGTCGACCATGCCCTGTGAGTTCGATTTCAGGTTCTCAACCGCGTAGCCGCAGATGGCTGCGGTGGCGGGATTGGTGCCGTGCGCCGAGTCGGGGATGAGGATCTTCTTGCGCGGATTGCCCTTCGATTCGAGGTACGCACGGATGAGCAGGATGCCGGTCATCTCGCCGTGCGCGCCGGCGGCGGGCTGGAGCGTGATGGCGTCCATGCCGCAGATCTCGATGAGCGCGTCGCTCAGCGTCTTCAAGATGCGCAGCGCGCCCTGGGAGAGTTTTTCCGGCTGGTAGGGATGCGCACCGCCGAGCCCATCGAGCCGCGCCGCGACCTCGTTGACGCGCGCGTTGTACTTCATGGTGCACGAGCCGAGCGGATAGAGACCGGTATCGACGCCGTAGTTCCACGTGGAGATGCGCGTGAAGTGGCGGATGATCTCGATCTCCGAGACCTCGGGCATGTTGCCGAGATCGGGGCGGGCGGCGTCACCGAGCAGCGCACGCGCGTCGGCGGCGGGAACGTCGAGCGGCGGCAGCTTGTAGGCGCGCTTGCCGGGCGATGACTTCTCGAAGATCAAGCCTTCGTTCTGGGTGACGTGACTCGCTGATTTCTTCATTGGGCCCTTTCACCACGAAGGCACGAAGCCACGAAGCTCTCTCTTGGCTTGTCATTCCGAGTCCGCCGCGGCGGACGAGGAGTCTTCCGCTCTACGCTCGAAAAGCAGATCCTTCGGCCAAAGTCGGGCCTCAGGATGACAAAGGGAAAGGGAACTTCTTCGTGCCTTCGTGCCTTCGTGGTGGATGTCATAGGGCACCAGCCGCGGCATCGATCGCCGCCTTGGTCGTCAGCTCGGTGCAGCACCACACGGCGGCGTTGCCGAGTTCGGGAAAGAACTTGCGCAGGGGGAAGCCGCCGACGATCTTCTTTTCGACGAGCGCGTCGTTGACGGCGCGCGGATCGCCGCTCGTCTGCACCACGAATTCGTTGAAGCGCGGCGCTCCGTCGAAAAGCAACTTGCCGCGTGTGGCGAATTGCTGCGCGGCGTAATGCGCCTTGGCAAGATTCTGCTCGGCGAGTTCGCGCATGCCTTCGCGGCCATAGATGGTCATGAAGATGGTCGCCATGAGCGCGATGAGCGCCTGGTTGGTGCAGATGTTGCTCGTCGCCTTCTCGCGGCGGATGTGCTGCTCGCGCGTGGAGAGCGTGAGGCAGAAG
>CAYWSH010000190.1:0-7016 GCA_964460655.1 uncultured Terriglobales bacterium | reverse complement strand
GCCAGCCTGCCGGCCGCTTGCGCCGGCCGCGTCGATCCCGCCGGCACCATCGTGAACCTCACGTCGGCGCAGATCGCCACCATCTTCCCGTCGGTCGGTGTGAACCCGGTCGGCATCGCCGCCATGAACGCCATGGCGCAGAAGTATGCGTCGCAGGTGAACGATTTCACTTGCGGCAGCGTGGACAGCACGGCGACGCGCCTGCTCAACACGGGCTGCATCCGCTTTAACGCTCCCACGCCGGTCCACCTCAACGGCACTACCGCGCGTGCCGACTTCAACCTCACCGGCTCGCAGACGTTGTTCGTGCGCGCCAACCAGTACGATGACCACCTCACCAATGCTCCCCAGTTCTCCGACACCAAGGCGCCGGGCGAGTGGGACCACCCCTGGGGCGGGGCGATCGGGCACACCTGGACGCACGGTAACATCGTCAACAGCTTCAACTACGGGTACACGCGCCAGGCGTTCACATCGCTGGGCGATTCGCAGGCGAACAACGTCAACTTCCGCTTCATCATGATCCCGCTCGGGTTCTCGCGCGATTTCTCGCGCACCAACCCGGTGCAGAACTTCGTGGATAACGTCTCTTGGATCCGCGGCGCCCACACCATCCAGTTCGGCGTCAACTACACGTACACCCAGAACGGCCGGGTGAACTTCGGCAACGCGTATGACACCGGCACGGCGAACCCCTCGTGGTATGCCACCGGCCTGCTGCGCACGCCCATCAACAACTTCTATCCCATCGGCTCCGGCGGCGGCTCGGCGGCGGAGAATGCCGTCAATGCCATCATCGGCCGCCTCAACCAGGTGACCGCGCGCTTCACCTTCAATCACGACGGCACGCTGCTGACGTCAGGCTCACCGACGCAGCGCAGCTTCAAGAACTGGGGCATCGAGCAGTACCTCCAGGATTCCTGGAAGCTGAAGCCGAACCTCACCCTGACCATGGGCCTGCGCTACAGCCTGTGGAAGCCGGTGTATGAAGAGAACGGCTTCGAGACCAAGCCCAACATCCCGCTGAGTACGTACTTTGCCCGGCGTGTTTCCGGCGCGGCCGCGGGCGTACCGTACGAAAGCACGATCACGGTCGACCTCTCCGGTCCCGCCAACCACAAGTCACCGCTGTACCACTGGGACAAGACGAACTTCCAGCCGCGCATCGCCCTCACCTACTCGCCGGGCATCTTTACTTCGCTGTTCGGCAAGAGTCATGAGAGCGTCATCCGCGGCGGCTTCAGCATGGCCGGCGACTACTACGGCCAGGCCGTGGCGGCGTTCTTCGACACCAACAACACGCTTGGCTTCGGCTCGAGCAGCACTTACGGCGCCAACACGTTCAACGTGACCACGCGCCCGGCGCCGCTCTTCACCGGCTTCAACATGAACCTGCGCACCACGCCGAACATCACGGTGCCGACTTCGCTGCGCTTCCCGCAGACGAAGCCCATCTCGACATTCCCGACCATCATCGAGTCGTCGCTCGATGAGAACCTGGTCACGCCCAAGAGCTACTCCTGGAGCGCGACCTTCGAACGGCAGTTCCGTGGGGGGCTCGTGGCCAGTGCTTCGTACATCGGCCGCATCGGTCGCGACCTGCTCCTGACGCGCGACGCCATGGCCATCAACGACCTCGTTGATCCCGTCTCGCACATGGATTGGTACACCGCGGCCACGCTGCTCGAACAGCAGCGCCACGCCGGCAAGACGGTCTCGCAGATCGCTCCCATCCCGTACTTCGAGAACATCTTCCGGGACAAGGTGTTGCTCTCGAACTCGACGTTCGGCTATCCGCTCACCTACTCCGCGACCCAGATGGTCTTCCAGGACGCGGTTGACGAGGGCGGTGACTGGACGACGGCGCAGCTCGATCTCGATGGCGCCTCGCCGCTGGGGGCCCACATCTATTATTCGCCGCAGTACGGCGCGCTGGCTGCCTTCAGCAGCGTGGGCAACTCCAACTACAACGGCATGACGTTCACGCTGCGCGAGCGCTTCCGCCAGGACATCACCGTTGACTTCAACTACACCTTCTCGCACTCGCTCGACGATTCCTCGGGTCGCCAGTCGTCCGGTGGCTACGGGGAGGCGTTCCTGTTGAATCCGATCCGGCAGCACGACAACTACGCCAATTCGGACTTCGATACGCGCCACCTCATCAACGTCAACTCCGTCGTGCAGTTGCCCTTCGGCCGCGGCAAGCTGATCGGCGGCGGCATGAACCGTGCGCTCGACGCCATCTTCGGTGGCTGGCAGATCTCCAACATCTTCCGTTGGAACACCGGCCTGCCGGTCTCGGCGCCGTTCGATGATGCGCGCTGGGCCACCAACTGGAACGTGCAGTCCAACGGCACGCCGGTCACGAAGGTTTCGGCCTGCCCCACGCGTCCCATTGTGGGCACGCCGAAGCTCTTCGGCTGCGACGTGAACCGCATCTACCAGTCGTTCCGCAACGCGTATCCGGGCGAGACGGGTCCGCGCAACATCTTCCGCCTGCCCGGTTATGTGGACATGGACGCCGGCTTGAGCAAGACGTTCCACATGCCGTGGTCCGAAGGTCACACCATGCAGTTCCGCTGGGAGACGTTTAACGTCGCCAACACGCAGCGCTTTGGCGCGTTCGATTCGAGCCGTACCGGCTACGGCCTCGTGCTCGATCCGAACCTGACCAACGCGCCCAGCAACTGGTCGAACTTCACCGGCATCCAGGGCACGCCGCGCGTCATGCAGTTTGCCCTGCGGTATGGGTTCTAACCAGTAACTGTTTCCGACTCAGCGCCGGTCCCTTCGGGGGCCGGCGCTTTTATTTGTGCCGCCCTGCCGGGCTCGTCTTGCCATCGCTTACTCAACCCACGGCTCACGCCGTGGGCTCACCCAGACTCCGCCCTCCGGGCTGGGTTCGAAAGACCGGCCTTGACTGTCGCCTGAGCTGAATGAAGGTGATCGACCGGTGATCACCGGTGCCTCATATCCACGGCTGACAGCGTTGCTATCAGCGTGTAGCATCCTGCCTCACTCGGCCCGAGTTCCGAGCCGCCAAGCGTTTGCTCCGAGCTGAGCCCGCAAGGGCGTCATTTGTGTGAGCCCACGGCGTAAGCCGTGGGGTAGATCGAGGAAGGAAGGGGAGCCCGGCAGGGCGACACCGATGCCTCACGCATTCGCGTTCAATCGCGTTCACGTGATCTTCTCGACCCGGGAGCGGCGTCCCACCATCGTGCCTGCGATTCGCGACGATCTTCATGCCTACGTCCGCGGCATAGCGCGCAACTACAACGTTGACCTGCTTGCGATCGGAGGCGTTGCCGACCACGTCCATCTCCTGATCGATCTCCCTCCAAAGCTCGCGTTGGCCGATTGCGTCCGCGCGCTCAAGGCAAACTCATCCAAGTGGATGAACGAGAATGGCCGGCGCTTTGCTTGGCAGCGCGGCTACGCGGCATTCAGTGTTAGCGAGTCCAATCTACAGGCGGTCAGCGAGTACATTCGTGCGCAGGAAACGCATCACGGGAAGCGCTCCTTCGAAGAGGAATTGAAGATCCTCTTCGAGAAGCACGGCATCAAGTTCGATCCGGCGATTCACCTCGATTAGGTGTCGCCCTACCGGGCTTTTCTTACTCTCTTTGCTTTACCACGGCTGACGCCGTGGGCTCACCCAAATGTCGCCCTCCGGGCTGATCCGGTAATGGATCGAATGTCGTGTCCCCACGCAAGTCTGCAAGTGCCCGAGCACTCGCAAAACCGCTGGCGCAAGTTTCACGCAGCCCGTAAGGGCGTCATTTGTTTGAGCCCACGGCGTCAGCCGAGGGTAGAGTCGCCAGAAAGAAGTGAGCCCGGCGGGCGACACGCGTTCTCGGCGCTGCACGCCCTTTCTGCTAAACTTCTTTGTTCTCCAACCGCACTCATCCGAGGTAGATGTCCGCAATGGCAGATGGAAACGGCCGGCAGATCGCCGAGTTGGAAGCACTGGAAACCCGCGAATGGCTCGACTCCATGGATTACGTGCTGCGCCACCAGGGCGAGCAGCGCGCGGGCCGCTTGCTGCAAGAGCTCGGGCAGCACGTCACGCAGAGCGGCGTAAAGCTACCGTTCACCGCCACCACGCCGTACATCAACACCATCGACATCGAAGCGCAGCCGCCGTTCCCCGGCTCGCAGGAGATCGAGCGCCGCGTCAAGTCGCTCGTCCGCTGGAACGCGCTCGCCATGGTGGTGCGCGCCAACAAGCACGAAGAGGGCATCGGCGGCCACATCTCCACCTTCGCCTCCGCCGCCACGCTGTACGAGGTCGGCTTCAACCATTTCTTTCACGGTAAGGGCGAAGGCACTGAAGGCGACATCATTTATTTCCAGGGACACGCCTCGCCCGGGATCTACGCCCGGGCTTTTTTATTGGGCCGGCTGTCACAGGAAAAGCTCGAGAACTTCCGCCGTGAACTCGCCCAGGGTGGCGGGCTGTCTTCGTATCCGCACCCGTGGCTCATGCCCGATTTCTGGGAGTTCCCCACGGTCTCGATGGGACTCGGCCCCATCATGTCGATCTACCAGGCGCGCTTCAATCGCTACCTGGAAGACCGCGGCCTGAAGCGCCCATCGCAGTCGAAAGTCTGGGCGTTCCTCGGCGACGGCGAGACCGACGAGCCCGAAGCGCTGGGCGCCATCAACCTCGCCGCGCGCGAAAAGCTCGACAACCTGATCTTCGTCATCAACTGCAACCTGCAACGCCTCGACGGCCCGGTGCGCGGCAACGGCCACATCATTCAGGAACTGGAAGCCGCCTTCCGCGGCGCCGGCTGGAACGTCATCAAGTGCATCTGGGGTTCGGATTGGGACCCTATCCTCGCCAAGGACCACGAAGGTCTGCTCACGCGCCGCCTCGGCGAGATCGTCGATGGCGAATACCAGAAGTTCAGCGTCGAGACCGGCGCCTACACGCGCAAGCACCTCTTCGGCTCGGATCCGCGCCTGCTGAAGATGGTCGAGCACCTCTCCGACGACCAGATCAAGAAGCTGCGCCTCGGCGGCCACGATCCGCTGAAGGTCTACGCTGCATTCAAAGCGGCAGTCGAGACGAAGGGTGCGCCGACGGTCGTCCTCGCTAAAACGATCAAGGGTTACGGACTCGGCGAGGCCGGCGAAGGCAAGAACATCACGCACCAACAGAAGAAGCTGAACGAAGACGAGCTGCGCGCCTTCCGCACGCGCTTCGGTATCCCGATCTCCGACGCCGACATCGCCAAAGCGCCGTTCTATCGGCCGGCTGAAGACAGCGTCGAGATCAAGTATCTGAAGGAGCGTCGGCAGGCGCTCGGCGGTTACACGCCGAAGCGCGCCGTCCGCTCCAAGCCGCTCGCGCCGCCGCCCGCCGATCTGTGGCACGAGTTCCACGGCGGCACCGAAGGCCGCAAGGTCTCGACCACGATGGCCTTCGTGCGCATGCTCGGCAAACTGTTGCGCGACCCGAACTGGGGCCACCTCATCGTCCCCATCATTCCCGATGAAGCCCGCACCTTCGGCATGGAAGCGCTCTTCCGCCAGGTCGGCATCTATTCGCACGTCGGCCAGCTCTACGAGCCGGTGGACATGGATACACTTCTTTATTACAAAGAGGCGAAGAACGGCCAGATCCTCGAAGAAGGCATCACCGAAGCCGGTTCCATCTCGTCGTTCAACGCCGCCGGCACGGCGTACGCCACACACGGCGTGAACACCATCCCGTTCTTCATCTTCTATTCGATGTTCGGCCTGCAACGCATCGGCGACCTCATTTGGGCCGGCGCTGACATGCGCACGCGCGGCTTCATGCTCGGCGGCACCGCGGGACGCACCACGCTCGCCGGTGAAGGCCTGCAGCACCAGGACGGCAACAGCCATCTGCTGGCGTATCCCGTCCCGAACCTCGTCACCTACGACCCTGCGTTCGCTTACGAGCTGGCGGTCATCATAGCCGACGGCATGAAGCGCATGTACCAGGATGAAGAGAGCGTCTTCTACTACATCACCGTGATGAACGAGGCGTACGAGCATCCGCCGATGCCCGAAAATGTGCGCGACGGCATCCTGAAAGGCATGTATCGGCTGAAGCCCGCTGCCGATTCGAAGTCAAAACTGCGCGCGCAGCTGCTCGGTTCCGGCGCCATCCTGAACGAAGTGCTCATGGCACAACAGATCCTCGCCGAGAAGTACAACGTCGCCGCGGATGTGTGGAGCGTGACGAGCTACAAGGAGCTCTACAAAGACGGCTGTTTCACCGAGCGCTGGAACATGCTGCATCCGGGCGAAGCGGAGCGCGTTCCTTACGTCACGCAACAGTTGAAAGACACGCCGGGCCCGATCATCGCCGCCAGCGACTACGTGAAGACCTTGCCGCTCGCCCTCGCGCGCTGGATGCCGCGACCGTTGCACGCGCTCGGCACCGATGGCTTTGGTCGCAGCGAAGGCCGCAAGCAGCTGCGCGATTTCTTCGAGGTCGACGCGAAGTTCGTCGTCCTGGCCACGCTGCACGAGCTCGCGCGCGCTGGCCAGATCGAGAAGTCGGTCGTGCAGAAGGCGATGCAGGAATTGGGCATCAGCGCGGAGAAAGCCAACCCCGCGCTGGTGTAGCGTGCGTTGCCGTAACGACGTAGCTTGCTACGTCTCGCTGAAGAGCACGGGCTGTGATTTGTGTCAGGGCACGGCTTCAGCCGTGCCGCTTGAGTAAGAAAGAGGAAGCGGCTTTAGCCGCTGCGGTGGGAGCACCGGGCTTTAGCCCGGTGAATGAATGGCACGTGCGGCGAGGGCTTTAGCCCCGGTTTCGTAAGCCCCGCGCTTTAGCGCGGGGACAGCAGACGTTCTAGTAATGTTCGAGCCGACTTTAGTCGGCGACACAGAAATGGAAATCAAGCTCCCCGAACTCGGTGAAAACGTAAGCTCCGGCGACCTGGTCCGCATCCTCGTCAAGGTCGGCGACACCATCGCGAAAGACCAGCCGATCGTCGAGATCGAGACCGATAAGGCCACCATCGAGGTCCCGTCGC
>CAYWSH010000189.1:4468-7092 GCA_964460655.1 uncultured Terriglobales bacterium | reverse complement strand
GGCGGGCGCTTCGACCATTCGGAGCGCGCGCTCGACGCATCGCAGCTCGATCGCGGCGGTGCAGCCACGATCACGTACTGGCCGAGCGAGTTCAGCCAGCTGCGTACCGAGTTCCGCTTTGTGAAGTACGCCGAGAGCCAGTGGGCCCGCGAGCTGCGCCTGCAACTGCAATTCTCCTTGGGCGCGCACGGCGCGCACCCGTTCTAAGTATTGGCTAATGGTTATTCGTTATTTGTTATGGGAGAAACAATGAAACGCATTCTTAGTCTGGTTGTGATGCTGCTGGCGGCGAGTCCGTTTGCCGCGGCGAAGAAGCTCAACGTCATCACCTCGACCTCCGACATGGCGGCGCTGGCGCAGGAAGTCGGCGGCGACCGCATCACGGTGGATTCCATCGCCAGGGGCTACCAGGACCCACACTTCGTCGAGGCCAAGCCCAGCTTCCTGCTGAAGCTGAAGAACGCCGACCTGCTGATCAGCGTGGGTTTGGACCTCGAGATCGGCTGGCTGCCGCCGCTGGTGACGCAGTGCGGCAATCCTAAGGTGCAGGTAGGCGCTGGCGGCAATCTCGACGCGTCCCAGTTCGTCGAAATACTGGAGCGGCCGACCGGCCAGATCTCGCGCGCGATGGGCGACGTGCATCCGCTCGGCAATCCGCACTACTGGCTCGATCCCGATAACGGCCGGCGCCTCGCCAAGGGCATCGCAGGTAAGCTCGGCGAACTCGATCCTGCGAATGCCGCGTTCTATCAGCAGCGCGAGCAGGATTTCGAAAAGCGCCTGGCGGAGGCCGACAAGCGCTGGCTCGCCGAGATGGCGCCGTATCGCGGCCGCAAGGTCGTGAGCTATCACCGCTCGTTCCCGAACTTCGCCAAGCACTTCGGACTCGACGTCGCCGGCTACGTAGAGCCGCGGCCCGGCATCCCGCCAACACCACAGCACACCATCGAGCTCATCCAGCAGATGAAGCGCGAGAACATCAAGGTGATGCTCATCGAGCCGTACTTCGACCTGAAGACGCCGAACAGCATCGGCTCGCAGACCGGCGCGAAGGTCCTCGTCATGCTGCCGTCGGTCGGCGGGGAGAAGCAGGCGGACGACTACTTCAAGTTGTTCGAGTACGACATCAATCTCGTGACGAATGCGTTCAAGGCTGTACAGTAGGAGCCGAATGGAGATCCTGCAATTCCTCATCCTGCCGTTCCTGGCGAGCCTGATCCTGACCGGCATCCACGCGTACCTGGGCGTGCACGTCGTAGAGCGCGGCGTGATCTTCGTCGACCTGGCGCTGGCGCAGATCGCGGCGCTGGGCGCGACGATCGCGATCCTGGCGGGCGTCGATCCGCACGGTCGCGGGTCGTACTGGATCAGCCTGGCGTTCACCTTCCTCGGCGCGGCGATCTTCGCCATGGTGCGCTCGCGCAAGGGGCGCATCCCGCTGGAAGCGTTCATCGGCATCACGTACGCGGTGGCGTCGGCGGCAGCGATCCTGGCGATGAGCAAGGCGACGGGTGAGACCGAGCACCTGAAAGACATGCTCGTGGGCAACATCCTCGCCGTGTCGAAAGAAGAGGTGTTGAAGACGGCGGGCCTGTATGGCGCCATCGGATTGTTCCACTACATCTTCCGCAAGAAGTTCCTGCTGATCTCGACAGATCCCGCCGAGGCGGAGCGGCAGGGCATCTCGATCGGCGTGTGGGATTTTCTCTTCTACGCGTCGTTCGGTTTCGTGGTGACGTCGTCGGTCGCGATTGCGGGCGTGCTGCTGGTGTTCTGCTACCTGGTGGTGCCGTCGGTGGCGGCGATGTTGTTCGCCGACAAGATCGGGACGCGGCTCGCCATCGGATGGACCATGGGCACGCTGGTCAGCGCGCTCGGCTGCTATCTCTCCGTTTATCTCGATCTGCCGACGGGCGCGACCATCGTGTGCACGTTCGGCTCGATCCTGCTGATCATGTTCCTGGTGCGGCAGTTCCTGTGGAAGGCGGCGTAACGGCCCGTCCCGTTTAGAATTCGCCTTCTATGGCCGCGATCTATGCAGGCACGTCGGGCTGGTCGTATCCGAGTTGGAAGCCGCGCTTCTATCCGCCGAAGACACCGTCGAAGAAATTCCTGGAGTACTACGCGACGCGGCTCAATTCCGTCGAACTGAACTTCACCTACCGCCGGTTTGCCACCGAGAAGATGCTGCGCGGCTGGATCGAGACTACGCCGCCGGGATTCATGTTCGCGGTGAAGGCGCACCAGATGATCACCCACATCAAGCAACTGCGCGAGGCCGGCGAATTCACCAGGAGCTTCCTCGCTTCGCTGCAACCGCTGGCGGAGGCGAAGAAGCTGGCAACGGTGTTGTTCCAGTTGCCGCCCTTCTTGAAGGCGAACGCCGCGCTGCTCCGTGATTTCCTGGCGCCGCTGCCGCCGGGCTGCCGCAAGACGTTCGAGTTCCGGCACGAGTCGTGGTTCGCGGATGAGACCTACGACCTGCTGCGCAAACACAATGCCGCGATGTGCATCGCGGAAGCCGAGAAGCTCACCGTGCCCGACGTCCAGACCGCCGACTTTGCGTATTACCGCCTGCGTAAAGCGGAGTATTCGCCCGCGGAGCGCAAGCAGCAGGCAGCGCG
>CAYWSH010000189.1:0-4368 GCA_964460655.1 uncultured Terriglobales bacterium | reverse complement strand
TCGCTCCGCTGAACTCGTCTTTACTGACGAAGCTGCAATTACGGAAAGGAATGTTCTCGTCGAGGGCGAGCAGCGTTGGCAAACGCTGGGCAGTGTGCGCGGCCGAGTGTTGTTTGTGATTCACACGACTTATGAAGAAGGTGCAGACGAAATCATCCGCGTCATCTCGCTTCGTAAGGCGACACCGACTGAGCGAGCTCAGTATCTCCGACTTGCGCGATATCGCTAAGCAGCTCGAATACATCGACGCCCTACCCGACGACCAGATCGACACCTCTGATATCCCCGAAGCCACCGACTGGAAGAACGCCGTTCGCGGCAAGTTCTATCGCCCCATCAAACGGCCGGTTACAGTGCGTCTCGACGCCGATGTAGTGGCTTGGTTGAAGCGCCCGGGTAAGGGATACCAGACGCGCATCAACCGCCTCCTGCGCGAGGCGATGCTGAGCAAACGTTCGCGCAAGAAGTCCGCTTAGCGCTTCACGCTCTCAGCTGGTTGCACCATCTCTCCCAACTTCTGCATCGCGCCTTCCAGGCGCTGCGGCTTCTGCAAGACGGGCGCGAACACGTCGCCGATGCGCGCGAAGCGGTCGAGCACGTTCGCGATGTGGAACTGTTGTGGCGTGAGGCCGCGTACGACTTCCTTCCACTCGAGCGGCGTTGCTACCGGCGCGCCGCGATACGCGCGCAGCACGTAGGGCGCTGAGATCGTCTTGCTCTCCGCGATCTGCAAATAGTCGAAGTACACTTTGCCCTTTTCGCGTTTTTCGACCGTGCGCGGTGTGGTGAACACGTCCGGACGCTCGTGCGTGACCATATGCGCGAGGATCTGGGCGAACGTCCGCGCCTGCTCGTAGGTGTATTCGGGCACGAGCGGGATGTAGAGATGCATGCCGTCGCCGCCGGTCGTCTTGGGATATCCCGCCAGTCCCATGCGCTCGAGCTTCGTGCGCACGAGTTGCGCCGCCTCGACGATGCGGTCGTAGCCGCAGACCACGGGATCGAGGTCGATGAGGATGAAATCGGGATGCTCGAGCGAACCGACGCGGCTCATCCACGGGTTCTGGTCGATGCAGCCGAGGTTCGCGAGATAGAGCAAGGAAGCCGTGTCTTCGGCGAAGACAAAGCGCGTCTTCTTCTTTGCATCGGTGGCGATGGGCTCAGTGCGGATCCACTGCGGATACGACTCCGGCGTGTTCTTCTGGAAGAAATAGTCGCCGGTGATGCCGTTGGGATAGCGCTTGAGCGAGAGCGGCCGGTCTTTCAGGTGCGGCAAGATGAGTTCCGCGACGGCAGCGTAGTAGTTGATGACGTCGCGCTTGGTGTAACCCTCGTCGGGATAAAAGACCTTGTCGAGGTTGGTGAATTTCAGTTGCTGCCCGTCGACTTTGGTGATGATCTCTTTCTGGCCGGGTGCGAGGAACGCAACGGAACTGACCGCAGAGTCGCGCGGGCGCGGAGATTCTTCTTTCGCTTTTCTCCGCGTCTCCTTTCCTCCGTGGTTATCGGCTTCTTTCTGAACTACACAGTCGGCTGGGGCTTTGTCCGGGCGCATCCGCAGGAAGACCGGCGCACGCAGCCGGTGTTCGTGCGTCCAGGCGGAGTACTTCACCGAGCAAACGAGTTCCGGCTTGACCCATTGCGCGTCGCGCAGCTCTGCCGGGACGGGCTTGAAGTGAGGTTTATCGATAGCGAGCGGCTTCAACGTCTTCTTCATATCGGCGACGAGTTTTTCGGTGAAGCCGGAGCCGACATTGCCGACCCACACGAGCTTGCCGCGGTCGTAGAGGCCGAGCACGAGCGAGCCGAATCCCGAACGTTCGCCCGCAAGCCAGCCGCAGATAACAAAGTCTTGCTCAAGCGTGAACTTTACTTTCAGCCAGACGTCGCTGCGGAGGCCGTCTTCGTAGCGGCTGAGCGCGCGCTTGGCCATTACGCCTTCCAGGCCCTGTTGCTTCGCCGCCGCGAGAAGTTCCTTGCCCTGCGTGAAGTGTTCGGAGTAGCGCATCACCGGATTCGGACGCACGATGGCGTGCAACAGGCGCTTGCGTTCGCTGAGCGCTACCGCTCGCAAGTCATAGCCATCGAGGTAAAGAAGATCAAACGCGAACAGAGCGATGCCGGCGGCAGCGACCCGCGTTTCACTGAACCCCATGCGGCCTTGCAGAGCACCGAAGCTGGGACGGCCCTGTGCATCGAGCGCGACGATCTCGCCGTCGATGATGGTTTGCTTCGCCGCGACATGCTCGGCGATGCCGGCGAGCTCTGGGAACTTCTTCTCCAGCGCAATGCCACGGCGCGAGCGCAGCCGGACCTTGCCGTCGGTGATGAAGGCGAGCGTGCGGTAGCCGTCCCACTTGATCTCGTAGAGCCACTCGGCGCCTTCGGGAACATGTTGCGATGAGCCGGCGAGCATGGGGTCGAGGTCGCGTGGCATCGCCGCGGCGACCGCGCCCGTCACGGTGGCCAGATCGCCCTTGCTGCCGCCAACGCTGCGCAGATGGTCTTCGGCGTCCCAACCGGCGACGGCGGCGAAGTCCTTTTTCTTGATGAGCAGCCATTCCTTGCCGGTGTCGCGCGTGTTCGGCCGTGGCTTCATGCGGATGAGCGCGTACTCGCCCATCAGTTTTTCGCCGTGCAGTTTGAATTTGAGGTCGCCGCGCTGCCACATCTCTTCCGGCGACTTCTCGGTGAGCCACTCATACGTGCCGCGGTCCCACAGGATGACCGCGCCGGCGCCGTAATTGCCTTCCGGGATGGTGCCTTCGAACTCGCCGTACTCGAGCGGATGGTCCTCGACGAGCACGGCAACGCGCTTAATCGCCGGGTCGAGGGTTGGCCCTTTTGGTACCGCCCAGGAGCGCAGCACGCCGTCCATTTCGAGGCGCAGATCGTAGTGCAGGCGACGGGCGCTATGTCGTTGGATATAAAAGCGATAGCCCGACTTCGGTGCCGGCCGGGAAGGCTCCGGTTCGGGCGTTTTGCTGAACTTCCGCTTTCGGCGATAATCCTCGAGCGCCATCAAGTACCGTTGCGATGCACCGTTTTGTGTGCTATTGAACTGACTTCCCCCGAAGCGACTCTGGCGCATCAAACCGGCGGGAAGCCGCCGTTCCGAAGAGGCATTCTAATGGCTAGCACCGTCTGGAAGGGACATCTCACGTTCGGCCTCGTCTCGCTGCCGGTCAAGCTGTACAGCGCCGCGCGCAGCGAGACCGTCGGGTTCAACCAACTGCACAAGACCGACCACTCGCGCATCAAGATGGTGATGTACTGCCAGGCGGAAGAGAAGCCGATCACGCGTGCCGACGTGGTGAAGGGCTACGAGTACGAGAAGGACAAGTACGTCGTCGTCGACGAAGCCGAGATCAAGAAGGTGACGCCGCACACCGCGCGCACGATGGAGATCCTGGAATTCGTGAAGTCGGCGGACGTCGATCCCATCTATTACGAAGCGTCCTATTACATGGCGCCCGACGAAGCGGGCGAGAAGCCGTACGCGCTGCTCTTCGAAGCGCTGCGCCGCACCGAGTACGTTGCGCTCGCCAAGATCGCGATGCACAATCGCGAGCACATCGTGATTTTGCGGCCGGGTCCGAAGGGCATCCTGCTGCATACCATGTATTACAAAGACGAGATCCGCCAGGTGGAGGAGTTCCGCACCGACACGAGCCTGGTGAAGGACAAGGAACTCACGTTGGCGAAGACGTTGATCGAATCGCCCGCGGCCGGTTCCGAGCCCGACAAATACCACGACGAATTCCGCTCCAACCTGATGGGGATGGTGCAGGCGAAGATCGAAGGCAAGGAAGTGGTCGCCGCGCCCGAGCCGCAGCAGTTGGCGCCCGTCATCGACATCCTCGAAGCGTTGAAGATGAGCTTGGACAACGTCAAGAAGCCGGTACGGTCCAGTGCCGGTGAGGCGATCGCGGCCGAAGCGAAGCCGAAGAAGAGCAAGAAGGCGTAAAGGCAAACCCAACCCTCACACCCGTCATCCTGAGGCCAGCTTTTGGCCGAAGGATCCCACTCATGTTGGCGCCATGTCGTGGCCAGTCCTTCTCCTCCACTCCGAACCCCCGGGTGTCTAGGCCGAAGAGGCGCGCTCAGCGTCGTCGTACGGGCTTGCGTGGGACCCTTCGGCCGTAACTGTGCGGCCTCAGGATGACGTCGCGAGATTGGATTAGTAGCGCCGGCGTCGTTTGACCCGCCTGCCTGCTACCTTCTATCATCCGCGCGGTTTTAGAAAGCCATCCCGCCGCGAGGGTCCGCACCGATGAAGAAAGCACTCGCTGTCGTTCTCTCTCTCCTTGTTGTTGTCGCTATCTCGTTCGCCCAGCAACCGGCCTCACAGGCGTCGGGCATCTCGCC
>CAYWSH010000188.1:0-7110 GCA_964460655.1 uncultured Terriglobales bacterium | reverse complement strand
GCTTGAAGTAGTCGCCGAAGCTGAAGTTGCCGAGCATCTCGAAGAACGTGTGGTGGCGCTTGGTGAAGCCCACGTTCTCCAGGTCGTTGTGCTTGCCGCCGGCGCGCACGCACTTCTGCGACGTTGTCGCGCGGTTGTAGTCGCGCTTCTCCAGGCCGAGGAAGACGTCTTTGAACTGGTTCATGCCCGCGTTGGTGAACAGCAGCGTGGGGTCGTTCGCCGGGACGAGCGACGACGAATGCACGCGGCGGTGCTGCTGCTGCTCGAAGTAGCGCAGGAACTTCTCGCGGATCTCGGAACCAGTCGGCATGGTGTGAATAATCACTTATTCTAAATGATTCACCACGGAGACACGGAGGCACGGAGGAGTAACATTATTGTTATGCGTATGCTCTTCGTCCTTCTAATCGCAGGCTCACTGGCGTTCGTGCAAGAGCAGAAGCCGCAGATCCCGCCGGCACAGGCGCCCGCGCAACCAGCGGCGCCGGCGACGACACCGGGCAACATCATCCCCGAGATCTCGGCCGACATGGGCGAGTGCACGGTGGACTTCGTCATTACGGACCTCGCCGGCAAGGGCATCTACAACGCGAAGGTCTCCACGATCATCCGGCACGGCTTCCTGAACAAGCGCAAGCTGGAACTCGAGGCGGCGACGAACAGCGATGGACGGCTGCGCTACGTCGCGCTGCCGAACTCGGTAAAAGACCCGCTGACGTTCCGCATCCGTTACGGCGGTGATTCCCAACGCATCACGTGGGATCCGGGCAACAACTGCAAAGCACGCTACGACGTGCCGCTGAAGACGGGCGCGGCGCCCAAGAAAGATTGACTCATTCTTCCTCGGTCTCCAGTGCGGTCAGTACTTCCTCATCCACATTCCACTTGTTGAGTACGCGCAGCGCGACTCGCTTCGAGTAGCCGGCGCGCAGCAGCGTGCGGAAGACGCGCGCGGCGGCACGGTCATCGGCGGGCTTCTGGATGCGTTTGCGCGCGAGATACGCACGCGCCGCGGTTTCCTCATCCGTACCTTCGAAACCGGCGCTGATGGCGGTGTTGATGACGTCGCCGTGTACGCCGCGCGCCTTCAGGTCGCTGATGATGCGCATGCGGCCGAACTTCTGATTGTCGCGGCGATACTGCGTGTACGCGGCGGCGTAGGCGGAGTCGTTCAGATACTTCTGGTCTTTGAGGCGCGTGATGACAGCGTCGATCAGCTTTTCCGGTTCGTCGCCGCCGGCGCGCTGGCGCAGCAGGCGCTTCAGCTCCGCTACAGCGCGCATGCGCCGGCCGAGCGCTTTGACGGCGTAGTCGTAGAGCGCGGCTTCGTCGGTGAGCTTGCGCGGCGCGGAGCGGCGTGACATTCACGCCATCCTACTACGCACGAATTCAACGATCGCGCGCTCGGCCCAGCGGCCGTCGTAACCGACGGGGTCGGCGAGAAAGCCGCAGTGGCCGCCGTGCGCCGTCTCGACGAAGCGGATGTTGGGATTCGCGGCGAGCTTAGCGCGCGTCTCGGGCAGCACGCGGATGAAGGGATCGTCGGCGGCGTGGATGACGAGCGCCGGGACGGCGATATGCTCGAGGACGCGCGCCGCGGCCGCACGGTAGTAGTAATCGTCGGCGCCGCTGAAGCCGCCGTAGGGCGCGGTGACGAATTCATCGAATGCGCGCACGCTCCACACGCCGCGCAGCTTGCCTAGATCGTAGCGGCCGGGAAAGAGCTCGGCTTTGCGGCGAACGCTCTTCTTCAGGTTGCGGACGAAGTTCAGTTCATAGATACGGTTGGCTTTCAGGTTGAGCGCGTCGGCCGAAGGCCCGAGGTCCATCGCCGGCGAGATACCGACAACGCCGATCAGCTCCTGCGGCGTTGCTCTGTCGCGCCCGAGTTCTCCGGCGAGTTTGAGCACGAGATTTCCGCCCATCGAGAATCCGCAGAGCGCGACGCGCGGCAGCTTGTCCTGCTCGATGAGCGTGCGCATCACGGCGCCGACGTCGGCGGAGAGGCCGCTGTGGTAGAGCGTCGGCCCGAGCCGCTCGGAGCCGCCGCAGTTGCGCATGTTCATGCGCACCACGTTGAACCCCGCGTCCCAAGCCTTGTTCGCTGTGCCCACGATGTACTGGGAATCGGTGGAGCCTTCGAGTCCGTGCACGAGCACGAACGTCGTCGCGCGTTGCCGTTCCGGCTGCCAATTGCAGCGGCACAGGACTTGCACCTCCGGCGCGACGCTGAACAAGCGCTCTTCTGACGGCGGAAGACGGCTCTCGCGCTGCAGCAGCCAGCCGAAGACGGTTTGCGCGTGCGTATTGCGCATGCCGCGGCGGGGAACAAAATCGGTGGGCGATGGGATCAAGAGGGCATCCCTTGCTCCCACCCTATGCGCCAAAGGCGGGCGCATAAGGGTGGGGCACCCGCTGGAAAAGCAGATCCTTCGCTTCGCTCAGGATGACAACAGAGAGAGATCAGGCCGACCATGGCTTCGGTTTACGGTCCCAACGGTGATTTCTTAATTCTTTGAGTAGTTCGGGCGGAAGCGCGCCTTGATCGCTGTAACTGAGGTTCTGGCGGACGTGCTCTGCCGAACGCATGCCGATGATGGTGGTACTGACATCGCGATGCGAGAGGATGAAGCGCAACGCGAGTTCCGGCAGCGACATGCCTTCCGGCACGAGGCGCACGAGATCGTCGACGCGGTCCAGCGTGGCGTTGAGGTTGTGTTGGTTGAAATAAGTCGAGCGCCAGTCGGAGCTGGGGAACTTGGTGTCGCGGGTCATCTTGCCGCCGAGCGAGCCTTCGTCGAGCGGGACGCGGGCGATGACGCCGATGTTGAGTTCGCGGCAGGCGGGAAAGAGTTCGTCTTCGGGCGCCTGGTCGAAGATGTTGTAGATGACCTGCACCGCGTCGACGAGACCAGTGCGCAGCACGCGCAGGCCGTTCCACGGTTCCCAGCGGTTCAAGCTGAGGCCGAATGCACGGATGAGGCCGCGCTGCTTCATGATCTCGATGGCGTAGCGGAACTCCTTTTCGTCCGCCCACGAATCGTCCCACACGTGGAATTGCAGCAGGTCGATCGTGGCGACACCGAGTTGGGCGCGGATGCGCTCGGCGAATTCGATGACGTAGTCGGCGGGAAAGACGTCGCGGTAGGCGTAGTCCGCGGTCGCCGGCCATTTGCGGTTCTTCGGCGGGACTTTGGAAGCACCTACAAGACCGCGATCGGGATTCTGCTTGAGCAGTTGGCCGAGGAACGCATCGCTCTTGCCGTCGCCGTAGGCCCAGGCGGTGTCGTAGAAGTTGCAGCCGAGGTCAGCGGCAAGTTGCAGTGACGCGAGGGACTGCGCATCGTCGGAGCCCGACCAGTTGCTCATGCCCCAAAGGCCGTGGCCGATGTCGCTGACGCGGAAGTTGGTGCGACCGAGCGTGCGGTAGTTCATGCGAGTAGCGAGTACCGAGTGGCGAGTTGCGAGTTAGAATCCTCGTGATGCCGATCTTCGAATATATATGCAGCAACTGTGAAAACAAGTTCGAGGCACTCGTTCGCAGCGAGCTGCCCGCTTGTCCCAAATGCCAGGGCACAAAGCTGGAGCAGCAGCTCTCGGTGTTCGCGGCACGTAGCTCATCCTCTTCTTCGGCTCCGCGAGCGGCGGGACCGTGCGGCTCGTGCGGCGATCCGCGCGGGCCGGGAAGCTGTTCGCTGGACTAGTTCTCAGTTCACAGTTCCCAGTTCTCCGCAAAGCCAATGCAGGTTTCCCACACAAGCAAAACCGGCTTGTGTGGGGCACCCATGTTTGTGTGCTCGGCTCATTCATTGCAGGTTGAAACTGACCTCGATGTTGGTGAAGACCGCGACCGGCTTGCCGTCTTTGGTGGCAGGCTCGAAGCGCCATTGCTTCACGGCATTCATGGCCGATTCGTCGAGCGATGGTTCCACGCCCCGCACCATCTTCACATCCCGCACCGAGCCATCAGGGCTGACAATGCAGGACAGGATGACCACGCCGCTGATGTGTTCGCGGCGGGCGTGGTCGGTGTACGACGGCTGCGGGTTGTAGACGACCTTCGGCATGGTGACGCCGCCCTGGCCGACGCGGTAAACGCCGCTTCCAACATCCGCCGTCGAAGATGCAGAACCGGCGGCGCCACCACCAGAACTCCGAGCCGGATGACCGCCTGTCATCCTGAACGTGGTTTCCACCGTAGAAAGAGCGGCGACCGGCTGACCCGCCTTCGTCGCCGGCTCGAAGCGCCAGGTACGTACGGCGGACAGGGACGCCTGACCGAACGATGGGTCGTCAGCTGACGTGACGGCGGCGTCTTTTACCAGTCCATCGCTACCGATCAAGACTTGCGTAAGGGCGCCACCGGTGATCTTCCGCTGGCTTGCCTCTTCGGGGTACTCCGGATCGGGCGAGTAGGTCTGACGTGGCTTGGTGACGTCGGCGCCGACCTTGTAGACAGGCGCGCCATCGGCAGTAGTGAGTCCAGGGATGGCAGAGCCCGGTACAACCGAGTTGAGCACCGCGGAATCGAGCGGCAAGCGGCAGCCGGCGGGGCATGGGCTGATCGTGTCGCCAACACTCGGATTCCGTGGAGATGGGTTCGACGCGGTCTGCGTGAAGCCCGTTCCGGGCAGCAATCCCCCGCTCTGCTCCAGGAGCTGCTTCAGGTATCCGCCCCAGATCGCCGGGATAGAGTGCGTGCCGTGGCCGCGCGTTTGCTCGGTGATGGGCAGGATGACGGCGTGGCCGCGCAGCACGTTGACGATCTCGCGCTCGAGGATGTGGAGTTCGGGCGGGTTGACGAAGTCGTCGGCCGAATTCACCGCCATGACGGCGGCCTTGATGCTTGCGAGCTTCGGCTGCGGGTTGTAGTTCCGCGACGAGTCGAAGAAGTACAGCATGTCGTTGGCGTCGGCGCGTGCCACCTGCGGCGGCAGTCGCGTCTCCACACTCTTGTCTACCTGCTCGCGCGTCGGCAGCGTGCGCTGCATGACGAGCGGCGCCGCGGTGGCGATGTTCTCGATGGAGAGCGCGGCGGCGAGGCCCTGCTTCGGCTCTTCCGTGTAGTCGCCGTTGCTCCACGCGGGATCGCGGCGGATAGCGTCCATGAGTTCCTTGCGCCAGAAGCGATTGCGCCCGGCGATCTCGACGGGAAGACAGGCGAGCGGCATGGCGGCATCCATGAAGTCGGGATACATCTCGGTCCAGACCCAGGAGTGCATGCAGCCCATCGACGTGCCCATGACGAGCCGGAGATGGTCGACCTTGAGGCCATCGGTGAGCAGCGCGTGCTGGAGCGCGACCATGTCGTCGTAGTCGTACTTGGGGAACTTCATCCGCAGGCCGTCGCTGGGCTTCGTCGACTTGCCGTGGCCGACGTTGTCGGGCAGGACGATGAAGTACTTAGTGGCGTCGAGGAGCTGGCCGGGACCGAAGAGCTGGCCGCCGAAGGCCTGATTGAGGAAGCCGCGACCGGTGCCGCCGGTGCCGTGCAGGATCAGGACTGCATTTGTTACCCGACCATTCGTCCGGCTCGGCGTGCCGATAGCGAAGTAGTGCATCCGGACGTCGAGCTGCTCGCCGGTCTTGAAGTGGTAGTTGGGGACGGTGAAGTCAGATTCGGTCGGCGTGGGAAAGTTGGGCGTCCAGGCGGGCGTTGGCGGTTGCTGGGCGACCGCTGAGACAGCGTAAAGGCAAAGAAACCAACAGGTTGCGCGGAATGCCATATCCCCCTCCCCCTCCCCCCTGGTCGGCACCAATATACTAGACACACAAACGGGCGCAGGCTATGCTTAGCGCCATGTGGCCCCACTTCCTCAACTTACTCCGCCAATCCAGGGATGATTTCTTGGCTGTCGAAGGCACCAGCATTTTGGGGTGGCTCGAAAAGCTGGCGTTACCGGCTGCTGCTTTCACCGTTAGCCTCATCGTCCTGTATTTGCGCCGCGGGAAGAACGAAGTGAAAACACACGTCGCCCAAACGGTAACGATTGCAGCGGCGTGCTCACTGGCCGTGTTTATTGTATGGCACGGCAGCATTTTCGCTTGGAGTATGGTGACGGCTACCTATTCCGACCACCAGAAACTGGTCGCCCAGACAGTCACTCTGCACGCCCGGCTCGCTGATGCCGAGAGCGGGAAATCGCTTCTCACGAAAGAACGCGATGAATGCAGAGCCAGCCGTGCATCGTGCCCCACTCCGTCGCGTCCACCGACGACTTCTGCGCCACCGCAGCCGTGTTCACTCACTGCGGCGCAACTCGCTGGGCTATCTGCGGAACTGTCGGAAGTTGACCCTAAACCAGGCGGATCGTTCTGGATTCATTTCAATCCGCGCTATGTCAACGCACGCCCGATCGCTGACCAACTCTGGGCGTTGTTCAGACAGCGTGCCGTATGGGAGCGCTGGCCGCTGAAAGGGGAAGGGCCGGAGTCCACGAATGAAGAAATAGTTGGACTGGCGTACCGCCGTGTATGGCCCGAGGACAAAGCCGGGGACTTGCTCGCGAAGGCGTTTCTGAGCCAAGGAATCACGATGAGGATCAATCGCGAGGAGAAGGAGCCGCGCGGAATCATTGTCGGGGAAAACGCATGTCAGTTTTTGACGGGAGGTGTCTCGCCGCCTCAAGAAGCGCGATGGCACAGCTTGAAGCAGGATGCAGTTGAGACCAACGGTATCTACGCAAATACGTTCATCGTTTATCCGAGCCATTCAGTGGATTCCCCCATCACGTTGGAGATTGGCTTCACCGCCAACGCTGCGAAGATGCCAGAGGTGGGATTCACTACAGGCGGATACGGGCGCGTAATATCTTGGCGCGTTGATCGCGGTCATCTTACGGCGAAGGTAGAACACAGTCCAAATATCGGCCCCGAGGTTCCTGTAAAAGTCGTGTTTTATGCAGCGAAAGCGGTCGAGATTGTGGACATTGTTTGCACGAGTTGCGAATGAAATACGAGTATCGAAAAGGTCCTGAGGCAAGAAAAGAATTCGAGCGCGCAATGACGCGAATCTTTCGCGCGGGGCCGCTAAAAAAGCAGTTGGCTAAAACAAAGCCAACTGCTTCGCGGAAATCCGCACGGGGCAAGACTTAGAACGGTTCCGCTTGC
>CAYWSH010000187.1:0-7114 GCA_964460655.1 uncultured Terriglobales bacterium | reverse complement strand
CTGCCCTACACCCTGCTGTTCCTGAACACCGGCATCCTGCTGGCTTCAAGTATTGCTTTAGAGATGGCGCGCCGCAGCATCAATCGCCACGCCATCACGGTGGGCGTCTCGGAGATCGCGCGCGTCGCCGAGGATCCGGAGCGTTCGCTGCCATGGCTCGGCATCGCCATCATCCTGGGGGCGGCCTTCCTCGCCGGCCAGATCGCCGCGTGGAACCTGCTACGGCATTCCGGCTGGAACATCAGCAGCTCGCCGTCGAGTTCGTTCTTCTACGTCCTGACGGGCGCACACGCCGTGCACTTGTTCGGCGGGCTGCTCGCGCTGCTGTTCGCCGCGCTCACGCCCTTGCTCAAGCGTTCCCTCGATTCGCGCCGCCTGGCGGTCGACGCGGCCAGCTGGTATTGGCATTTCATGGGTTTGTTGTGGCTGTACATCTTTGGACTGCTGCACTTCGTGAGGGGCTGACCTGATGACGACTGCTCCGGTTTCGTTCCACGGCGAGGCCTATGAAGCGTCGCTGTTTCGGACGTATTCCAAGAAGATCGGGATGTGGCTGTTCCTGCTCTCCGATTCGCTCACCTTCGGGGCGCTGCTTTTTGCGTACAGCTACAGCCGCCTCTCCGTTCCCGGGTGGCCGACGCCGTTCCACAAGGAGAGCATCATCCGCGCCAGCATCATGACGGCGTTCCTGCTCACCAGTTCCCTCACCATGGTGCTGGGAGTCGCCGCTGCCAGTCGCCGCGATCGCAAATGGACGACCTACTGGCTCATCGCCACCATGCTCTGCGGCACCGGGTTCGTCGTGCTGCACGGCTGGGAGTGGCACGGACTCATCCAGGATGGTTTGCGCCTGCCGCCTTTCGCCGACGCACCGGGCGGCGAGGCCGGCAGCGAGTTCTCGCAGATCACCAAAGTCCTTCCGCAGTTCGCCGGAACATTCTTCACCCTCACCGGCATGCACATGTTGCACGTGACCATCGGCGTCATTTATCTGGGCGTGGTCGCGTTGCGCAAGAAGTTCCTGCCGATCCTCGTGGTCCTGTGGCTGGCGGCGTGGCTGGGAACGCCTGCCTGGAGCCCGTTCCACTATGGCGCGCACGTGCTGCTGCTCTCGGCCATCGTTTGTGCCGTGATCCTGTTTTTGAAGCCGCGCGATTACAACGACCACGACATCGAGGTCGCCGGCCTGTACTGGCACTTCGTTGACCTGGTGTGGATGTTCATTTTCCCGCTGGTGTACTTGATGTCGACCAAGATCATTTGATGTTTGATGTCATCGTGAACGAGGCGCTTACGAGCGGAGCGAGTGGCGAGTGAAGGACCTGGGCGAGCAACCGGCGCCCGAGCCGCGATGGCGGCGAGGCTGAAGCGCCGATGCGAGCATCCTTATTCGGAGAGAGAGCATGACACATGCAGTCGGTGATCAGGTAACGGAAGCCCACGCGCATCAAAGCAAAGCCATGTTTGCCTGGGTCTGGGTCAGCCTGCTGGTCCTCACCGCGGTCGAGGTCTGGCTGGCTTACAACCAGGTGTTCACGCCGGGCAAGATGCTGTCGGTGCTGCTGGTGCTCAGCGTCATCAAGTCGGCGCTCATCATCGGTTACTTCATGCACCTGAAGTTCGAGTACCCGCCGATGCGGTGGGTCCTGATGCTCGCGCTGGTGTTCTGCCTGGTGATGATGGCGGCATTCTTCCCCGACGCCGAGCGCGTCCTGAACCTGGGTGCGCCCGCTTCCCAACCGGCATCGCTCCCCAAATGAAGCTGCGCTTCGCCCAACTCGCGCTGTTCGCCCTGCTCGCCGGCTCCACCGCCGGCGCGCAGTGCATGATGTGCTATACCTCCGCCTCCGCCGCCTCGCAGAAGGGACAGCGCGCCATCACCCGCGGCGTCGTCATGCTGCTCATCCCGCCCGTCACCATGATGGCGACACTCGTCACCGTGGCGTTCCGCTACGGCCGCAAACGCGACCAAGAGAACGAACTCAAACCGCAATAGCGTATGCTCGTCGCCGCAGCCCTCTTCCTGTTCGCGGCGGGCTTTCAGAGAATCCCGCCTCCCGCCGGTGCTCCACGCTTCGTGCTCCGCTTGCCGCCTGGCATAACCGCCGACCACGTACAGGTTCATGAATTCCTGACCGGACCGTTCGGAGGCGCTGGCGGGCCGATTGAAAGGATTCCTGGCCGGAATCAGATCATCATCACCGGGGCGTACGAGGGTCGCTCGGGAACGCATTTGAAAGTAGTGGCCTTCGTCTTGGGCTGCCAGTTCGGAACGTACGATGTCGCCCTTTCGCCTGGTAGCACTGTGACGCGCGACTTCGTTTGCAACCCGCTGCCGTCGCTACCACTGTCAGGCGTCATTTCAGCGAAGCAACTACGTGCTGTCTCTGGCAACGTGCACGTGATCTTCGAGGCAGCTTGGACGTGCCACTTCTTCGGCATTAGCGATTGCTTAATCGCGCCTTTCAATATCGGCTCGATTCCTCTACAACCAAATCGGACCTTCCGAGGGTCGATACCTGATTTCCTCCGCGATCCAGCCGTGCAGCAGACACCATCCCCACCGAGTCTCGATTTTTTCTCAGTCGCTCTTTGGGACTCGCACGACGACAACATCGTTGGAGACCTTCAGCCCATCAACAATCGGCCTCAGGATCAGGACCTCAAGCTGGCCGCTTCTTATCCGCAACCCATGAGATTCCTGCTTCGTCCTCGGCCCTGATCAGGATCTGCCACTATGGTACTTTTATTTATAAAGTACTTGACGTAGCGGAGTCCGCCGTCCTATAACTAGTCGCGTCATGAACATCAAGATTCTCCTCCCCAGTGTCCTCGGGTTGGCCCTGTGCTCGTCAAGTTCCGCAACGCTCAATACCACGAAGCTCGACCAGCTCCTCGATCGGCTCGCCGCCAAGAACAAAGGCATGGGCTATGTGGCCATCGCCCAAGACGGCAACGTCGTGTACAGCCACGCCTTTGGCTACAGCTACGTCAATGGCGATGAAAAGCGGCCGGCGACGGCGACCACGAAATACCGGATCGCCTCCATCACCAAGATGTACACGGCCGTGATGATCTTTCAGCTCGTCGAGGAAGGAAGACTCAAGCTCAGCGATACGCTCGACAAGTTCTTCCCGCAGATCCCGAACGCGAAGAAGATCACCATCGCGCAGATCCTCCACCACCGCAGCGGCATGGGCGACACGCCACCTGACGGAGCGTGGGGACACCAGGCGAGGACGAAGGAAGAGATCGTGGCCCGCATCGCGCAGGCACAACCGCATTTCGAGCCGGATGCCAGGCACGAATACAGCAACGCGGGTTACAACCTGCTGGGACTGATCGTGGAGAAGGCCGGAGGCAAGCCGTATCAGGACGCGCTGAAGGACCGCATCACGACGAAGATCGGCCTCAAGGATACGTCCTTCGGCATTGTGGGGCAGACCGATCCGGCCAGGAATGAAGCGAGTTCCTACCAGTACCTCGACGGCTACCGAGAAGCCACCGAGCTCGACCTGAGCGTGACGGGGGGCGCGGGCTCGATCCTCTCCACGCCCGCGGACATGACCAAGTTCATCCAGGCTCTCTTCGATCTGAAACTGGTGTCCGCGGCCAGCCTCAAGCACATGACGACGATGCAGGACGATGAGGGGATGGGCATGGAGCCGCACTCGTTCGCCGGCAAGACCTGTTACGGCCATACGGGCGGCAGCAACAACTCAGGCGCCTGGCTCACGTACTGCCCGGAGGAACGGGTGGCCCTCGCCTACACGACGAACATGAAGATCTACAAGGTCGCCGACATCGTGAGCGGCATCTTCGACATCTACTGGGATCGGCCATTCGAGATCCCGACGTTTGCCGGCCTCGAGCTCAGCCCGGAGGTTCTGGATAGATATGTCGGTGTCTACTCGCTCGAAGGCGCGCCCAACAAGCTGACGGTCTCGCGCCGGGGTAACACGCTGTTCTTCCAGCCGGGCAATCAGGGTTCTGTCTCATTAGAGGCGGTCGCGGAGAACAAGTTCCAGATCGGTCCCGGCGTCACATTCGAATTTGACGCCGCGAAAGGCACGCTGAAGATCGCGCGCCCGCAGGGGGAACGCGTGTTCAACAAGGAAAAATAGTCGACTGCGTCCATCTGCGTTAATCTGCGGCAGGCATGTCGCTGGTGCTCCGTACGCTCGGCTTCGTCATCGCCGTTCCCGGCAGCGTGATGGTCTGGATCCCCTGCTACCTGCTCAACCTTTGGCACGGCGGCACGCTCGTCTCGCACATCTACGCGGTTCCGGTTCTGTTCCTCGGGGTCGCCACGTTCCTGCTCTGCGTCTTCGACTTCGGGTCGACCGGCGAAGGCACGCCCGCACCTTGGGACATGCCACGCAAGCTCGTCGGCGTGCGGCTCTACGTCCTCTGCCGCAATCCGATGTACGTGGGCGTTCTCCTTACACTCGTGGGCGAGGCCATCTGGTTCGCCTCGTGGAGTCTCGCGACCTACGCTGCTTCCGTGTGGGCCCTCTTCCACGTCTTCGTGCTGGTGATCGAAGAACCGCAGCTCCGCCGTAAATTCGGCGCGTCCTACGAGCAATACTGCGCGACCACCAACCGCTGGCTGCCGCGCCTGCCCTAGTTGTTGTCATCCTGAACGAGGCGCCTTTGCTCTTGCCGAGTGAAGGATCTGGGCGAGCGCCCGCGCGCCCGCCGCCGATTTTGCGGCGGGTTGAACGCGCGACGCGAGCATCCTTATTCGCGTTATAATCAAGAGATTTCACTGACCTTCCGGGCCCTCTAGGATGTCCACCGAAAGCATCGTTGTCCGCGGCGCGCGCGTTCATAACCTCAAGAACGTCGACTTCGAGATTCCCCACAACACCCTTACGGTCGTCACCGGTGTCTCGGGCAGCGGCAAATCGTCGCTCGCCTTCGATACCATTTACGCCGAAGGGCAGCGGCGATACGTCGAATCGCTATCGGCTTACGCGCGCCAGTTCCTCGAGCGCATCGAGAAGCCTGACGCTGACCTGATCGACGGCGTCGCGCCGGCAGTCGCCATTCGGCAGAAGAACAGCACGCGCAACCCACGTTCGACGGTCGCCACCGCCACCGAGATCTACGATTACCTCCGTCTGCTCTTCGCGCGCGTTGGCCGCACCTATTGCGCAAACTGTGGCGCCGAGGTCCGCCGCGACACCGTGGACCACGTCGCCCAAACGGTGCTCGCGCTGCCCGAAGGAACGCGCTTCCAGGTGCTCTTCCCGCTCGCGGCCCTGCGCGCCATGCCGGCTGAGCCCGACAAGAAGCGCGGCAGGAAGAAGACCGCGCCGTCAGGCGACCCTGACACCATGAAAGACCGCCTCGGCGAACTGCGCCGCCGCGGCTTCAATCGCCTGTTTCAGAACGGGCAAGTCTTCGAGTTCTCCACGCCCGAATCTCTTCTAGATGTCGACTTCGCTCAGCCCGTCTTTATCCTCGTCGACCGGCTTGCCGTCGCGCCTGATGTCCGCTCGCGCCTTGTTGATGCCATCGAGATCTGCTACCACGAGGCCGGCGAGGCTGTCCTGGAAACAGTTTCTGCCGAAGGCAAGCCGCAGCAACTCCGCTTCGCACAGCGCTTCGAGTGCAAACAGTGCCGCCTGCGCTACGAGGAGCCCGAGCCGCGTCTCTTCAGCTTCAACAATCCGTACGGAGCGTGCCCGCGCTGCCAGGGCTTCGGCAACACCATCGATTTCGATCCCGACCTTGTCATCCCCAACAAGTCGAAGACGCTGAACGAAGGCGCCATCGAGCCGTGGACCAAGCCGAAGTACCGCGCGCTCTTCACCGAGCTGAAGCGCTTCGCCAAGGAGCAAGACATCCCGCTCGATGTCCCGTGGAACGAGCTCACGCGCGAGCAGCGCACGCTCGTCTTCGAGGGCGACCGGCGTTTCCTCGGCGTGCGCGGCTTCTTCGCCCATCTCGAGCGCAAGAAGTACAAGCTGCACGTGCGCGTCTTCCTCAGCCGCTACCGCGGCTATTCGGTCTGCGGTGAGTGCCGGGGCTCGCGCTTGCGCACGGAAGCGCGCCAGGTTCGGATAGGCGGCAACGGCAAGCCCACCGGAAAAGAAAATGGCGGCAAGAACATCTGCGACGTCTGCGCCATGACGGTTGAGCAGGCCGCAGGATTCTTCAACACGCTGCAGCTCACCGCGGAGCAATCGGAGATCGCCGACCAGCTCCTCGGCGAGATCCGCGACCGCCTCCGCTTCCTCAATGAGGTCGGCCTCGAATACCTCACGCTCGACCGGTTATCGTCCACGCTCTCCGGCGGCGAAGCGCAGCGCATCCAGTTGGCGACGTCGCTCGGCTCGCGGCTGGTCGGCACACTGTACGTGCTCGACGAGCCGAGCATCGGCCTGCACAGCCGCGACACCGCGCGCCTCATCAAGATCCTGAAAGACCTGCGCGAGCTCGGCAACACCATCCTCGTGGTGGAGCACGACGCCGAGATCATGCGTTCCGCCGACCGCATCCTCGACCTCGGCCCAGGCGCCGGCGACAACGGCGGCAAGCTGGTCGCCGCCGGCACTTTCAAGCAGCTCACCGAGCATGCGACGTCGCTCACCGGCCGCTATCTCGGCGACGACATCCACATCCCGATCCCGCCGCAGCGCCGCAAAGCCGGCCCGCAGCAGATCAAGCTCTCCGGCGCGCGTGCCCACAATCTAAAAAAGGTCGACGTCGCCATCCCGCTGCACATGATCGTCGCTGTCACCGGCGTCTCCGGCTCGGGAAAATCCAGCCTGGTGCACGACGTCATCTACGCCGCGCTCGCTGCGCAGAAGAAAGAGCCGGGTGCGGTCGCCGCGCCGGTGGATTGCTACGACCGGCTCGAGGGCGCGCAGTTCATCAGCGACGTCATCCTCGTGGACCAATCCCCGATCGGCCGCACACCGCGCTCGAATCCGGTGACGTACATCAAGGCCTTCGATGGCATGCGCGACCTGTTCGCGTCGCTGCCGGAAGCGCAAAAACGCGGCTTCGGTGCGGGGCACTTTTCCTTCAACATCCCGGGCGGACGCTGCGAGACGTGTCAGGGCGACGGCACGGTCACCGTCGAGATGCAGTTCCTCGCCGACGT
>CAYWSH010000186.1:0-7169 GCA_964460655.1 uncultured Terriglobales bacterium | reverse complement strand
GAACGTCTGACAAGCCGGCGCTGTCCTCAAAACTCTTAGCAAAATAGCAGAAAACGCGCCCTCCGAAAAGCCCTTTGGCCGGAATAGCGATTACGTGCAGCAAATCGTCGGTTTCGCACGCTTAATGCATTGCAGCTCTGACAGATGCGCGATCTGCCGTACCCCCCTCCCCCCTATAGAGGGTCCGTCCAATCTAAAGGACTTAGCGGAAAATCCGTCAAACAAATGAGTTAGCGCGTTTTTCAAAGATCAGCCGCCAAAGACAAAGGCGAACAAAAAGAGAAACTGTACGCCGCGATACTCTGGGATGTCAACAACAAAAATTCGGTGGTCCTAATTTGCCTTTTTGCACTGGCGCTGACGGCTGCCGGTTTCATCAATCTCGTTGTGAAACCGGCACACAGACCACGCCCCAGTGGGCAACAGAAACGCACAGAAATTCTTCCAGTGGTGCACGCTGAAAGTGTCGTCATATTCAATGCACCCGTGGACGTATGTCCGAGCGGTACGCTCAACGCTGTCAATATCCTTCTGCTCAAATTTGATGAGAAAGTCGGAGAACGTAGCCTCGTCCGGCATCAACGATCCGACGTCAACAAACTCTTTGGCTTTGTAGGCAAAAGATGGGCGAGGGAAATTTCGGACGGCGCCTTTGACAAAATCGACCCTAGTAATGGAAGTGACGTGCAAGGCGGGAGTCTTTCCGACATTCTTGTAAACGGTTCTGGCAACACATACCTGGTCAGCCGCGAGCGGCGAGGCCGAAGTGGTGGTGGCACCGACCCATGCCCTTTGCGCCAACCTCAATTGCTCGACAGATTCGGCGGTAGCGGCGGCGGTTTTGTCCGCAGCGTCCGCTTGTTTTTGGAGAACTCGGAGTTGCCGGTCAGTCTCAACGGCACGATGAGAAGCACCAGCATTTTCGGTTTCGGTCTGCTGTATCAGGGTGTCGGTCTGGGTCTTCATCTCGCCCAATTGCTGCTTGAATACCCTCAAAGTAATCGTCGCAACGAAGAGACCGATTACGGCTACGGCGAGCGTCCAATGCTCGGCGGCTTTGAATTCGCTCAAGCCAGTTTTGTCCCAATGCCTTCCGAGGGCGGTACGGACGCGGACGGTAAGGGGAATGCGCACTGGGCGTGGGGCTGGTTGCTCCTTGGGGGCTTCTGTCTGTGGCTCGGGTTGGGCATCTCTTACGCTAAGCGAGGTAGGCGCTGGATGCTCTTGTGGCTTGCCGTCGCCATTATCGGTGCGTGGCTTATCTGGCATGGTGCTGGCCTTATGTTGAGCTGTGAACTCGGAGTAGGACACTACCAAAAATTCTCATTCATGTCGCAGCGCGACCATGGGGTCGACGTTCGCTGCCCGTCGCGCCGGCAGGTAGCCGGCGGCGAGCGTCGCTACACCGAGCGTGAAGATCGCCACCACAAACACACGCGGATCCGTGGGAGTGAGCCCGTAGAGAAGTTGCGTGGCGAGCCCGGTCAGGCTAAGGGCGGCGGCGCAACCCAGGACGCAGCCGATGCCGAGCAGCACCGCGACCTCGCGCAGGACCAGACCGATGATGTCGCCACGCGTGGCCCCGAGCGCCATGCGGACGCCGAGTTCGTTGAAGCGCCGGGAAACCTGGAACGCCATCACGCCGAAAATGCCAAGACACGCGATGATGACGGCAAGGAGGCCGAAGAAGCCGGCGAGCACCGCCATGATGCGTTCGCGCACGATGGTGCTGTCCACGACCTCGCTGAAGGTCCTGACGTTATTGAGCAGCAGGCCGCTATCGAGCGCGGTGAGCATGCGCTGGAGGTCGGACGTAAGGCGGAGCGGATCGCCACGGTCCACGCGGAGCACGTAGTAATCGCTGAGTGGCTGGTCGCCCTTGCGTTGCGTCCACGGGATATACACGGTAGGGATCATGGGCCGCCGCAAGTCGCGATACTTGGCGTCTTGCACGACGCCGACGACTTCCATCGTGACCCCGCTGTTGGTGACGTGCCGCCCGAGCGGTGATGTGCCGGGGAAGAACTGGCGCACGAAGGACTCGTTGACGATGGCGACGGGCGGACTCTGGCTGGTGTCGCGCTCGTTGAAGTCGCGTCCCTGGAGCTGGCGGGTGCCCATGGTGGCGAAGGAATCGGGCGCGACGTTATTGAAGGCGGCGCCCTCGTCTCCGTTGCCGCGGATGACGTAGCCCTCTACCTGGACTTTGCGCGCCCATAAGCTGCCGGAGACGGGCATCACACCCAGCGCGCTGGCCGTGGTGACACCGGGCAGCGTACGCAGCCGCCGGATCAGCTCTTGCGCCAGGAGCGTGGCGCGCGCCTCCGGATAGTCGCCCCGTAACCGCATGGTGAAGGTGAGCACGCCTTCGCGGCGAAAGCCGCTATCGAGCCCGTAGAGCTGCAGCAGCGTGCCGATGAAGAGATTGGCGCCGACCAGCAAGACCACGGAGAGCGCCAACTGCGCGATCACCAGCGTGCGGGCCAGCGGCGTGATGCGGCCGCTACGGACTTCCTTCAGCGCGGGATTGATCTTCGCGCCCGCCGCGTGGATCCCCGGCGCAAGGCCGCACGCGAGGCTGGCGAACAGCGCGACCACCGAAGTGAAGGCGAGAACACGCCAATCGGGCCGCAGGTGGAGATCGAGCGCCCCGCCGTTGGCCATCAGGGTGACGAGGAAGCGGCTGAACCATTGCGCCAGCGCCAGGCCGGCGGCTCCGCCCAGGACGGCGAGCAGCAGGCTCTCCGTGAGGAACTGGCGAATGAGGCGTCCACCGCGTGCGCCTAAAGCGCGACGCACCGAGATCTCCTGCTGCCGCGCTGCCGCGCGCGCCAGCAGCATGCTTGCCAGGTTGGCGCACGCCAGCAGCATGACGAGCGCGACCAGGCCAAAAAGCAAGAACAACGGTTCCTGGTACGTGGAACGCAACCGGTTGATACCGGTGCCGGCACTGCGGACAGCTGCATCCTGGCTGAGGATGCGTTCCCGATCCTTGGGTGGGCGTCCAGCGGAGTGCTCCTCGAGGAATGGCTTCAGCAGGACGCGGGCCTCAGCGTCCGCCTGCGCCAGCGTGGCCGCCGGCTTCAAGCGGCCCATCAGGTCCAGGTTCGAGAGGTCGGCTTCCGTGCGCCACTCCGCTGACGGATAGATCTTCAGCGTCTCCGCCATCGCCATGGGGAACGCCAGGTCCGCGGTGCGGCCACGCTGCACGCCGGCAAACTCCGGTGGGGTGACGCCGATGATGGTGAACTGCGTTCCGCGCACCATGAGGGTCTTGCCGATCACCTGCGGATCGCCCCCAAAGCCGCGCTGCCACAAGCGGTAGCTGATCACCACGACCGGCGAAGCGCCCATCGCCTGGTCGTCCGCCGGCTCGAGCAGTCGTCCCAGGCGTGGCTGCACCGCCAGGCCACGGAAGTAGTTGCCCGAGACGTATTCGGCGTTCACCGCTTCGTCCGTGCCGTTCAAGGAGACGAACGGGCGGAACGGGGCGCGCGCAAACACCTCGCTCACGCTCTGCAGGCGGTCGCGCAAGCGTTCGTACATCGGGTAGCTGACGGTGAGTCCGGAGCCGCCGTCGATGACGCGCGAGATGTGCACCAGCCGCTCGGGTTCGGCGATCGGTAGCGGATCGAGCATGACGGCGTTGATGAGCGTGAAGATGGCCGTGTTCGCCCCGATGCCGAGCGCGAGCGAGAGCACCGCGACCGCGGTGAACCCAGGACTCTTGCGCAGCAAGCGAGCGGCGTAGCGCAGGTCTTGTGCTAGCGTTTCGAGGAACGGGAGCGCTGCCTGCTCGCGCTGCGTTTCGTGCAGTTGCGTCATGCCGCCCAGCGTGATGTGCGCACGTCGCACTGCTTCGTCACGCGTCATACCTTGCTGAAGACCCTCTGCGACGAGCAGGTCGAGGTGCGTCCGTAATTCCACGCTGAAATCCGCCGCATCGGTTTGCCGACGAAACATTCCCGCGATCCGCGACCACCACATCCGCAACATGGCTTCTCCTTTTACTCGTAGCGCAATGCCACCATCGGGTCGACTCGGGCAGCGCGGTGTGCGGGCGCTACCGATGCCAAGCCGCATACCGCCGCCAGCAACAGCAGCGTGCCCACCATCGTGAACGGATCATTGGCTCCTACGCCGAACAGGCGCGATGCGATCAGCCGCGTGGCTGCGAACGTCGCCGGCACGCCGATCATCATCCCCAGGAGCACCAGCCAGGAACTCTCGCGGAGGACCAGGTGGCGTATTTGCGCCGGTGTGGCGCCAAGCGCAAGCCGCACGCCGATCTCGTTGCGCCGCCGGGCAACAGCATAGGAGAGCAGCCCATACAGTCCGAGGCAGGCAAGCGCCGCTGCCACTGCGCCGAACCAGCCGGAAAGGGTGGCGATCAGGCGCTCGATGGTGACCGATTCGTCCAGTTGCTCCTCGACCGAATCAATGCGGATCACCGGCAGGCCGGGATCCATGCGCCGCAATTCGGCGCGGAGCTCGGCCTTCAATGCCTGCGGATCGCCGGTGGTGCGGACCGCCAGGCACATCCGCCCCAGGCGTGGATGAGTTCGAAGACTCAAGTCCTGACGATACGGAAAATAGATCATGCGGCGATCGCTGGCGCGCAAGGGAAGGTTCCCCTTGGTGTCGCTCACCACGCCGACCACTTCGGTCCCCGCAAACGGGGCCTCGCGGCCCATCATCGCTGTGCCGAGTGTCTTGCCGATCGGGTTCTGCTCGCCGAAGTAAAGACGGGCGGTGTACTGATTCAGGATGGCGACGTGCGGCGCCGTCTCGCTGTCTCGCGCCGTGAAGTCGCGGCCGGCCAGCAGCCGCATGCCCACGGTCGTGAAGAACCCAGGCGCGACCAGGTCGAAGTGCGGCGACTCGGAATCGTCGACGGCCAGCCCGGGAACTCTCACTCTCACGGTCGGCGGAGCGCCGTTCAACAGGCCATTCATCGAGGCGCTGGCGGATCGCACTCCCGGCAACGCTGCCATGCGCTCTTGCGCCATCTGGTAATAGTCCGCCAGCTGGGGGCCGGTGCGGCCGCTCTGGCCCGGCATCGTCCACGCCAGCAGGACGTGCTCCGGGTCGAGGCCCAGGTCTTGCGACTTCAAGTTACGGAGCGTCCGGACAAACAGGCCCGCGCAGACCAACAAGAGCAGCGCGGTCGCGATCTGTGCCACTACCAGGAACCGGCCCATGCCGACCTCCCGCGGCGAGCGGCCCGCGTCGACTCCCCGGGCGGCGAAAGCGGAACTGATGGATACTTTCGACGCTCGCAAAGCCGGCAACAGGCCAAAAGCTAAGGCGGTAAGCATGGTCAGGCTGGCGGTCAGCGCCAGGACGCGAGCATCCGGGCGCACGTCGGGAGCAAGGGCCAGCGCGCCCAGACTCCCCGACTGCGGCAGCGCCGTCATCATCCTGACCAGGATCGCGGTGGCGCGTTCAGCAACCGCTAAGCCGAGCAGTCCTCCGACGAGTGCCAGGAGAAGGCTCTCCGTCAGCAATTGGCGCACGATCCGTGCCCGCGCCGCGCCAAGAGCGACGCGGGTAGCGATCTCCTGCTGGCGGACCGTCGATCGCGCCAGGAGAAGGCTGGCGATGTTCGCGCACGCGATCAACAGCACCAGGCTGGCCACGATCACCAGGACCTCGAGCGCGCCGCCGAATGCCTGTCGTTCGGGAGCGTAGCCGTTCGCGAAAGGCTGCAGCGCAAAGCTTGACCGCGAGAATTGCTCCAGACGCGAAGGTGTGACGCCCGCCGCCTTTAACGCCTGCAGCGACTGTCGCCAGCCGATTTGCGCCGCTGCCTCGGCCTGCTCCAGCGTCACGCCAGGCTTGCGGCGGGCGATGATGCGCAACCACGTCGTGTTCGGGTTCGTGAGCGAATCGGGGCGCTCCGGTGTGACCTGCGGTTCCATGGTCACCGGGACCCACAGGTCGGTGGGTCGCCCGACCCAGTCGCCCGTAAACGTGCTGGGCATGACGCCAACGATCGTGAACCGCGTGCCGTTGAGGGTAACGGTGCGTCCCACGGTTTCAGTACCGGCACCGGCCCATCGCCTCCAGAAGCGATGGCTGATGACCGCCACGGGATTGCGCTCCGCAGCATCTTCATCGCCTTGGTTGAGTGCGCGGCCCATCACGGCGTCCACCCCAAGCGTCGTAAAGTAGCCGCCCGAGACCATTCCGACCATCACATCGCCCGCTTCCGCCGCGCGCGGTCCTTCGTCGATGGTCACGTTGGACCGCCAGATCTCTTTCACCGCCGCGATGTCGGCCAGGGCGGCGCTCGCCGGACCGGCGCGCAACTGCTGGAACCAGGCGTAAGAAAAATCCTCGTTCCGCTCGCGCAGGAGGCTGTCGGAGTAACCGAATGCGACCAGCCGCTCCGGCTCCGCGACGGGCAGCGCGCGCAGCATCACCGCGTCAACCATGCTGAACATGGCCGTATTCGCGCCGATGCCCAGCGCGAGCGAGAGCACCGCCACCAGCGTGAATCCTGGACTCTTGCGAAGAGTACGTGCGGCGTAGCGCACGTCCTGCGCCACCGTTTCGAGGATGGGAAGCCCGTGCTGCGCGCGTTGTGTCTCGTGCAATTGCGTCACGCCGCCCAGCGTTACGTGCGCTCGCCGTAGTGCTTCCTCGCGCGTCATGCCGCGCCGCAGGTTCTCTTCGATCAGCGAGTCGAGATGCGCATGCAGTTCTTCGTGGAAGTCCGCTGCATCTTCCCGCCGTCCGAACATTCCCGCGATCCGCGACCACCACACACGCAACATGGCTAGCTCTCCTCGCGGAGCCGCAGCATGCGACCCATGACGTCAACGATGCGCGACCAGTTGCGCGCCTCGGTGGTGAGCTGCTTCTTGCCGCTGCGGGTGATCGAGTAGTACTTCGCGCGGCGATTGTTGTCGCTCGTGCCCCACGCGGCGGTGATCCAGCCGCGCTGTTGCAGGCGCAGGAGGGCTGCATAGATCGTGCCCTGGTTCAGCTGGAGCGCGTCTTCGCTCACTTGCTCGATGCGGCGCGCGATGCCGTAGCCGTGCAGCGGGCCCATGGCATGCAGCGTTTGCAGCACCATCAGGTCGAGCGTGCCTTGCAGGACTTCGGAGCGGGAGGCTTCGGCCGCCATTCTGCGACCTCCTGTAGATATGCCACAGGAGTAGACG
>CAYWSH010000185.1:0-7178 GCA_964460655.1 uncultured Terriglobales bacterium | reverse complement strand
GTGCGCTCGGCTTTCTGGTGAAGCGCAACATCATCACCATCTTCATGTCGATCGAACTCATGCTCAACGCCGTGAATCTCTCGTTCGTTGCCTTCGCGGCACAGTGGCAGGCGTTGAGTGGCCAGGTATTCGTTTTCTTCGTAATGGTCGTCGCGGCCGCTGAAGCTGCCGTCGGACTCGCCATCATCATCGCGGTGTTCAGGACTCGCGAGACGTTGAACGTCGACAAGGTCAATTTGCTGAAGCTATGAATCTTTGGCTTATCCCGCTGTTGCCGCTCGCCGGCGCCGTCATCAACGGCCTGTTCGGCAAGCGTTTCCCGCGCACCGCGGTTGCGGGCGTGGCGCTCGCATCGACAGCGCTGTCGTTCGCGCTCGTGCTCTGGACGTTCGCCCGCTTCCTAGCGCTGCCCGCATCAGCCGTCCCGCACGTCGAGGACTACGCACCCTGGATCGTCGCCGGCGACTTCAGCGTCCACTTCGCCCTCTACCTCGACCAGCTTTCGATGCTGATGACGCTCATCGTCACCGGTGTCGGCTTCCTCATCCACATCTACGCCGTCGGCTACATGTGGGAGGAAGGCGGCTTCTACCGCTTCTTCGCGTACCTGAACCTGTTCATGTTCTTCATGCTCACGCTGGTGCTGGCGAACAACTATCTGCTGTTGTTCGTCGGTTGGGAGGGCGTGGGCCTGGCTTCTTATCTATTGATCGGCTTCTTCTTCTGGCGTGATTCGGCGGCCAATGCCGGCAAAAAAGCATTCATCGTCAACCGCATCGGCGATTTCGGCTTCCTCATCGCGCTCTTCCTGCTGATCCGCACCTGCAACTCGCTGAACTTCGACGAAGTCTTCCGCACACTCGAGCGCTTGCCAGCCGAAACGGGCGGCGCCGGCATCCTGACCGCCATCGGACTGCTGTTGCTCACCGGCGCCTGCGGTAAGAGCGCGCAGTTGCCGCTCTACGTCTGGCTGCCCGACGCGATGGAAGGCCCCACGCCCGTCTCGGCACTCATCCACGCCGCCACGATGGTCACCGCCGGCGTTTACATGATGGCGCGCTCGCACGTCATCCTCGATCGCGCTCCGATCGCACTCACGGTCATCGCCTGCACCGGCGCCGCGACCGCGATCTTCGCCGCGACCATCGGCCTGGTGCAGCACGACATCAAGCGCGTCCTCGCCTACTCCACCGTCTCGCAACTCGGCTACATGGTGCTGGCCTGCGGCGTCGCGGCGTATTCGGCCGCGATGTTCCACCTGATGACACACGCGTTCTTCAAGGCCCTGCTCTTCCTCGGCGCGGGCGCGGTCATCCACGGACTCGGTGGCGAGCAGGACATGCGCCGCATGGGTGGCCTGCGTCACTACATGCCGTGGACCTTCTGGACCATGACCGTCGCCACGTTCGCCATCGCGGGCTTCCCTGGCCTCAGTGGCTTCTTCAGCAAGGACGAGATCCTCTATCGCGCCTACACCAGCGACTACGGCAGTTGGGCGCTGTGGCTCGTCGGCCTCATCACCGCGTTCCTCACCGCGTTCTACATGTTCCGCTTGTGGTTCCTGACTTTCTTCGGGGACTACCGCGGCGCGCACTCTGACCACGGACATCACGGTGGCGAGCACCAGGCGCACGCTCCGCACGAGAGTCCGAAGATCATGACCGTGCCGTTGCTTGTGCTGGCGATCTTGTCATTCGCCGGTGGCTGGATCGGGATCCCCGCCGTGCTCGGCGGCGTCAATCACTTCGAGCACTTCCTCACGCCGGTGATGGGCGAACACTCGACGGGATCGGCGGCAGTTCATCCGTCGGAGCTAACGCTCACCCTCGCCGCCACCGCCGCCGGTCTGCTCGGCATCCTGCTCGCGTGGGTCGTCTACATGCAGCGACCGGGCACGAGTGATCGCGTAAAAGCCCGCTTGCGCGGCCTCTACGCCACGCTCGAGCACAAGTATTACGTTGACGAACTCTACGACGCAGCGATCGTTCAGCCGATCATCGCCATCTCGCGCACCATTTTGTGGCGCGGCATCGACGTCGGCGCCATTGACGCCGGCGTGAACGATAGCGCGCGCGGCGCGCAGGGTGTGAGCAATGCGCTGCGCCGTATGCAGTCCGGCAACATCCGCAGCTACGCCGGCTGGGTCGCGGCCGGCGCGGCTGCCGTCGTGCTCTTCATGCTGTGGAGAGGCGGGCAATGAACAGCCTGATCCTCACCATCGTGACGTTCATGCCGCTGGCGGGCGCATTGGTGCTCATCTTCCTGCCGTCGTCGCGCGCCGAACTGATCCGGCGAGCAGCACTGGTCATCTCCATCCTCGAGCTTCTGTTCACCATCCACTTGCCGCGCTTCTTCCAGGGCGGCGTTTTCGGTTTCCAGTACGACGTGAACGTTCCCTGGATCGATCATCCCAATATCCACTATCACCTGGGCGTTGACGGCATCTCGATGTGGCTGGTCGTCCTGACCGGGTTCCTCACGCCGTTGTGCGTGCTCATCTCCTGGCACTCGGTGCACGATCGCGTGAAGGAATTCTTTGTCCTGATGTTCGTCCTCGAGACCGCCATCATCGGCGTCTTCGTCGCGCTCGACCTCTTCCTCTTCTATTTCTTCTGGGAAGCGACGCTCATCCCGATGGCGCTGCTTATCGGCATGTACGGACACGAGCGTCGCGTGTACGCCGCGGTGAAGTTCTTCCTGTTCACGGCGATCGCGTCCGTCTTCATGCTCGCCGCGATGCTGTGGATCTACGCGCACGTCGGCAGTTTTGATTTTGTCATCATCCAGAACGCCCTGCGCTCGGGACAACTGACGCTCTCTTCGTCGGCAGCGTCCTGGCTCTTCCTCGGCTTCTTCATCGCCTTTGCCGTAAAAGTGCCGCTCTTCCCGCTGCACACCTGGCTGCCCGACGCGCACGTCGAAGCGCCGACTGCCGGCTCCGTTCTGCTCGCCGGCGTGCTGCTCAAGATGGGGACCTACGGCCTGCTGCGCTTCTGCGTCGGCTTCTTCCCCGGTGCGGCGCGTGAACATGCTCCGTGGATCGTGACGCTCGCCATCATCGGCATCATCTATGGCGCCCTCGTCGCCATGGTGCAGCCGAACCTCAAGAAGCTCGTCGCGTATTCGTCCGTCAGCCACCTCGGTTTCGTTGTGCTCGGCATCTTCACGTTCACGCAGGCGGGCGTGGATGGCGCGGTTTACCAGATGTTGAACCACGGCGTCTCCACGGGCGCCCTCTTCCTGCTCGTCGGCATGCTCTATGAGCGCCGCCACACCTTCGACATCGCTGAATTCGGCGGGCTCGCTTCCCCGATGCCCGAGTACACGACTCTATTCGTGCTGGTCACGCTCTCCTCGATCGGCCTGCCGCTGATGAACGGCTTCATCGGTGAATTCCTCGTCCTTAGCGGCGCCTTTCGTGCGCGCCCGCTCTACGGGATCCTCGCCGCGACCGGCGTCATCTGGAGCGCCGCCTACATGCTGTGGATGGTCCAGCGTGTGTTCTACGGCGAGAATCGCAATCCGAAGAACGCTACGCTGCCCGACGCAGACCTGCGCGAGCGCGTCGCGCTTTGGCCCACGGTACTGGCGGCGCTTGTGATGGGCGTCGCGCCATCGATCTGGATGACCTCGATCGACAACTCCGTAGCGGTTTCGCTACCGCCACCGGTCGTGAATCCGATCACGGTCACGCCTGTCCCCGTCAGCATAGCCACACCTCCGGCGGTGACCCGATGATCCCCGCGGCCGACTACATCCGCATCCTGCCCGAGTTGGTGCTCACGCTGTTCGGCACGCTCATCATGCTCATCGAGCCCACGCTCGATGAGCACGCCGGCCGCCGCTCGCTCGGCATCATCGCCTTCGTCGGCGCTCTCGCCGCGATCGCTGCGACGGCGTTTCAGAGCGGCTATACCGGTTCAGCGTTCTTCTCGATGGTGCAGGTGGATTCGTTCAGCATCTTTTTCCATTATGTGATCGCCATCGTGACCGCGCTCGCCGTCCTCGCCTCGCTGGATTACGTCGAGCGCGAAGACCTGCGCCACGGCGAGTATTACGCGCTCATGCTCTTCGGCGCCGTCGGCATGTCGCTGATGTCGTCGGCCGTCGAGCTCGTGCTCATTTTCATCGCGCTCGAGATCTCGTCCATCTCGACCTACATCCTGGCCGGCATGCGACGCCGCGTGGCCACGAGCGCGGAATCGTCGCTGAAATACTTCCTGCTCGGGTCTTTTGCCACGGCATTCTTCTTGTACGGCGTCGCGATGATCTTCGGCGCGACCGGCTCCACGAATGTCGCACACATCGCCGCGGCCATGCGCACTGGAGCGACGCCGCAACTTGCGCTGCTCGCCGTGGCCCTCATGTTTGTCGGTATCGGTTTCAAGGTCGCCGCCTCACCGTTCCACGTCTGGACGCCGGATGTCTACGAAGGCGCGCCCGCTCCGGTCGTCGCTCTGATGTCTACCGGCCCGAAAGCCGCTGCGTTCGCGGTCTTGCTGCGCATACTGTTCGGTGCGGCCCTGCCGGGCTGGTTTTGGCTGGTATGGGTCGCGGCCGCGCTCTCCATGACGCTCGGCAACCTGGGCGCGCTGGTGCAGACCAACGTCAAGCGCATGCTGGCGTACAGTTCGATCGCGCACGCGGGCTATCTGCTCTGCGCCTTCGCCGCGCTCGACGTTGGGGTTGCGCCCGCCATCTTCTACGCTGCGAGCTATGCCATCATGAACGTCGGCGCGTTCGCCATCGTGGCGCACTTCGGCGACGCGGGTGAGCGGCGCGTCACGCTCGACGACTACGCCGGCCTCGGCCGCCGCGCACCGCTGCTCGCCGCGTGCCTGACGCTGTTGCTCTTGTCACTCATCGGGATCCCGGCCACCGGCGGCTTCTTCGCCAAGTTCTATGTCTTCACCGTGGTACTGCAACGCAACTTGGTGGGACTGGCGATTATCGGTGTGGTGAACAGCGCCATAGCCGCCTACTACTACCTGCGCCTGATTGTCGTGATGTACATGCGCGAGCCGGAGGAAACAGCTGCGGTTCCCGCACTCTCGCCGGCGCTCGCCGCGGCACTCGCCGTAAGCGTTCTGGGGACGCTGTACCTCGGCATCCTGCCCGGTCGCGTCCTCGACCTCGCTGCCGCCGGTGCGCGCGACCTACTGCGTTAATTCTCGACGGCCACGGTTATATCGCGGCGCGCGAAGATGCGAGCGGCAAGCATCCACAGCACGCCGCTCTCGCCCAGTGCTGCGACGAAGCCCAGCCACGGTATGTCGTAGGAACTCTGCAGCTGGAATGCGAGGATCGGCTGTGCCAGCGATGTCACGGCGCCACCAGCGCCGAGCGCATGCTCCACCCCAACTTGTGCTCCAAGGAGTGCCGCAGCACCCACGACGGCCAGCAACGGATGCAGGAACGTCGAAAACAACAGCGCCGTCGCTGCTACCAGCAATGCCACGAAGAACAGGCGTGCCATCGCGATCCACAACCCGATGAGCGGGACGCCCAGCTTCGCAAACAACCATCCTCCGGCGAGGCCGGTGCAGGCGCAATACACTGCGGCCAGCACCAGCGTGCCGAGCAGCAATCCGCCGAGATATTCTCCTCGCGTCACCACCTTGGCCAGCACTGCGAGGATGCGCCGCGACCGCTGCTCCGCGCGCACCGCCCCGGCGGCATAGAACAAAGAGATTCCGACGACGTACGCCGCCTGCTGCCGGACGTAGAACTCCACTTCTTCCGCCGCGGGGCTTCCGGCGCCGAACACAGCGGCGCTCCCGAAGATCCAGAGCAGGAACCCGACGAACAGCCAGCGCTGCTCCCGCACAAAGTTCGCCGCGATGAGTGCCGTTGCCTTCATGTGCGCGGCTCCTCGCTCGTCACTTCGAGGAACAACTCCTCCAACGATCGTCGCAGCGGATTCACGCTCACGACCTCGCCGCCCAGGGACCACACCTGCTCGATGGCAGCTCGCTGCTCGGCGGCATTCACGGTGAACCGTGTCAATCCATCGCCCAGCGATTCGCCCCGAACAACGCCGCGCGCCACGATCTCCGCCTGGTCGTGTCGCTCCAGCAGCTCGCTGGTCTGGCCGACGCGCACCAGCTTCCCTGCCCGCAGGATGCCGATGCGGTCGCACACCACCTCGATCTCGGAAAGAAGATGCGAGCTCAGGAAGATCGTCTTGCCCTGCGCGCGCAGCGCCAGCAACAACTCGCGCACTGCGACGCGTCCCGCGGGATCGAGCGCCGAGGTCGGCTCGTCAAGGATCAGCAAGTCCGGCGCGCCGACCAGCGCCTGCGCCAGCCCTATGCGTTGCAGCATGCCGCGGGAGAACTTGCCGACGTTGCGGTCCGCTTCCGACTCAAGTCCGACCGCGTCCAAAGCCATGCGTGCATGATGTCCGACTTGCGGACCGGGCACACCACTCAACTCGCCGTAGAAACACAACAGGCGGCCCGCTGGCCGGTGGTAAAGGGCGACATTCTCAGCAAGGAATCCGACGCGCGCGTGCGTGGCTGCATCACCGAACGCCGTGCCCAGCATGCGGCCGCCGCCGCTCGTCGGCCGCATGAAGCCCATTGCGATGTGAATGGCGGTCGTTTTGCCGGCGCCGTTCGGGCCAAGGAAGCCGAATATCTCGCCGCGCTCGATGCGCAGCGAGAAGTCGTGCAGCGCCGTGATCGCCTCGCGGCTGCGCCACCCGCGGCGATATTGCTTGGTCACGCCTTCAAACTCGAGGACGGGCTCCATCACGGTCCAGTCTAACCCGCAGCAAAAAGCCCGTCCCGAAGCATCGGGACGGGCCGTCGAAAGAGATCCGACTACTTGACCACCTTCGCGAAGATGATCACCAGGGTGAACAGCACCAGCGATTCGATGAACGCGAGGCCCAGGATCAGCGCCAGCTGGATCCCCGGACGTGCCGAGGGGTTCCGCGCCAGGCCTTCGCACGCGGCCGAAGCCACACGCGATTGCCCGAGTGCGGCCAGCGCCACTGCCAGTGCCATAGCAAAGCCCGAAGTGATGGCGACCCAGTTAGGACCCGCTGCAGCGGGTTCCGCGGCGCCCTGCGCGAACGCAGGCGTCACAACCAGCAGCATCGCTGCCAGCACAAAGATGTACTTACGCATGGTGGTTCTCCTTGTATGAACGCCGCCCGCCCAACAGTGGACGCA
>CAYWSH010000184.1:5784-7197 GCA_964460655.1 uncultured Terriglobales bacterium | reverse complement strand
CCGGCTCTCGCCCCGTACCAGCCGCTTCTCACGGGGGTGTTGCATGAACGAGCCACGCGATCGCTCTCGCACCGGTTTCTTCAACCGCGTGCCCGCATTGTTCCTACCCGACTTCAATCCATTCCGAGAGGAGATCTCTATGACCTCGGCCCCGACCACGGTGAAAGAGGACCTCAACCCATTTCGCATCGCCATGCGGCAGTTCGATACCGCTGCCGAAAAACTGAAGCTCGACCCCGGCATGCGCCAGGTGCTGCGTCGCCCGCGGCGCGCCATGGTGCTGTCATTGCCCGTCAAGATGGACGACGGTTCCATCCGCGTCTTCGAGGGCTTCCGCGTGCAGCACAACAGCTCGCGCGGCCCGTGCAAGGGCGGCATCCGCTATCACCCGAATGTTTCGTTCGACGAGGTCCAGGCCCTCGCTTCCTGGATGACATGGAAGTGCGCCGTGGTGAACATCCCGTTCGGCGGCGGCAAAGGCGGCATCATCTGCGACCCGCACAAATTGTCGAAGAGCGAGCTGGAGCGCCTGACGCGCCGCTTCGCCTACGAGATCTCCCCCATCATCGGCCCCGACAAGGACATCCCCGCGCCCGACGTCTATACCGACGCGCAAGTCATGGCCTGGATCATGGATACCTACAGCATGACGCACGGCAACAACGCGCCCGGCGTCGTCACCGGCAAGCCGCTGTTCCTCGGCGGCTCACTCGGCCGCAACGAAGCCACCGCGCGCGGCTGTCTGTTCGTCATCCGCGCGGCGGCGAAGGTAAAGCACGTCGAACTCAAGGGCGCGACCGTCGCCGTCCAGGGCTTCGGCAACGCGGGCAGCATCGCAGCGGAGCTGCTGCATGCCGAGGGTTGCAAGATCATCGCGGTCAGCGACTCGCACGGCGGCATCGTGAACACCGCGGGCCTCGATGTCCCCGCGCTGCTCACCCACAAGAAGAAGACGCAGTCAGTCAGCGGCTTTGCCGGCTCCAAGCCCATCACCAGTGAGCAGGTGCTCGAGCAGAAGGTCGACATCCTCGTGCCCGCAGCGCTCGAGAACCAGATCACGCTGGAGAACGCTGACCGCATCCAGGCGAAGATCGTCGCCGAGGCCGCCAACGGCCCCACGACGCCCGGCGCCGACGAGGTCCTCCACAAGAAAGGCATCATGGTGCTGCCCGACATCCTCGCGAATGCCGGCGGCGTCACCGTGTCGTACTTCGAGTGGGTACAGGACCTCCAGGAACTCTTCTGGGACGAGGACGACGTGAACCGCCGCCTCGAGAAAGTGATGAAGAAGGCATTCGAAGACGTCTACGCCACAGCCTCGATGCACGACGTGGATATGCGCACCGGCGCCTACATCCTCGCCGTGGACCGCGTCGCGACGGCGACAAAAACGCGCGGCATCTGGCCGTAGGC
>CAYWSH010000184.1:0-5684 GCA_964460655.1 uncultured Terriglobales bacterium | reverse complement strand
GAGAGCGTCTGGTCGAGCAAGCCGATGACGACAAACATCAGGCCCAAGAACACGAAGGCACAAAGGCCGAGGATGGCCTTGAAGCGACCGACGGCGCTCAGCTCCCGGACAAGCAGTTCGTCGAGCGGGATCGCCCGCAGGAATTGGCCGCGTTCATAAATCCCGATCGTGCCCTGGCGCAAGACAAGCGTCGTACGATGTTGGTGCCGGCTGTATTCCCACCACAGCGCAGCCGGGCCGCCGAGCGCGAGCAAGGCGACGCCGATCGTCAGGTCGGTTCGGCCCCACCAGTCGCGATTTCCCGGCAAGAAGCAGACGATTGCCATCAGTGTGGCGAGCGCGCCGGAATAGCCGTAAAGCCAGTTGAAGGTCTCGACCGCTTGCTCGTTGGGATTGGTTTGATCAAGAGACGGCGGAAAGCTGCCCGCCGCGGCTTGTGAGGTCGCCATAGGCGCGCCATTCTGTAGCCGCGCAATTAACGCCGCAAGCAAAAAGAGACCCCGGTCGCTTTCGCCCGGCGTCGTTTTGTTTGTCTTGAAGGGGCGGGCCTTCTAGGCCCGCCGTTACGTCCGAGAACGACGGCGGCTCTAGCCGCTGAGGGATGGTTACCGCAATTCCTCCATCACGGTCTCCAGCACCTCGCGGCCGGGGCGCGTCACGCTCTCCGGCAGTTGTCCCAGCGGCTCGTCCACCACGTTCAGCAATTCCATGAACGTCGGCTTCTTCGGATTGATGTAGAACACGCCGGTCAGCACCTCGCCCTTCTCGTGGGCCTCGTGCAGGCGCTTGATGGCGTTGATGCGGTCCGTCGCGTCGTAATCCTCTTCCAGCTTCTTCAGCAGAACGCGCGAGCCGTCGTGCATCGTGACCTCGGTCGTTGTGCCCGGCTCGTAATCCACCGCGATGTCCTCAAAGAACGGCACGAAGCTGACCTCGTGCAGCGGCTCGTCGTGGTCCTTCATGTACTTGTACGACTTGGTCGAGCCTTCGTGGTCGTTGAACGTGACGCACGGCGAGATCACATCAAGCATCGCGGTCCCGTTGTGCGCGAGCGCGGCTTTCAGCATCGCACTCAGCTGCCGCTTGTCGCCCGAGAACGAGCGCCCCACGAACGTCGCGCCTAGCTCGATCGCCATCGCGCACGTATCGATCGGCGGCAGATCGTTGATCACGCCGGTCTTCAGCTTCGACCCAAGGTCCGCCGTCGCCGAGAACTGGCCTTTGGTCAAACCGTACACGCCGTTGTCTTCGATGATGTAGATGATCGGCAGATTGCGCCGCATGAGGTGCACGAACTGGCCCATGCCGATCGAGGCCGTATCGCCGTCGCCGCTCACCCCGATGGCCAGCAGCTTGTGGTTCGCCAACAGCGCGCCCGTCGCCACTGCCGGCATGCGGCCATGCACCGCATTGAAGCTGTGCGCGCGGCTCACGAAATATGCCGGCGACTTCGACGAGCACCCGATGCCGCTCAGCTTGATCGTCTGCTCCGGCTGCACGCCCATCTCGAACATCGCCTCGATGATGCGCTCCGAGATGGCATTGTGCCCGCAACCCGCACACAACGTGGTCTTGCCGCCCTTGTACTCGAGCATCGGCAACCCGATGCGATTCGTCTTTGGTGCCGCTGGTGTCGTCGCCATATGAGTCCTTTTTGCTTTGAAGGGGCGGGCCTTCAGGCCCGCCGTCAGCTTCGCCTAGAAACCTTCGCGGGCTTCAGCCCGCGAAGCCCTACTTCCCTTCCTGCGAAATGATCTCGTCGGTGATGCTGCGCGCGTCGATCGGCAAACCGTTGTAGTGCCGCACGCTGCGCAGCTTCGTCACTTCCGCCGCCGCGATGTCCAGCTTGATCAGGTCGCGCAACTGCCCATCGCGGTTCTGGTCGACCACGTACACGCGCTCGTGCTTCGCGATGAACTCATGCACGTCGCGATTGAACGGATACGCGCGCACCCGCAGGTAATCGATCTTCACGCCGTACTCTTTTTCGAGCTGGTCGTGCGCCTCGACCATCGCGTGATGGCTGGTGCCATAGGCGATCACGCCGATCTTCGACGCGCCGTTCCACACCGCCTCCGGCTTCGGCACGTGTGACCGCGCCGTCTCGAACTTCTTGTTCAGGCGGTCCAGATTGTTGGCGTAATCGTCGGCGCGCTCGCTGTACTGGGCTTTCTCGTTGTGACCCGAGCCGCGCGTGAAGTACGACGCATGCGGATGGTCCGTGCCGGGCAGCGTGCGATACCCGATGCCGTCGTTGTCCACGTCCTTGTAACGCGCGAACCCGCCGAGCCTTTCGAGGTCTGCCTTGCTCAGCACCTTGCCGCGCGCGATGGGCTTCTCCGGATACTTGAACGGCTCCGACATCCAGTTGTTCATGCCAAGGTCGAGGTCGCTCATCACGAACACCGGCGTCTGGAAGTGCTCCGCCAGGTCGAACGCTTCGCCTGCGAACTCAAAGCACTCGCTCACCGACGACGGGAACAGCAGGATGTGCTTCGTGTCGCCGTGCGACAGGCCCGCGGTGAACGTGATGTCGCCTTGCGACGTGCGCGTCGGCAGTCCCGTGGACGGTCCCACGCGCTGGATGTCCCAGATCACGGCGGGGATCTCGGCGTAGTAGCCGAGACCGCAGAACTCCGCCATGAGCGAGATGCCCGGCCCGGCGGTCGAAGTCATCGAGCGCGCGCCGTTCCAGCCCGCGCCCAGCACCATGCCTACAGCCGCGAGTTCGTCTTCCGCCTGTACCACCGCGAACGTCGCCTTGCCGTCTTTCACGCGGAAGCGCCGCAGATAATCGATGAGCGTCTCGCACAGTGACGATGACGGCGTGATCGGATACCACGTGACCACCGTCACGCCGGCGAACAGCGAGCCCAGCGCCGCCGCGGCGTTGCCGTCAATGATGATCTTGCCCGCGGTCTTGTTCATGCGCTCGATGAAGAACGGATCGGCCTTCGTCAGCGACGCGGCTGCGTAGTCGTAGCCCGCCTGTGCCGCGCCCATGTTCAGGTCGGCGGCTTTCTGCTTCTTCTTGAACTGCTTGCGCAGCGCCTTCTCGACTTCTTTCATGTCGAGCTCGAGCAGCTTTGCCATCACCCCGACATACACCATGTTCTTCACGAGCTTGCGCAGCTTCGCGTCGGGACAAACGGCTGCCACCAGCTTGTCGTACGGCACAGCGTAGAAAACGAGGTCCGTGCGCAGCTTGCTCAGGTTCAACGGCTCGTCGTAGAGTACGGCGCCCCCGGCGGCGAGCGTCATCACGTCCTCTTCCGCCGTCTCCGGATTCATCGCCACCAGGAAGTCGATCTCTTTCTTGCGCGCGATGTAGCCGTCTTTATTGGCGCGGATCGTGTACCACGTGGGCAGGCCCGCGATGTTCGAAGGAAAGAGGTTTTTGCCCGAGACGGGAACGCCCATCTGGAAGATCGTCCGCAGCAAGATGGAATTGGCCGACTGTGAGCCCGAGCCGTTCACCGTCGCCACCTGGATACTGAAGTCGTTCACCACCCGCCGCTGCTCCCCGCGGCTGCCCGACTCCTTTACTGCAAGATCAATGGTTGCCATCTGACACGTGTCCTTTTTTGAGTGCTGACGCCGTTGTATGAGCTGGAGATGAAGTAGAACTTTTTATTATACGCAGACGCGCAACCCGCCTGCAGCAACATCTTGCGGGAACACATCGTGTTGCGACGTGACCTGCATCACCAACGCACTGTCATCCTGAGCGAGGCGGAGCCGAGTCGAAGGATCCCTATTGCACCCCGGCATCGCGTCCTCTGCGGCTTGCCTTTGATCTCTCGGGGAAAGCAAAAGCGCGCAGCCGAAGCCGCGCGCCTCGAAATCCCGACCTTACCGCCCGTAATACTCCGCGTTACGCTGGGTGAACGCCTTCCACTTCTCCGGCAGGTCATCAAGCGCGAAGATGGCCGACACCGGGCACACCGGCACGCACGCGCCGCAATCGATGCACTCCACCGGATCGATATACAGCAGCTCTTCCTCAGCGTGGCGCGGCTCGTCCTTCTTGGGATGAATGCAATCCACCGGACACGCGTCCACGCACGCCGTGTCCTTGGTACCGATACAGGGTTCTGCGATCACGTATGCCATAAGTCCGCTCTCCGCTCCCTATTGTAATGAATCTGCCAGCGTGAAACCCAGCATTCTAGCAGCAATGCCGCGCAATACCCAAGCCCACCACTATGGTCATCCTGAGGCCGCCTCTGCGCTCGAACCCACACCCCACTCAGTCGTCATCCTGAGGCCGCGTTGTTGCGGCCGAAGGATCTACGGGTTTGTTTTTCAATTCCGCACTTTCGCAGTTCCGCACTTTCGCACTCTGCTATCGTGAGCCTGATGCCGTCCGAAACGTCTCAGCTGCGCCGCGAGATGGGCTTCTGGGACGTCCTGCTGTTCAACATCGCGGCCGTGCTCGGGCCACGCTGGATCGCTGCTGCCGCGCACAACGGACCCTCGTCCATCAGCCTGTGGGTGTTCGCCGCCGTCTTCTTCTTCGTCCCCACCTCGCTGATCATCGTGGAACTCTCCACCCGCATGCCGAATGAAGGCGGCCTCTACGTCTGGACCAAGACCGCGTTCGGCGACTTCCACGGCTTCGTTGCCGGCTGGTCGTACTGGGTCTACACCGTCTTCTATTTCCCCGCGCTGCTTACGGCCAGCGTGGCCATGTCGGTCTACATCGCGGGCCCGAAATACGCGTGGCTGGCAAAGGACAACACGTACCTCATCGGCGCGTCGCTCGTGCTGCTCGCCGTCGCCGTGGGGATGAACATCGTCGGCCTCAACATCGGCAAGTGGCTGCAGAACGCTGGCGGCGTCGGGACCTACGTTCCGCTGCTGATGCTGGTCGGCGTGGCCGGCGTCATCGTGCTACGCAGCGGCTCCCTGACCGCGTTCAACGCGCAGACCATCCTGCCGACCATCGACTGGGGCACCATCAACTTCTGGTCGAACATCGCCTTCGGCCTGACCGGCATGGAACTGGTCTGCGCCATGAGCGAGGAGATCCACGACCCGCAACGCACCCTGCCGCGCTCCATCTACGCTTCCGGTGTGCTCATCGCGCTCATTTACATCATCGGGACGATGGCCGTGCTCGCGCTCGTGCCCGCGGCTTCCACCGACACGCGCACCGGCGTCTTCCAGGCCATCAGCACCGGCTCGGCGACGCTCGGCATCGCCTGGTTCGGCGTCATCGCGGCACTGCTCGTTACCGCGGGCAACGCCGGTGGCGTGGGCACCACGGTGGCAGGTGTGGCGCGCGTCCCATTCGTCGCGGGGATCGATCGGTATCTGCCGGAGGCTTTCGGCAAGTTGCATCCGCGCTGGCGCACACCCTATGTCGCCATGCTGGTGCAAGCCGTCGTGAGCGGCATCGTACTCGTGCTCTCGCACATCAACGAGTCGGCGCTCGGCGCCTACCAGATCCTCGTCGACGCCACCATCATCGTTTACTTCATCCCCTTCCTCTACATGTACGCGTCGGCGATCAAACTGGCCTACGCACCCGACCGCGCCACCAACCCGCACGCCGTTCTGATCCCCGGCGGCAAGCCGGGTGTATGGCTCGCCGGCATTCTCGGCTTCGCCGTGACGCTGCTCAGCATCGTGGTTGCCGTCATTCCCACGGAAGAGGTCCAAAGCGTCCTCGGCTTCGAGCT
>CAYWSH010000183.1:5696-7200 GCA_964460655.1 uncultured Terriglobales bacterium | reverse complement strand
AACCGCGTGGTGTACGACACAACTTCAAAACCGCCGGGCACGATCGAGTGGGAATAACGTTCCGCTAGCGGGAGGTCCGCCATGAGTCGACCATTTCGAGCGCCTTTGCTTCGTGTCCTCATCATCGCGCTCACCACCAGCGCCTTCGCCGCCGAACGATATCAAGTGGAGTACCAGGGCAATAAGCGCACCGTTTACTTCTATGCTCCCAAATCGTTGACCGCAGCGTCTCCGCTGCTTCTATTGCTGCACGGCTCGGGGAGAAACGGCGAGATCATGATCGAACAGTGGAAGAAACTGGCCGATCGTGAAGGTATTGTTCTGGTCGCACCCGATGCCAAGAATCCGATGCAGTGGACGATCACGGAAGATGTTGACAGCCCCGGTTTCCTGCGGACCGTCGTGGAAGATGCGGCACGACGTGCTCTCGTTGACAAGCGGCGCCTCTACGTTTTCGGTCACTCTGCCGGCGCTGTGTATGGACTCATCCTGCCCCTGATGCAACCGGAATACTTTGCCGCAGTCGCGGTTCACGCCGGTGCGTTGACTCCCGACGTCCTCGATCAGCTCGGCGTCCTTGCCGAGCAGCGCAAAACGCCAGTCCATATGCAAGTGGGTACGAGAGACGTCTTTTTCCCGCTCGTCGACGTGCGCCGGACGCACGCTGCTTTCCAAAAGGCCGGTATGGATGTTGAACTGGTCGAGATCCCGAATCATGATCACAACTACTACGTGATCAGTGACAAAGTGAATGCCGCCGCCTGGGAGTTCTTGAAGAACAAGAGACTCCCGACGGAGCCGCGTTTTCTGGAAGCCGGCACGCAGCCGTGATGCCACCGTGGAAGCTCGCTTGGGCGGTCGTGCTCTGCACTTCGCTCGCCGCCGCCGCTGACTTCAAGAAAGTCGATTTCGACTACGACAACGACACGCGCACGGCTTACTTCTATCTTCCTGATGGCGCCCCGAAGCCTGCACCGCTGGTCGTACTGCTGCACGGCGTCGGTACCGACGGCCGTGTCATGATCGAGCGCTGGCGCAAGATCGCCGACAAGGAAGGCGTCGCGCTGGTCGCGCCCGATTCGCACGATGGCCGCTCCTGGCGCTTCCGCGAAGATGGTCCTCCGTTCCTGCGCGCCGTTATCGGCGTGGCCTCGGGACGCGTGCCGATCGACGTGCGCCGCCTGTACCTGTTCGGCATCTCGGTGGGCGGCAGCTTTGCACTCGACATGGGTCCGCTCGAGCCGTTGTACTTCGCCGCCGCCGCGGCGTTCGCCGGCGCGCTACATCCCGATGTCTATCCACATCTCCGTATCAATCAAGAAAAGATCCCGATCCTGATGATCGCCGCGACTGAGGATCCCTTCATGCCGCTGGCCAGCAGCCAGGCGACGCGAGATGAACTCCAGCATGCCGGCTATACCGTGCAGTACAGAGAGCTGAAGGGCCGCACGCAGAGTTACGCGGAGAGCGAGAGGACTGTGAATTCCACCGTATGGGATTTCTT
>CAYWSH010000183.1:0-5596 GCA_964460655.1 uncultured Terriglobales bacterium | reverse complement strand
TACCGCGGCCCTTGCTGTTCCTCGTGCTCGGCACCGCGCTCACTAGCGCGCAGTTGGTCGACAACAAAGGCGCCGGCTCCGCCACGGGACTTGGCGGCAGCGTTGATACCGGCAGTTCCCGCCGCATCGAAGGTTCGATCGTCATGTCAGGCGCCGTCGCCATGGTGAAGATCGAGCTCTCCACCGCAAGCATGACGTATCACCAGCGTCAATTCACCGACTCCGGTCGCTTCGTTTTTGCCGGCGTCCCGAGCGGCACGTACAACATCACGCTCAGCGCGGAGGGTTACGAGACGATCAACGAGACGATCGACGTGCGCGGCACGACCAACGTGCTCTACGTGATGCGGCCGAAAGGCGTCGAGAAAACGACGATCGGCGGGACGCGCCCCGTCTCCGCGGCGGCGCTCAAGGTCCCGGCGAATGCACGCAAGGAGTACGACGCGGGCGTGCACGACCTGGAGAAGCATCACCGCAAGCAGGCGCGCGGGCACTTCGAGAAGGCGCTGGCGTTCTATCCGGGGTTCGCCGAGGCCTTGCACCGGCTCGCGCTCTTCGACATCGCTGAAGGCAAGGAACAGCAGGCTTTCGACAAGTTGCAGAACGCGGTGAAGGCGGACCCATCGTTTGCCGACGGCTATGTTGCCCTGGCCTATGTCTGTAACGTATTGCAACGCGACCGCGAGGCGTCGGACGCGGCCGACCACGCCATCACGCTCGCGCCCAAGGCGTGGGCGCCCTACTTCGAGTACGGCAAAGCGTCGCTGGCGCTGAACGAAGTGCAGAAGGCCGACGAAGCTGCCAGCAGGATGAAATCGCTCTACCCCTCGCTGCCGGAGACGCACTTGCTGCTGGCGGGTGTGCTGCTGAAACGCATGAGTTACCCGCAGGCGCGCGATGAGCTCACCCAGTTCCTCGCGCTCGCGCCCCAGCATCGCTACGCGGAGCTCGCCAAGCAAACGCTGAAGAACATCGAAAACAAGGAATGATCAGAAGCGGTCGAGGTCTTTCCCCACGACGATCTCGCCTTTGAAATTCCTGGCCGCCAGGGCGCGGATCTCTTCCGCGGCCGCCGGTGGGATGATGTGCGTCAGCACCAGCTTCTTCACGCCAGCCTGCGCCGCGATCTTGCCCACCTGCTCGGCGTCGGTGTGATAGCGCGACAGCACCTGCCCCACTTCGGGATTGTCGGTACGTGAGAACGCACCCGGCAGGTAGACCTCGTGCACCAGCACGTCGGCGCCCTTGGCGAACTTGACCAAGTTCTCGCTCGGGCCGGTGTCGCCGGAGATGACGATCGTCCGGCCGCCGCTCTCGAACTTGTAGCCGAACGCCGGCACCACCGGCTCATGATTCACCGCGAAAGCGGTGATCGTCACGTCGGCGTCCTTGTAAACCACGCCTTCCTTCACCGTGTGCAAGTTGATCTTCGCGCCATCGGCGGCCAGGTGTTCCGTCAGGTCGCGCCGGATGTGGATGTCGGCGGCGTAGAACTGCAGCATGCCGTCCACCAGCGCTTGCGTGCCTTCCGGTCCATAGAGTTCCAGCGGGACACGACGTCGCATGACCCACGACGTAGCAAAGAGATCGGGCAGGCCGCTGATGTGGTCGGAGTGCAGATGCGTCAGGAAGACAGCGGCGATCGGTGGCAACGGCGCCTGCAGCGCGCTCAAGCGCAACACGACGGCGCGGCCGGCATCGACGACGAAGTACTTGCCGTTGACGATGACCGCGGTCGCCGGGCCGGCGCGGTCCGGATTCGGCCGCGGGTAGCCGGTTCCGAGCAGGGCGCCTTGCATCGTCGGCGGAGCCGGCTGCTGCGCCACCGCAGGCAACGACAAAAGAAAAAGCGCGACGATGAGCCTCATCGCCGCGCAGTTTAGCAAAGCCTTGGCTAGCGGCCCGCCGGTACCGCCTCACTCTGCATCCATGGCGTCGCGGCCTTCAGGCAGCTATTCACGTTGTTGATGTTCTTGACGCCTTCGGACTCGAGCCACTTGCGGAACGCGTCGGCGCCTTGCTTGGCATAGACCGGGATGCCGTCCTTCCACGTTGCGCGGCCGCAGAGGACGCCGTTGAACTTGACACCGGATTCGGCGGCGAGCTCCAGTGACTCGGTGAATTCCGCGTTGCTCACCCCGGCGGAGAGGTAGATGAACGGCTTGGTGGCCACCGCGGCCGAGTCGCGGAAGAACTGCGCCGCTTCCTGCTTCGTGTAGGCTTTCGTTCCTCCAAAGGCCTTCGTGCCTTCGACGAACTTCAGCGTCACCGGCACCTCGACCTTCATCACGTCGATGCCGTAGCGGTCCTTGGTGAATTCGGCCATGCTCTTGGTCACGATGTCAGGTTTGCGGCGCGCAAAGTCGGCGCCTTTTTCGTCGCCACCCTCGGCGTCGTAGCCGACGAACTCGAGGAAGTACGGGATGTCGTTAGCGCGGCATTCATCGCCGATGCGCTCCACGAACGCATGCTTCTCGTCGTTGACCTCTTTCTTGTCGAACGGCGTGTAATAGATGAGGACCTTCACGCAGTCGGCGCCGGCTTCCTTGATGCGGCGCACGGAATAATCGGGCAACAAGTCGGGGATGCGGCCGGGGCGTGTGTTGTCGTAGCCCGATTGCTCGTAGGCGAGCAGCAACCCGGCATTCTTCGCGCGGCTCTTCGACGCTGGCAGTCCCCACTCAGGATCCAACAGGATGGCGCTGGCGTGTGGCGTCAGCACCTGGCTGACGATCGTCTTGAACTCTTCCATGTCGGCGCGCGATACGTCGCCGCCCTTTTCCTTCGCCAGCGCCTTCTTCAGCGAACCGCGCTGGTCCATCGCTGCGGCCGCGATCACCCCGCGCTGGTCGGAGACTGCTTTCATCCCTTTCATCTTGCCGGGTGTAAGCGTCATGAGTGCCTCCCTGCCCGGCGCACTCGGAAGGCGCGGGCAAACACGACATTCTATACGACGGCTTGGGTCACGCTGGGCGCCGCCGCGTTCGCCGGTGAATGCGCAACCTCTTCGTCCATCACCGCGTTGTACGCCGCCAGCCGAGCGAGATACAGGAAGTCCGCCAGGGTGAAATACACGAGACTGATGGCCGCAACGATCACCGTTGCCGCCCGCCAATGCTGCGGCGTCACCTGCCCAAAGATACCGAGCGAAACGAGCGTGACCATCAGCAGTGGCACCGCGCGCAACACGGCGAACATGAGACTGACCTGCGAGAGTCCGCCGGCATGACGGCGCGCCGCGTTGAACGCATTGGCGATCGCGACCATGGTGTCACCACCGCTGCGCGCCGCGGCGAGCGGAGCGAGCGACAGGTACCAGTTCAAGACGCCCCCCACGAACACGACGATGAACATCTGCGCGAGGAAGACAGCCATGAACACGCCGATGCCGTCAGCGTCTGGCCGCGAGACCGCGCCGGCCAACGCCGCCGCGCCGACATAAGCTGCAAATCCGGCTAGCCCAAGCACAGAGCGCAGGAAGTGGATCCCGAGAAGTGTGCCGAGGTTCGCGCGCGAACCCTCAAGCAATCCTTTCAGGGTCGCCGCCCGTCCGACGGACGCCGCGATGGTCCACAGCAGCATCAGGCTGGGCAGCAGAATCGCGGTCGCGCGCAGCAGGCGTCCACCGGTTCCCTGCAGCATGTGCGCGAGCGCATCGGCCATCAGGAACGGCGTACCGGTGCGCAGCTCCAGCAGATCGTTGTTGCTGACGGGGATCGACTTGAGGAATTGCACCGCCGCCACGCCGAGCAGCGCGAGCATAGCCGTGCCGAAAGACCACCGCCACACGATCTCGGCGATGACGACACCGGGTTGTCGCAAGACCGCGCGGAAACCGTCATGGACGGGAGAGCGGGGCATCGGAGGTGATTACATCATGACTCAAGAGATTGAGCCATTGAGTCATCGGGTCGTTGAGTCATTGAAAAACCGCTCGCTCCGATGGGTTCAATCGCCCAATGACTCAATGACTCAATTTCTTCGAACGAGAAATCGATGCTCTCTCCTGGCTTCAGCATTCGCCACCGATAGTGCAGCTCGTTCAGTCGCGTGGTCATGGCGTCGAGCTCGGCTTGCGTGACGGGACGTAAGAAAGTTTCGCCGCGTGACGCGGCCTGCTCGGCGATCGTCTGGTTGTACTGCTCGGCGGTGAGCGGCCCTTGCGAGTTGTGCAGCATCAGGGTACTGACCGCGTGCTCCACCCAGATAGCTTCTTCGGGAATGTTTTGGCCTTCGCCTTCTCGCCAAACGTCGTTATGTCCCAACCTTGGGAAATAAGTCCGTAGAAGCCGTTGCGCATGCCCAGCGTCGATTCGACAACGAAATGCGCCAGGTCGTGGAAGGCGAGAAACCCTTGCTGCTCGCGCGACCACGTGCTGGTGCCGTCGGGGCGCGTGATGACCAGGAGGTCTTTCGAGTCCTTGCCGCGGCGGAGCGAGATGGACAATCCACTCATAGTGATAAATGTCATCTTGAGCGAAGCGAGGTTCCGCAACGCGGAACCGAGCGCAGTCGAAGGATCCCTATGGCACCCGTGCTTCGTAGTAGCTATAGGGATCCTTCGACTCCGTCCCGGCAAGCCGGAACTCCGCTCAGGATGACAGCAAACTCTACTTCACTACCAGATTCACCAGCTTGTTCGGCACCACGATGGCCTTCACCACCTGCTTGCCATCGAGCGTGGCGCGGACTTTTTCGTCGGCGAGCGCGCGGTCGCGCAGCGTGGCCTCCGGGCTGTCGAACGGCACCACGATGCGCGCGCGGATCTTGCCGTTCACCTGTACGGGGATCTCCACCTCATCTTCCTGCGCAAGCGCGGCGTCGTGCTGCGGCCATCTTTCTTTCAGCAGGTTCGACTTCTCGCCAAGCATCTCCCACAGTTCGTGCGCCAGGTAGGGCGCGAACGGCTGGAGCAGCAACACGATAGTGCGGAGGACGGCGCGCGTTTCGGCGTTGCTCGCTGCGCCGGCGGCGAACATCTGCTGTTCCGCGCTGCACGTGTTTACCAGCTCCATCAACGCGGCGATGCAGGTGTTGAAGTGCCAACGGCCGTTGAAGTCGTCGGTAACGCGCTTGATCGTCTGATGCAGCTTGCGCTGGACGTTGCGAGCGTTGGCCGAAGCCGGCACAGCCGAGGCGGCTGTGCCACACGAGACCACAAACACCCGATACGTCTTCGCCAAGAACCGGTGCACGCCCTCGACGCCGGCATCCTGCCAGTCGAGCTCGCGGTCGGGCGAAGTGGCGAAGAGCGTGTACATGCGCGTGGAGTCGGCGCCGTAGCGTTCCACCATGTCGTCGGGCGAGACGACGTTGCCGTAACTCTTCGACATCTTCGCGCCGTTCTTGATGATCATGCCCTGGGTGAAGAGCCGCGTTACCGGTTCGTCGTTCTTGATGAGCCCCATATCGCGCATGAACTTCGTCCAGAAACGCGAATAGATAAGGTGCAGGATGGCGTGCTCGACGCCGCCGATGTACTGGTCGATGGGGAACCAGTAGTTCGCGTTCGCGCCGGCGAACGGCGCACGGTCGTTCTTGGCGTCGGTGTAGCGATAGAAGTACCAGGACGAATCGACGAACGTGTCCATGGTGT
>CAYWSH010000182.1:0-7252 GCA_964460655.1 uncultured Terriglobales bacterium | reverse complement strand
CACCGCCGAGATCGGCGTCGGACCTTCGGCGTGCGCGTCGGGCAGCCAGTTGTGCAGCGGCGCCAGCCCGACCTTGGTGCCGTAGCCCACGAGCAGGAAGACGAAGGCGAGCGTCAGCACGACCGGCTCGAGCTGCGCCTTGACCGCATCCAGATGGGTCCACAACAGGGCGGTCGAGCCTTCCGCACCGAGCACCTTCTCCGCTGCCAGATACAGCAGGATCGTGCCGAACAGCGCCTGCGCGATGCCGACGCCGCAGAGGATGAAATATTTCCACGCGGCCTCGATGCTCGCCGCAGTCCGGTACAACGACACCAGCAGCACGGTGGTCAAGGTCGCCGCTTCCATCGCCACCCACAACAGGCCGAGGTTGTTGGTCAGTAGCGCGAGCAGCATCGTGAACACGAACAGCTGGTACATCGCGTGGTACAGCCGCAAGCGTGCGCGGTTCACCCGCCCGTGGTGTTCCTCCACGCGCATGTACGATCGCGAGAACACCGCCGTGGTCCAGCCGACGAATGCGGTCAGCATGACCAGAAATACGTTGAACGGATCGACGAAGAACTGCTCGTGACCGAGCAGGAGCGAGCCTTCGGCCATCACCCGGCGGGTCAGTGCGGCGCCCGCGAGGAAGGTCGCAAGGCTGAACGCGACGTTGATTTCCGGCGCGCGCCGGTGCGCGCCCAGCCATGCCAGCACGAAGCTTCCAAGCAGGGGGGTCGCCAGCAGCAGCCAGAGCTCCACCTCAGTCCTCCTTGAGCTTTTCCAGATGCCGCAGGTCGAGGCTGTCGAACTGCTCGCGGATCTGGAAGAAGAACACGCCGAGGATCAGGGTCCCGACCAGGACGTCGAGGGCGACGCCGAGCTCGACCACCATCGGCATTCCATGGGTCGCGGCGATCGCGGCGAAGAACAGCCCGTTTTCCATCGCCAGGAAACCTACCACCTGCGAGACCGCCTTGCGGCGCGTGATCATCATCAGGAACGAGAGCATCACGACCGCCAGCGCGATGCCCAGCGTGCCGCGCGAAGCGCTCGCCGACAGCGCGGAGATCGGTTGCGAAAGCGCGAACGCGAACACCACGAGCAGGATGCCGATCAGCATCGTGGCGGGGATGTTGAGCAGCGGTTCGGTGTCCCAGTGCACGTTCAGACGACGGATCAGGCGCTGCAGGATCCACGGCAGCAAGATCACCTTGAGCACGAGCGAGAGCGCTGCCGAGACGTACAGGTGCGGCTGCGATGACGCGTACGCCATCGCCGCCGTGGAGACGCTCAAGATGCCGCCTTGCCACGCGAACAATTCAACGAGCGAAGCGATGCGCCGCTGCGAGATCATCGCGAACGAGGTCAGCAGCAGCGTCGCCGCACCCAGGTGCACGAGTTGCAAAGCCCAATGCATCGCGTTCATCGTCAGTCTCCGAGCAGGCCGTGCACGAGCAGACCCAGCACCGCGAGCAGGAACGCGGTGGCGAGGAACTCCGGGGCGCGGAAGATCCGCAGCTTCGCGCTGACCGTCTCGATCAGCGCAAGCGCGGCGCCGACCGCGCCCAGCTTGAGCACGGCGACACCACCGGCGACCGCGATGCCCAGCGGCCCAGCCGTCGGCGGCGCCAGTCCCCAAGGCACGAACAGCGCCAGCCCGATCGCCGCGAAGTTCAGCAGCTTCAGCGCGGACGCCCATTCGATCAGCGCGAGGTGGCGGCCCGAGTACTCGAGCACCATCGCTTCGTGGATCATCGTCAGTTCCAGATGCGTGGCCGGGTTGTCGATCGGAATGCGCGCGTTCTCCGCGAGCAGGACCATCACGAACGCGACGCCGGCGAACGCCAGGCTCGGATAGATGCCGATCTCGCGTTCGGCGAGTCGCTCGACGATCACCGGCAGCAGCGTGCTCTGGGTCAGCAGCGAGGCCGCGAAGAACACCATAAGCAGCGCCGGTTCGGACAGGAAGCCGACGAACATCTCGCGACGGGCACCGAGCGATCCGAACGCGGTGCCGATGTCCATGCCGGCGAGCGCGATGAACACGCGTGCGAGCGCGAACACGCCGACCAGCGCGATCGTATCGGCCGAGGTCGCAAGCAGCGGCTGCCGGCCGACCACCGGGATGATCGCGGCCGCCAGTGCCATCGCGCCGAACTGGATGTACGGCGAAGCGCGGAACAAGGGCGAAGCATCGTTGGCGACGATGGCGTCCTTGTGCAGCAGCTTGCGCAGGTTGCGATAGGGCTGCAGCAGGCCCGCGCCGCGTCGGTTCTGCAGCCAGGCCCGGCACTGGTCGATCCAGCCCAGCAACAGCGGCGCCAGCGCGATGACGAACGCGGTCTCGAACACGGCGGTCAGCGTGGCGGGGGTCACAGCGCGAACACCAGCAAGGCCAGCAAGGTTGCGAAGCTGTAGACGAGGTACAACGCGATGCGTCCTTGCTGCAGCAAGCCGATCAAGTTCGCGACCGCGTCAACCGCGCGCGCGATCGGCACGTACACCCAACCCCACCAGCGATCGGCCAGGTGCAGCGCATACCATGGCGCCGAATCATCCGGCGACGGCACCTCGCGGTGGATCCGGAAGAACGGCGCGAAGATGTGCCGGATCGGCTGACCGAAGCCTTCCGCGGAGTCCTGCATGCGCGCGGTCTGCGCAGGGAAGCCGCAATCCCAGGGCGGGCTTCGTCGGGTGCGGCCGTGATAGAGCAGACGGACCAGCACGAAGCTACCGATGAAACAGGCGGCGATGCCGACTCCGAACGCGAGCGGGCTGTAGGACGCGCGTTCGGTCGTGATCGGCACGACCAGCCAGGAAGAAGTCGTGTGATTACCGAGGGTCGTACCGAGCAGACTGCGATTGACCTGATCGAGTGCGCTCAGGACCGCTACCGGGAACAGGCCCAGCAGCACGCAGGTGATCGCCAACCACGCAAGCCCGATCCGCCCGAACAATCCTGCATCGTGCGTTTTCTCCACGCTCGGCTCGCGCGACCGGCCGAGGAAGATGACGCCATAGAACTTCACCAACACGTAGGCGGCCAGTGCGACGGTGAGCGCAAACAACGCCGCGCCGAGCGGCACAAGCATGTTGACCAGCGCATGCGGCAGCGTCGGTGTGAACAGGTAGGACTGCAGCAGCAGCCACTCCGACACGAAGCCGTTGAGCGGTGGCAGTCCCGCCATCGCGAGCGTACCGATCAGCGCCAGGCTGGCGACCCAGGGCATCGGACGAATCAGGCCACCGAGCTTGCCCAGGCTGCGCTCGCCGGTCGCATGCAAGACCGAGCCGGTCGCGAGGAACAGCAGGCTCTTGAATTGCGCGTGATTGACGCAGTGGTACAACGCCGCGGCGAGCGCGAGCGCGCACAAGGAGTTCATGCCCATCCCGCGATACAGCAGCGCCAGTCCCAGACCGCTGAAGATGATCCCGATGTTCTCGATCGACGAGTAGGCAAGCAGGCGCTTCATGTCGGACTGCACCGCTGCGAACACCGCGCCGAAGAATCCGGAGAATGCGCCGAGTGCGAGTACCACCGCGCCCCACGCCCAGTTTGTTGGGTGCAGCAGATCGAAGCTCACGCGCACGAAACCGTAGACCGCGGTCTTTAGCATCACCCCGCTCATCAGCGCGGACACCGGAGACGGCGCGGCCGGATGCGCTTCGGGAAGCCAGACGTGCATCGGTACCAGCCCGGCCTTGGCGCCGAAGCCGAACAGCGCCAAGCCGAAGGCGACGCTCGCCCAGGCGGGCGACAGCCCGGCATGGCGCATCGCGTCGAACGTGAACTGCCAGGAGCCGCCCTGCAGTACTCCGAAGCAGAGCAGCAGGCTGATCGCGCCGACGTGCGCAAGCAGCAGATACAGGAAGCCAGCACTGCGAATCTCCGATACGCGGTGCTGGGTCGTGACGAGGAAATACGACGACAGCGCCATGGTTTCCCACGCCACCATGAAGGTGAAGGCATCGTCGGCCAGCACCACCATCGCCATGCTGGACAGGAACACGTGGTACTGGAGGCATTGCAGGCCGGGCGCGGTGCCTTCGCCGGCGCGGAAGTAGCCTGCCGCGTACCACGACACCCCCGACACGGTCAGCCCGATCAGGGTGAGGAAAACCGCCGCGAGCGCATCCAGGCGCAAGTGCATCGGCAGATCCGGCAGGCCCAACGGAAGGATGCGGGTTTCTGGCGCGCCAAACAGAGCCTGCACGGCGACGACCGTCAGCGCGAGACCCAAGATCGCGCCCAGCGGAAACAGCGTGCGCGCGACCCATCCGAGCCGGCGGGGTGCGATCAGCCCGGCACCGCCTATCGCAAGCCAAGCAAGAATCACGGCCAGTACGGCGGTGAGCGGCGTAACTGCCATCAGGCGCGCCTCGAGGACATTCGCGAATTCTCTGTCAACGCGACGTTCGGCAGCAGGTTCGAGCTCGCCGTGTGTTGCTTGACAGCGTCACATCAGATTGTCATGGTACGCACATCTAATGTAAATGGGAGCCGACCCCATGACCCAGGAACAGCGTACCGCTCGGCTGACAGTGCTCATGGATCCCGACAAGAAATCGGTGTTCGAGCGCCTGTGCGATCTCGACGACGTCACGCCCTCGCAGGTCATTCGTCGGATGGTCCGCGAATACATCGAGCAGCGCGTTGGCCGCGCATGGCAGCCCGGCCAGTCGGTCGAAGATTTCTTTGCGAATGCCCCGGCCGCCGCTCCGATTCTTCAGGGTGATCGTGAGGTCGCGACGATCGGCAACTGAATGGATGCGTCCGTGCCGGCGTGGCTGATAGTGGCCGTGCAATTGGCGGCTGCGGGGGCGTTGAGTTGGGCGTGCGCCTTCGAAGTGCATTCGTCGTGGGCGCCGCAGCGGCTTGCGCGATTGCTGCGTTGCTGGTGATCGCCCCGGTCGGGTTCATCGACGAAAACCCGTGGGGCTACAGCCTGGGGTTCGTGGCGACTGTAGGTGGATATCCCTGAATGCGCAGCATCGAAAGCAAGCGGCGTCGCGCCAAGTGACAAGTCCTTCCTTGAAGCTCACTCCGCCGAAATAGTCGATTCAATCACCAGATCAAAGCGGGTAACCATTCAACGATGAGGTGCGGCATGGCAACCGACACGGACATCGACGACCTCAAACGGATGTGTTTAGTGTTGTTCCTGGAGTTACGGGAAGTGCGCCGCCGATTGGACATCGACTCCTTCGAGCTGCGCGATGACGCCGAGGCGCGCCTGAACATCGAGCGCGATCTGCGCGATTTCCAAAAGCTGCTCGGCATGGCGAGCCGCGATACGCGCCCTACGACCGTGCGGTGAATCAGGACAAACGACGGTGACACCCCACGACGCCAACAGACCCGATCCGCGTGCGGCCATGTCGAAGGTGATCGGAACTCCAATTTTCGCGACCAAACAGTTTTCGGTCCGCGCCTTGTTTCGTGTCAACGCCCGGGGCATTCGCACCTTCGATGCCTACGTGCTCGTCGGCGAAGACGAACAGATCAAGTCCAGTTTCGCGCGTGCCACAAAGGCGCGCGAGGCCATGTTTGCGGCGCAAGCAGACCACGACCGCCATCGGGAGAACCATCCACCGGGATCCTCGCCATAGCCGGCGACCGGGACGACCTCGTCGGCAGGCATTTCTCGCTGGAGCGCCGGCACGCGATAGACGCACGAATTGCTTCAAGGCCCTTCGGAGTACGTCGTGTCGATCATGGGAATACTGCGAAAATGACCAACTGGGAATTTCGCCCGGAAACCCGAAACCTAGGCTCGGAAGTCCGCCGATCCGACCCCGCAGAGAACATCGCCCCAGCGGAACAGCCCGCTGTGGCGCGGATTGTCGGCTGAGGCGATCGGACTTCCTCTGTGCTGCCAACTGTCTGGCGGCGTAGCCAGTTTAGAGGCGGAACTGGTCATCGCTCCGTGTTGCTAACGATGCGATTAGCGGCCGTTATCGGATAGGGAAGCGCGGCGTGCGAGCGAATCCGCATCTCCCCGTCAGGCGTTAACCTTCCAGATTCATTCATTCATCGGAGGGATGCCATGGCCAGTGAACCGATTCGCGATCCGCTCAAGGATCATCTGCTTACGCCGCAAAATTCCGCGTTCATCCTCATCGACTACCAGCCCGTACAGGTCAATTCAATCGCTTCGATGGAACGCCAGCGCCTGGTCAGCAATATCGTGCGTGCGGCGAAAGCCGCGGTGCTGTACGGCCTGCCAGTCGTGCATTCGACCGTGAACGTGATGACCGGCCGCAACAAGCCGCCGATCGAGCCGCTGCGCCAGGTGCTCGACAAGTTCCCGACTTACGATCGCACGACGATCAACTCCTGGGAGGACGTCGAGTTCCGAAAGGCCGTGACGGCGACCGGTCGCAAGAAATTGATCATGACGGCGTTGTGGACGGAAGCGTGCTTGACGTTTCCCGCGCTCGACGCATTGCGTGAAGGCTACGAGGTATACGTCGTGGCCGATGCGGTCGGAGGCACGTCGGTGACCGCGCACGAGATGGCGCTGCGCCGTATCGAGCAGGCCGGTGGCAAGATTATCAGCGTGACGCAACTGTGGTGCGAACTGCAGCGCGACTGGGCGCGTACGGAAACCGTACCCGGGTTCATGACGTTGTTCATCGATATGACCGGCAGTGCGGGCGTCGTCGCGGCCGGTGAGCCGTGAAGCCGCAATTTCACGCCAGCATCGTATCGGCTGGCACGAATTATCTGCACTTTATTCGTGCCGGTCATTTCGATCTGCAAACCGATGAGCCCAAGGCGCTCGGCGGCCAAAGTGCCGCGCCGGCGCCGTTCGATTACTACCTTGCCGCACTTGCTTCGTGCACGGCCATAACATTGCGCATGTATGCCGGGAAGAAAGGCTGGAACCTCGGCGAATTCCGCGCGGAACTCGAACTCACACGCGACGACAACGGCAAGGTGAGCATCCGACGGGTGCTGCATTCGGACCAGCCGCTGAGCGACGAGCAGTGGCAGCGCCTGCTCGAAGTCGTGGAGAAAACACCCGTGACCCGCGCCATGCGTGAGGGCGCGCAGATCAGGAGCGAGCGTGCTCCCTACCGGGGAAATGCATTCGGACTGCGGAAATGGCCTTCTGAGAACAGCCCCGGATAACTGGGGAATCGGGCCCCGAATGTCCGCCGATTCGACCCCACAGAGAACATCGCCCCAGCTGCTGATCCCGTTGTAGCGCGGGATGGCGGCTGAGGCGATCGGACTTTTCCCGTGTTGCTAACTGTCTGGCGG
>CAYWSH010000181.1:4184-7258 GCA_964460655.1 uncultured Terriglobales bacterium | reverse complement strand
CCTGCATCCAGCACGCGCTGCGCGACCTGCTGCTTCAGCGTGATGGTGTCGTACTGCTCGCGCTTCGCCAGGCGGCGGACGATCGCCATCTGGGTGCGCTGCATGTCGCCCTCGGCGACGTTTGCGATGACGCGTCGCGCGGCGACCTCGAGCCGGTCGAATGCCTCGGCGCAGTAGGCCTGCGTCATGGCGAGGGCGAGCGATGCATTCGCTTCGCCGTTGCGTTCGACGAGCTTGCGAGCACGTAGCACGCAGGATTCGATCGCGTAGGTCTCGATCGCCATGTCGGCGAGCGCGCCCATCACTTCCTGCTGCTCCTGGATCGCCGCCAGATATTTCTGCGTGGCGCTGCCAGCGGCGAACAGCGTGAGCTTCTTCGCCGCAGCGACGAGCTTGCGCTCGGCGGCGAGCGGGCCGTCGTCGTCCTCGCTCATGGTCGGGCCGACGAGGACCTCGTCCATCAGCTTCTTGATCGCCGGCATGAGCGGCAGCTGGCCGCTCATCGCGCGCTTCAGCAGGAAGCCCGTGATGATGAGGCGGTTGATCTCATTCGTGCCTTCGAAGATGCGGTTCACGCGCGAATCGCGATATGCGCGTTCCGCGGGATACTCTTCGACGAAGCCGTAGCCGCCGAAGATCTGCACGGCATGGTCCACGGTGCGGTCGAGCATCTCCGAGCCCCACACTTTGATCATGGAGCACTCGATGGCGTATTCCTCGATGCCTTTGCGGACCTGTTGCGCGGCGTCGGCCGCGGATTTATCGATCTCGCTGAGCGCCGCGTCCATCATGCCGACGGTGCGATAGACCATCGCTTCGCCCGACCACACGCCGCAGGCGACGTCGGCAAGCTTTTCGCGGACCAAGCCGAAGTCAGCGATCGTCTTGCTGAACGCTTTGCGTTGCTTCGCATAACCGATGGCGCTTTCGAGCGAACTACGCGCGCCGCCGACGCACGCCGCTCCCAGCTTGAAGCGCCCGACGTTCAAGATGTTGAACGCGATGACGTGGCCTTTGCCGATCTCGCCGAGCAGGTTCTCGGCCGGCACTTTGCAGTCGTTGAGGATGATCGGACAAGTGGACGAGCCGCGGATGCCCATCTTGTGCTCTTCCGCGCCGATGGTGAAACCGGGGAAGGTCTTCTCGACGATGAACGCCGTGAACTTCTCGCCGCCGATCTTCGCGAACACGATGAACACGTCGGCAAAGCCGGCATTGGTGATCCACATCTTCTCGCCGTTCAGCGTGTAGGTCGTGCCGTCGGACGAAAGCTCGGCGCGCGCGCGGCAATTCAGCGCGTCCGAACCAGACGACGATTCCGAGAGCGCATACGCCCCGACCCACTCACCACTCGCCAGCTTCGGCAGGTACTTCTGCTTCTGCTGCTCGGTGCCGAAGTACACGATGGGCAGCGTGCCGATGCCGACGTGCCCGCCGAACGACACGCTGAAGCTGCCGCTCTTCGCCATGCGGTCGGCGATGACGGCCGACGAGACCTTGTCCATGTCGGCGCCGCCGTACTGCTCCGGCACGTCGACCGATGTCAGGCCGAGGTCGCTCGCGGACTTGATGAGCGCACGCGTGGTGGCGAAATCCTTATGCTCGATCTTCTCGATCGCCGGCACGATCTCGTTGTTGGCGAAATCTTCCGCCGTCTGCGCGATGAGCTGGTGTTGCTCGTTGAAATCTTCCGGCATGAAGACGTCGGCGAGCCCGCGCTCTTCGATGAGGAAGCTGCCGCCGGTTATCTTCGTCTTTGGGATTGCTGCTGTAGCCATAGATTCTCCAAATTCAAACCGCAGAGGACGCAGCGGACGCAAAGGGTTCTTCGGTCAAGCCATTCACAACGCGCCAGATGCCTTCGCGCAAGTGTACGGCGTTGAAATTCAAGATGAGGCCGAGGCGTTTGTTGCTCAGCTTGAGATAGGTGAGCAGTTGCGCGCGATGGATCGGCAGAAGCTTCTCGACCGTCTTGAACTCGACGATCACTAAATCGTTGACCAATAGGTCCATCCGATAGGCGAAATCGAATTGGAGACCATCATAAAGAACGGGCAGTGCAGCCTCTTCATCGGTCTTCAAGCCCGCTTTCCGCAGCTCGTGCGCCACACATGCGCGATAGACGTGCTCCAAAAGGCCGGGACCGAGAGCCGTATGTACCTTCATCGCGGCATCGATGACCTCGCGGCTGATCTGATTCTCCATTCCTTTGCGTCCTTGATGTCCTTAGCGGTTTGCCTTTAAATGCTTTCTATGACCCCTGCGGCACCCATGCCGCCGCCGACGCACATCGTTACCAGGCCGTACTTGCCGTTGCGCCGCTTCAGTTCGCGGATGATGCTCGCCACCAACTTCGCGCCGGTGCAGCCCAGCGGATGGCCGAGTGCGATCGCGCCACCGTTCGGATTCATGCGCGCCGGATCGAGTCCGGCTTCTTTGATCACGCTCAGCGCCTGGACGGCGAACGCTTCGTTCAACTCGATGACATCGATCTGGTCGAGCGTGAGTCCGGCGAGCTTCAGGGCTCTCGGGATCGCGAACACCGGACCGAGGCCCATCTCTTCCGGTTTGTAACCGGCGGTGGCGAACGCGACGAAGCGCGCCAGGGGCTTGATGCCGAGCTGCTGGGCTCTTTCTGAAGACATGATGACCGCCGCGGCAGCGCCGTCGGACATTTGCGACGAATTCCCCGCCGTGACCTGTCCGTGCTGATGAAATGCTGGCTTCAGCGCAGCAAGGGCCTCGCGAGTGGAGTCGGCGCGCGGGCCTTCGTCCATCTTGAAAGTGATCTCGACGCGCTTGGGCTTGCTGCCGTTCGGTGTGGTGAAGCTGACGGGCACGGGAACGAGTTCGTCGTCGAACTTGCCGGCTGCAATGGCGGCGAAAGCCTTCTGGTGCGATTGCAAGCTGAAGTCGTCGGACTGCTCGCGCGTGATGCCGAAGGGTTTGGCCAGCCGCTCGGCGGTGAGGCCCATCGAGAGATACGCATCGGGATAATTCGCCACGAGGTGCGGGTTGGCGCTGATCTTGTTACCGCCCATCGGGATCATGGACATGGATTCCGTGCCGCCCGC